>NZ_JBSFEO010000051.1:0-84617 GCF_053594475.1 Embleya sp. NPDC001921
GGTGTTGGGTGGCGCGCCGCGCAGCCCACCCCCCACATACCCCCGGCGGGTGGCGCCGCTTTTTCTTGGAGGAGCTTGCGGGGGAAAGAAAATGCGGCGCCTCGCGAGCCGGCGACGAAGTCGCCCAACAAGCAGCACGCCGCCGACACGACTCCGGCACATCGACCCGCTGTCTCCGCGACTCAGGCCCCCCGGCCCGTCGCCCCCCGCGACTCAGGCCCCCGCCCCGTCGCCCCACAACCCCCTACTTCACCCCCAACACCTGCTCGATCGGATCGATCGCGAAGTGCACCACGAACAACGCCGACACGATCCACAACAACACCGGGATCTCCCGAGCCTTGCCGACCGCGCTGCGCAGCACGACGTACAGGATGAAGCCCGCGCCGATCCCCGTGGTGATGCTGTACGTGAAGGGCATCAGCGCGATGGTCACGAACGCCGGGGCGGCGACCGTCATGTCGTCCCACTCGATGTGCCTGATCTGCGTCATCATCAGCGCGCCGACCACGACCAGCGCCGGGGTGGCGGCCTGCGCCGGCACCAGCTTCGCCAGCGGCGTGAACAGCAGCGCGAGCGCGAACAGGCCGCCGGTGACCAGATTGGCGAGGCCGGTCCGGGCGCCTTCGCCGACCCCCGCCGAGGATTCGACGAAGACCGTGTTGGAGGACGCCGAGGCGCCGCCGCCGGCGATCGCGCCGACCGACTCCACGGTGAGGATGCGGCCCAGGTTCGGCACCTTGCCCTGCTTGTCGAGCAGCCCGGCCTCGCGGCTGACCCCGATGATGGTGCCCATGCCGTCGAAGAAGTTCGACAGCAGCAGCGTGAAGATCAGCAGCGACGCGGTGATGAAGCCGACCCGGCCGAACGCGCCGAACAGGTCCACGTTGCCGATCAGTCCGAAATCGGGCGTGTCCACGACGCCGTCCGCCTCGGGCGCGGTCAGCCCCCAGGCCGCCTTGTCCAGGCCGGCCGCCTGGTGCACGATCACCGCGAGCACGGTCGAGGCGACCATGCCGATCAGGATCGCGCCCGGCACCTTGCGCACCACGAGCACGAACGTGAGCACCAGGCCGAAGCAGAAGACCACGGCCGGCCAGCCCTGCAGCGTGCCGCCGCTGCCCAGCGCGACCGGCACGGTGGAGTTCACCTTGTCCGGCACCCGGGTCACCACGCCCGCGCTGACCAGGCCGACCAGGGTCACGAACAGGCCGATGCCGACCCCGATCGCCTGCTTGAGCACCAGCGGGATGGCGTTCATGATCGCCTCGCGCAGCCCGGTGGCGGCCAGGATCAGCAGGCCGATGCCCTCCAGGACGACCAGGCCCATCGCCTCGTCCCAGGTGGTCTGCGGCGCGATCTGGAACGCCACCATCGCGTTGATGCCCAGTCCGGCGGCCAGTGCGAGCGGCATGTTGCCGATCAGGCCCATCAGGATGGTCATCACGGCGGCGACCAGAACGGTCGCGGTGACCAGTTGCGGCTGGGAGAGCTGCTGGTCGTACTTGTCGTGCGCGGAGCCGAGGATGATCGGGTTCAACACGACGATGTAGGCCATCGCGAAGAAGGTGGCGAGCCCGCCGCGTATCTCGCGCAGCGGCGACGAGCCGCGCTCGGAGATCTTGAAGAAGCGGTCGAGGCCGCTCCTCGGCGTACGGGGGGCGTGCGAATCGGTCGCGGCGGCGGCCTGGGGGGACATGCGGATCCTCGGAGCGTGGGAACGGGGAGTCAAGACACGCACACGGCACGATGGGACCCGTACCGGGAGACCTTGAAAAGGGTGCCAGACACCACAGCGAAAAAGGGAACCGGTCCCTCCGCTTGTTCGTCGGGACGCGCGCGGGGCCGATGTGGGCGGCCAAGTAGCCTAGGTTTCGTGAGCAGGCACGGGAGCGGGAAACGACGGCGCACCTCGCCGGATCCGGACGACACGGGCGCGACGCGCCCGGAGGCGGCCTCGGGTCCCGTCGAGGACGCGTACGACGCGGGCTCCCACGGCAGTGGCGAGTACACGGCCCACGACCCGGGCGCGGGCCCGCACGGCAGCGGCGAATACCAGGCATACGACGCGAACGCCGGCGCGCACGGCAGCGGCGAATACCAGGCATACGACGCGAACCCGGGCCCGCACGGCAGCGGCGAGTACACCGCCTACGACCCGGGGGCAAGCACGCACGGCAGCGGCGAATACGCCGCCTACGACGCGAACGCCGGCGCGCACGGCAGCGGCGAATACCAGGCGTACGATCCGAACCCGGCGGCCCACGGCAGCGGCGAGTACGCCGCCTACGGAGCCGAGACCTACCCGCAGGCGAGTTACCCGCCGGCCGAGTACGAGTCCGGCGGCTACGCGGCGGCACCCCCGTCGGGCGAGTCCGGCGGCTACGCGGCGGTGTCCCCATCGGGCGAGTCCGGCGGCTACGCGGCGGTGTCCCCATCGGGCGAGTCCGGCGGCTACGCGGCGGTGTCCTCGTCGAGCGGCCCCGACCCGTACTCCCCCGACACGAACCACGGCGCGAGCGCCTACGACCCGGCCCTGGACCCGGCCCTGAGCCCGGCCCTCGACCCGGCCCTGTCCGGCGGGCAGACCACCGAGTTCGCCGCCGTCCACGACGAGCCGCGGGCAGACGAGCCGAAGACGTCCGAGGCATCCGAGGCGCCGGCCGGGCGGCGAGCGGTCGAGGCCCCCGACCCGGACACCGGCATGCGTCCTCCGCCGCCTCCGCACGAGGGCGACATCATCAAGCTCGTCGGCGTCGGCAGCCTGATCTGGTTCGCGCTGTTCGTGGCCGCGTGGCTGATGCGCGACACGCTCGAGGACGACGGCCGGGGCTGGTGGCCGTGGTGCGCGCTGGCCGGCTCGGGCCTGGGCCTGTTCGGACTCTGGTACTGCCGTCGACTGCGGAGCACGGACGAGGACTGAGCCGGGCGCCGCCCACACCTCGGCCGAAGCCCGGCGACCACGCGGCGCCCTCCGTCCGCACGACGAGTGACGAAGAGCCACGGAACGAATAGCCACAGAATCCGACATTCGCCCACGTAACGTCAGGGCATGATCGAAGCCCCCGCCGTCCTCCCCGGGCTGACCACCGCCGAGGTCGCCGAACGTGTGGCGGACGGCCGCGTCAACGATGTCCCGACCCGGTCGAGCCGCAGCACCTCGGCGATCGTCCGGGGCAACGTCCTCACCAGGTTCAACGCGATCATCGGCACGCTGTTCGTGGTGATCCTGATCGTCGGCCCGATCCAGGACGGCCTGTTCGGCCTGGTCATCGTCGCCAACACGGCGATCGGAATCATCCAGGAACTGCGCGCCAAGCGCACCCTGGACGCCCTGGCCGTGGTCGGCGAGGCCAAACCGCGGGTACGCCGGGACGGGCACACCGCCGAACTGTCGGCGCGCGAACTGGTCCTGGACGACGTGTGCGAACTGGGCGCGGGCGAACAGGTCCCGGTGGACGGCGTGGTGGTCGAGGCGGACGCGCTCGAACTCGACGAGTCGCTGCTCACCGGCGAGACCGACCCGGTCCACAAGAAGGTCGGCGACCAGGTGATGTCCGGCAGCTTCGTGGCCGCCGGCAACGGCGCCTTCCGGGCCGGCAAGGTCGGCCGCGACGCGTACGCGGCCCGGCTCGCCGAGGAGGCCGGGCGATTCACCCTGGTCGACTCGGAACTGCGCCGCGGGCTGGACCGGATCCTCACCTACGTGACCTGGTTGATGATCCCGGTGGGCGTCCTGCTGATCATCAGCCAGTTGCGCACCGACGACGGCCTGCCCAACGCGCTGCGCGGCATGGTCGCGGGCCTGGTCACCATGGTCCCCGAGGGCCTGATGCTGCTCACCTCGGTCGCGTTCGCGGTCGGTGTGGTGCGCCTGGGTCGCAAGCAGTGCCTGGTCCAGGAGTTGCCCGCGATCGAGGGCCTGGCCCGGGTCGACGTGGTCTGTCTGGACAAGACCGGAACGCTCACCGAGGGCGGGATGGACGTGGCCGAGGTCCGCCCGCTCGACGACACGCTGCCGATCGACGCGGCCCTGGGCGCGCTGGGAGCCTCCGATCCGCGGCCGAACGCGAGCCTCCAGGCGATCGTGGACGCCTACCCCGCGCCGCCGGATTGGCCGGTCACCGACGTCGCCGCGTTCTCCTCGGCCCGCAAGTGGAGCGGCGCGAGCTTCGCGGACCACGGCACGTGGCTGCTCGGCGCGCCCGACGTACTGCTGGCCGAGGGCCACCCGGTGCTCGCGCGGGTGGACGAACCGGGCGCGCGGGGGCTGCGGGTGCTCCTGCTGGCGACCGCCGACGCGTTGTCCGACGAGGCCGGCGCCCTGGCCCGGCCCGCCGCGCTGGTGGTACTGCGGCAGCGGTTGCGCTCGGACGCCGCCGCGACGCTGCGCTACTTCGCGGGTCAGGGCGTGGCGACCAAGGTGATCTCCGGCGACAACGCGCTCTCGGTCGGCGCGGTGGCCGCCGAACTGGGCCTCGCGGGCGCCGAACACGCGGTGGACGCCCGCCGGTTGCCCCAGGACCGGGCCGAACTCGGGCAGGCGCTCGAGAACCACACCGTGTTCGGCCGGGTCACCCCGCAGCAGAAGCGGGCGATGGTCGCGGCCCTCCGGGCGCGCGGCCACACGGTCGCGATGACCGGCGACGGCGTCAACGACGTGCTCGCGCTCAAGGACGCCGACATCGGCGTCGCGATGGGCTCGGGCAGCGGCGCGAGCCGCGCGGTCGCGCAGATCGTGCTCCTGGACAACAGCTTCGCCACGCTGCCCTCGGTGGTCGCCGAGGGCCGCCGGGTGATCGGCAACATCGAGCGGGTCGCGAACCTGTTCCTGGTCAAGACCGTGTACGCGCTGCTGCTGTCCCTGCTCACCGGTGTCGCGAGCGTGGTCTTCCCGTTCCTGCCCCGCCACCTGACCCTGATCGGCTCGCTCACCATCGGCGTACCGGCCTTCTTCCTCGCCCTGGCCCCGAACGCCGAGCGGGCCCGACCGGGCTTCGTGCCGCGCGTGTTGCGCTTCGCGATCCCCGGCGGCGTGGTCGCCGCGGCGGCCACGTTCCTGACCTACTGGCTGGCCCGCCTCAACCACGGCTCGAGCCTCGACCAGGACCGCACCAGCGCGGTGATCACCCTGTTCCTGGTCGCGCTCTGGATCCTGGCGATCGTCGCCCGCCCGTACACGTGGTGGCGGATCGCGCTGATCGCCGCGATGGGGGCGGCCTTCCTGATCGCGCTCTACGTCCCGTTCGTGGCCGACTTCTTCGCGCTGTATCCGCAGGACCAGGGCAACAACGGCACGGCGGTGGGCATCGCGCTGATCGGCGCGGCCCTGCTCGAGGTGGGCTGGCGCGTCTCCGGTTGGGTGCGGCGCCAACAGGGCCGGAGCGTGCCTGCGAGCCGCCGTCGGGAGATCGAGGAAACGCTCCGGGACGCCCGGGGGTGAGCCCGGGCGTCCCGGAGCGGTCGGGTCGCCCTCACACCCCGTCGAAGTCGCGTTCCGTGGCGAAGTGCGCGGCGTTCTCCGGGTGGGTGAGCAGTTGTTCGACCTCGAAGCGGCGGTGCCACTCCCCCGCCGCCCAGGCCAGGCCGCGGGCGACACCCTCGAACGTGGTGGCGTGCACCTGACCGTCGATGTAGCGCCAGTCCGCGTCGAGTTCGCTCTCGTTCGGGCCGGAGACGACCAGTTCCTCGTGCTCGAAGTACTCCTTGGGCGCGTCCGGCATCGCGGCCAGCACGTCGTCGGGCACGTCGTGCCGAGTGCCCTCGGAGAGCACCCTGCCCGGGATCGTCTCGGACAGCAGCGGTACGTCGAGCAGGTCGGCCAGCGCCTCCGCGCGGTCCGGCCGGACCGGGAGCACCACGTGCGTGGCGTCGTCGGCGACCAGCGCCGCCAGGTCCGGCGCGTCGCCCACCAGCGCGTCCGCCACGTCGGCGACGGTCATCCGCCCGCCCGAGACGCCGCGCAGCTCGGTCGGCGCGGACAGCCGCTCCGGCGCGACGTCGGCGAGCGCGGTGTACAGGGCGCGAAGCTGATCGCGGGTCACGGGCCGCTCCGGGTCCGCCAGGCGCTCGAGCAGTTCGTCCGGGCCGTCCGGGTCGGCCAGCAGCGCCGAGAGCGTCGTACGCACCCCCAGGGCGGTCAGGAAGACCGGGTCCAGGCTCGCCCGGACCTCGTCGTAGAGCCCGTGCAGCAGCCGATCCCCGTCGGCGGCCAGCAGACCCGCCGGACGCCGGCCGTCCAGCACCGGATGCCCGCGCAGCCACCACGCCGTGTACGAGGGCACCCGGGCCGTACCGCCGTCCGGCAGCAGCACGTGCGCGGGCTCGGTCACCGCGGTGCGCAGCGGCGGCGTGGCGATCACCTCCAGCGCCTCGTCCCACGCGTCGTCGGCGACCAGGTCCAGATCGCGCACCGCGACGAAGGACGCCAGCACCGGCGGCACACCCTGGTCCGGCATGTGGTCGAGCACGTCGTCGAGCCAGTCGTCCTCGGCGTCCAGGTCGTGGTCGCAGCCGTCGTGGTCGAGCACCACGTCGTCCTCCTGGACCAGGCCGAACGTGCCGAGCACGCCGACCGCCTCCAGCACGTCCTCGCCCCAGCGCTCGACCAGGTCCGGGTAGACGATGCCGAGCGCGTCCGGCTCGACCACCGCGGCGATCCGGCTGCCGGGCAACATCAGTTCGCCGGCCGGGACCGCGTCGCCGTCCACGTCCGGCAACAGCAGCGCGGACAACCACGGTTCGTCGCCGGGACCGATCCGGGCGGCCCGGACCAGTTCCAGGATCGCGTCGGCGATGTCGTCGCCGTCCTCGCTCTCGGTCACCGCCGCGCGCACCGCGGGGTCGGCGAGCACCGCGCGCGGGGTGGCCCGGATCGCACCGAGCCGCTCCAGCAGCGGGTGGGTCGCCTCGGGGTGCGCGACCCGCAGCCGGAGCACGTCCAGCGCGGCCAGGTCCGGACTGTCCGGGCAGGGCAGCAGGATCCCGCGCGGCCCGCGCACCACCCGCCCGTCCGCGAGCGGCACCGGCAGCGCGCCCAGCGCGTCCCGGGCGGCCGGGTCGAACGCGTCGTAGAGGTCGCGCCACCAGGCCGGCTCCCGGTCCATGCCGGCCAACTGGTCGACCACCTCGGCCAGCGGCAACCGGCGCACCCCCAGCACCCGCAGCGCCGCGCTGCGGTCCAGACCCGCGGGCAGCAGCCCGGCCACCACCGGCGCCAGCGCGTCGACCAGGCCCGGGCTCGCGGTCTCGATCAGCACCGCGTCGCGCGGGCGCAGCAGGTCGCGGTCGCGCGCGGCGGTGCCGCGGTCGAGCAGCAGCGCGTCCGGGTCGTTCGGCTCGGCCTCGGAGGCGGGCGCGGCGGCGGGCAGGAACGCGGTGTCGGCGAGCCGGCTCAACACTCGGTGCCGCAGCAGCCCGTCCAGTTCGCCCTCGGCGGTCGGCCCGGGCACCAGGCTCAGGATGCCGGTGGTGGAGGTCGGCCAGGTGCCCAGCAGCGTGGCGTAGGTCTCGGCGGCCCGCTCGATCAGGAAGTCGCGCAGCGGGCCGGGCGCGGTGTGCCGGCGGGTCGGGTCCAGCGGGAAGGACGCGACGAGCAGCGCGGGCAGCCCCAGCGGCTCGTCCGTGGGCGTGGGGGCGTGCACCACGGGCCGCACGCCCGGTCGGCGCGGCTGGTCGGCGGCGTCCAGCGGCACGGCCCACAGCACCGACCACGCGGCCCGGCGGCGCTCCTCGGTGGGCCGGTCGGCGAGCAGCTCGGCTTCGAGGGCGCCGCCGTCCTCGGCGACCCGCCAGCGGGTCTCCACGCCGTCGTCGGTGACCACGATCGCGCCGCCGTCGGCGCGGCTGGTCAGCGTGCGCACGCCGTCCGGGGTCTCGATCACGATCTCGCCGATACGGCGCAGCGTCAGCAACAGCGCGTCGTCGATCTCGGCGAGCAGCCGCGCGGTCAGGTCCACCGCGGCGCCGTCGCGCAACGGCAGTACGACGCAGGTGTCGTAGCCCTCGGGCGGGGTGCCCTCGGCCGGCATCGGCAGCCGCAGGACCGGCACGCCGCCGTCGCGGCGGGCCAGCTCGTCGGTCAATCCGGCGTTGGCCCGGGCCTGTTCGGCGACCAGGTCGCGGGCCTCCTGCAGGGACCAGCGCACGCCGCCGCTGCGCGAGAGCACGCACGGCTCGTCGGTGACCGCGAGCACCGCGGCGAAGCCGACGCCGAACCGGCCGACCGCCTCGGGTCCGTCGTCGCGCTTGGCCGAGGCGCGCAGCGTGGACAGCGCCTCGACCCCCTGCGCGTGCAGCGGGTCGCCGGTGTTGGCCGCGACCAGGACGCCGCCGCGCAGGGTCAGCCGGAGCCGGCCCGGCACGCCCGCCCGAGCCGCGGCGTCGGCGGCGTTCTGCGCCAGTTCGACCACCAGGCGGTCGCGATAGCCGCCGAGGGCGAGTTCCTCCTCGGCGTTCGCGTCCTCCCGGAAACGCGCGGGCGACGCGACCCACGCGTCCAGTACGGCTCGCCGAAGCGAAGCGGTGCCAAAGCGGTCCTCGATGCCCATGCCGTGCGCCGTCCCTCGTTCGCGGATGTGGCCGGAACCCTATTGCGTTTCCGGGCACGCGGCTTCCCGGCGGTCCCACGGTGCGGACGCCGGTGGATCAAGTCACACAAAACCCACACATACAGTCGGCCGCAAAGCCCTGGCGAGAGCGGAGCGTTCGGATGTAGACACAAAGGGTGGGGAAACCCCACTCGGCTACGGAAGGGGAGAAACGTGGCTACCTACCGCACACAGATCCAATGGGGCGGCGCGGACGCGGCCTGGCACGACGACGCGGACCTCGCGGTGGTCGTCCAGAGCCGCAACGCGGTGGTTCCGGACAAGGCCCGCCCGGCGACGGGCACCCAGCTTTCCTGGTCCGGCCCGCAGGGCAACGCGACCATCACCTTCTTCGACGACGGCGCGCGCTTCCAGGGCTCCGCGCAGTTCCCGGGCGAGGGCCCGGTCGGCTTCCGGGGCCAGGCACGCTAGACCCGGATCCGAAACGACCCGAAGCCGCCACCGGATCGGTGGCGGCTTCGGCCGGTCGGGCGGGTCGGGTGATTCGGACGGGTCGACGAGGTCGGGCGTGTCGCCCGACGTGGTGGGCACGTGTGCGCGATCGATCAGGAGTGGCCCAGTTGGTCCTCGCCGGGCTGCAAGGCGTCCTCGTCCACCGAGCTCTCGACCGGGCGGATCCGCACGGTCTCGATCCGGTACTCGTCCAGGGACAGTTCGGCTGCGGGCGTCGCGGCGGGCATGACCGCCGCTTCCGAGTGGCCACCGCAGCCGTAGGCGAGCGAGACCATCCGGCCGTCGGCGGGCGAGTACTCGTTGGCGCACACTCCGAACGCCTGCCCGAGCGGGCCGCCGACCTTGACCAGGAATCCACAACTCGTGCAGTGCGCCGGGGCGGCCTGGGCCATCGGCGTGGCTCGGCCGAAGTGCTCGTCCCAGCGGTCTGCGGCCAGGTCGCGGCCGACCGGCGACAGGACGCGCACGCGCCCCTGCCCCAGTTCGTACGCGACCGCCTTGGGACCGAGCGCGATCGGCTCGGTCAATTCCTCCTCTGTCTCGTCCGCTCCGGTGTAACCGAATTCGAGACGGGGGTCGTCGGCGTCGGTGGGCAACAGGTCGCCCACGCCGAGGTCGCCGGGACGAAGGCGCTCGTTCCACGGCACCCAGGCAGGCGCGAGCAGCGCCTCGGGTCCCGGGACGAGGACGGTTTCGTCCACGGTCACCAGCTTGGCGCGGGGCGCACGGGCAACGGTCACCGCCCAGCGCCAGCCGTGGTAGGCGGACTCGCGGCACGCGAACAGGTGGGTGACCAGGCGATCACCATCCACCTGAACACCCAGATGCTCGCCGACGGAGTCCTGACCTGCGGCTTCCTCGGCGGCAGCGAAGGCAAGATCAACCGCCTCGGCGCAGAGGCGGTCCGGGGTTCGACTACGGGTCGCGGCACTCACGAGAGTGATTCTCTCTCACGCGTCGAAGGTCTCCACCGCCGATACCCTCAAAACACGTCCGATTCCCGAACGGGCGCGCGGAGCGAGCCCTTCCTGGCGTGTCGCGACCGCATCAACCGAGGGAGCGAGGGCAGGATCCCGGCGTGGCAGCCTCCAAGACCACCACCGCATCACGGCGCACCATTCGTGCGCCTGGCACGACCCGTGGGTCGTACGCCAAGAACCGAGGTCCGGCGCGGCGCGCGCTGGGCTGGTTCGGCGGACTCTTCACCGGCGGCTTCGGCAAACTACGCGGCGCGGCCCGGGCCAAGGGG
This sequence comes from Embleya sp. NPDC001921, assembly GCF_053594475.1. Lineage (NCBI taxonomy): Bacteria > Bacillati > Actinomycetota > Actinomycetes > Kitasatosporales > Streptomycetaceae > Embleya > Embleya sp. NPDC001921. The sequence continues at coordinate 10,312 of NZ_JBSFEO010000051.1, forward strand.
GCCGGTGAGAGCGGCCTCGCCAAGCTGATCGAGCTGCATCTGATCAACAACGCGGGCGACGCGCTGGTGACCATGGCCCTGGCCACGACCGTGTTCTTCTCGGTGCCCACCGGCGAGGCGCGCGACCGGGTCGCGATGTACCTGCTGATCACCCTCGCGCCGTTCGCGCTGCTGGCCCCGGTGCTGGGTCCGATCCTGGACCGGATGCGCCGCGGTCGCCGCGTCGCGATGGCGGTGGCGATGCTGGTCCGGGTGGGGCTGTGCTGGCTGATGGCCGGCTCGGTGAACGACGGCGGACTCGAGTTGTATCCGGCGGCGTTCGGCGTCCTGGTCTCCTCGAAGGTCTACGGGGTCAGCCGCAGCGCGGTGGTGCCCCGGCTGCAACCGCGTTCGGTCTCGCTGGTCAAGGCGAACTCGCGGATCACCATGTTCGGCCTGATCGGCACGATGGGCGCGGCACCCGTCGCGGGCGGTCTCAAGTACGCGTTCGGCACACCCGGGATCCTGTACGGCGCGTGTGTCGTGTTCACCTTCGGCGCGATCCTGGCACTCACCCTGCCCGCCAAGGTCGACTCGGCCGAGGGCGAGGACCGGGCCTCCTTCACCGCCGAGGCGCCCGGCGTCGAGCACAAGCGCAAGGTGTCGCTGACCAAGCTGCGGGCGGGGCGGGCCGAGGGCACGACCGAGGCGGTGGCCGAGCCCGGGGTCGAGGAGTCGGCCGACGGGTCGGTGGAGGACGGGCCCGATACCCGCGGCGAGCGCGAGGCCGGTCGCAAGCCGGTCCGGGTCAAGACCTCGCGGCGGCTGCGCAGCGTGGGCCCGTCCGTGGTCCAGGCGCTGTGGGCGAACGCGGCGATGCGCGGCTTCTCCGGCTTCCTGATCATGTTCCTCGGCTTCCTGATGCGACAGCACCCGGTGGCCGACCTGTCCGCGACCCAGGCCACCATCGCGGTGGTGGTCGCCGCCGCGGTCGGCAACGCGGTCGGCACCGGACTCGGGGCCTGGCTCAAGTCCCGTGCGCCGGAGGCGATCATCGTCGGCGTACTCCTGGTGTCCGCGTCCTGCGCGGCCTGGGCCGCGGTGATGTACAGCCTGGTCACCGTGCTCGCGGTGGCGGCGGTGGCCGGCCTCGCGCAGGCGCTGGGCAAGCTCTCGCTGGACGCGATGATCCAGCGCGACATCCCCGAGGAGGTGCGCACGTCGGCCTTCGCCCGGACCGAGACCGCGCTCCAGGTGGCGTGGGTGGTCGGCGGCGGCATCGGCATCGCGCTGCCGCTGAACGGCACGCTGGGGATGAGCGTGGCGGCCGGCGTGCTCACGCTGGCGCTGGTGGTCGTGGGCCGCAAACTGACGACTCGCCGGGCGCGTCGCAAGCGGTCCCCCGGCATCCGGCTGCGGGCCGCCCGGTAATCTTCCGATCATGAAGACTCGCCGCCCTGCCGCGCTCGCCGGCGCCGCCGTCCTGGGCGCGCTCGCCCTGACGGGTTGCAACATCGACAAGCCCACCCCGTTGGTGACCCTGGTCAGCGGGAGTACGTCGGTCCACTCCGAAGCCGAGTGCTACAAGGAGGACGGCACGCTCGCCGAGGCGAAGGTCGAGGGCTGCCTGAACGAGACCGACGTCAAGAAGATCTCGGTCTCCGAGGGCGGTGCCTTCTCGGTCGGCGTGGACCAGAAGATCGCCGACGCCGGTTGGCTGCTCCTGGTCAACGGCAAGCAGCAGTCGTCCACGCCGATCAAGTCCACCTACTTCTCGGGCCTTCGGCTGAACTACGGCGCGCCGGAGAAGGACAGCGAGCCGCTGATCGTGCAGGTCGTGCAGCCGGACGGCAAGCAGGGTTATCGCGGCATCTGGGCCTTCAAGGTCGAGAAGAAGTAGCCCTTGCCCATCCTGGTGATCACCGCGGTGGCCGCCGAGCGCGACGCCGTGCTCGGCGGTTCGCGTTCGTGGCGGATGCCCGGTCCGCACGTGCTCGCCGTCGGCGCGGGTCCGGCCGCCTCGGCCGCCGGAACCGCCGCGGCACTCGCCCGCGGCACCTACGACCTGGTGATCAACGCCGGTATCGGGGGCGGCTTCGCGGGTGTCGCGCCGGTCGGCTCGACGGTGCTGGCCACCCGCGTGGTGGCGGCCGACCTGGGCGCGCAGACCGCCGACGGGTTTGTGCCGATCGAGGAACTGGGCTTCGGGACGAGCGCGTTCGAGGCCGACCCGGGCCTGCTCGCCCGCGTGGGCGAGGCGTTGCGGGTGGCGGACATCCCGCTCGCCACCGGGCCCGCGCTCACCGTGTCCACGGTCACCGGCACCGCCGCGCGCGCCGCCGAGCTGGCCGCGCGCCATCCGGGCGCCGCGGTCGAGGGCATGGAGGGTTTCGGAGTGGCCACCGCCGCCGCGGCGTTCGCCGTGCCGATGCTCGAACTGCGCACCGTCTCCAACGCCGTGGGTCCGCGCGACCGCGCGGCGTGGCGCATTCCCGACGCGCTGCGCGCACTCACCGCGGCCTTCGCCGCGCTCGAAGGGAGCCCGACGCCATGACCCTGTCGCTGGCCTACTCGCCGTGCCCGAACGACACGTTCGTCTTCCACGCGTGGACGCACGGGCTGCTCCCGGACGCGCCGCCCGTGGACGTGCGCTACGCCGACATCGACATCACCAACGGCCTGGCCGAGCGCGGCGAACTGGACCTGCTGAAGGTGTCCTACGCCGCGCTGCCGTGGGTCCTGGACGAGTACGCGCTGCTGCCCTGCGGCGGCGCGCTCGGCCGCGGCTGCGGCCCGCTGGTGCTGAGCCTGGGCGCGAGCACGCCCGCGGCGCTGGCGGGCAAGGTGGTCGCGGTACCGAGCGAACGCTCCACCGCCTACCTGCTGTTCCGGCTGTGGGCGGCGGGCAACGTGCCCGGTGGGGTCGGCGAGATCCGGGTGTTGCCGTTCGCCGAGATCATGCCCGCGGTCCGCGACGGCCTCGTGGACGCGGGCCTGGTCATCCACGAGGCGCGCTTCACCTACGCGCGCTACGGCCTGACCTGCCTGGCCGACATGGGCGACTGGTGGGAGTCGGACACCGGCCTGCCGATCCCGCTCGGCGCGATCATCGCCAGGCGCTCCCTGGACCTGCCCGCGCTGGCCGCGGCGGCACGCGCCTCGGTCGAACACGCCTGGGCGAACCCGGCCGCGTCGCGCGCCTACGTCCTGGAACACGCCCAGGAGATGGACCCGGCGGTCGCCGACCAGCACATCGCCCTGTACGTCAACGAGTTCACCCGCGACCTGGGCGCCGCCGGCCACGCCGCGGTCACCCACCTCCTCACCCGCGCCGCCGCCGAACACCTGGTCCCCCCCATCCCGGCAAGCGCCCTCGCGTTCCCCTAGACACCGGCCGCACCGAACCCGGAACGCCGGCTGCACCGAACGACCCCGAACCACCGGACGCCCAGCCGTCGGCGAGACCAACTCACGCCCGATCACGCAACCCCATCAGCCCGTCCGGCGCTCGAGGACAACCCAGGTCTCGGCGAGACCAACGCCACACGGAAACACAGCCCACTCAGCCCGTCCGGCGCTCGAGGACAAACTCGGCCCGTCCGGCGTTTGAGGACACCGCACAGGCCGCCAGGCCGAGCGCACCGACGCAACGCGCAAAACCGCCCGTCACGTGTCCAATTCGTCGGCGACCGCCCGCAGGAGTTCGGCGACCTTCGTGGTCGCGCGCTTGTCGGGGTAGCGCCCGCGCTCGAGCGTCTTGTCGACGCCTTCGAGGACCTTGAGCAGGTCCTGGATGATCGAACTCATCTCGTCGGGCTTCTTGCGGCTCGCGGCGACGACGGAGGGGCGCGGGTCCAGGACACGGAGCGAGAGGGCCTGTTCGCCCCGCCGCCCCTCGACGATGCCGAACTCGACCCGGGTGCCCGGCTTGAGCGTGTCCAGGCCCTGCGGCAGCGCCGACGCGTGCACGAACACGTCGCCCCCGTCGTCCCGGGACAAAAACCCGAAGCCCTTCTCGGTGTCGAACCACTTGACCTTGCCGGTGGGCACGGGAGACCTCGATCGTGTCGGGACGGCTTCGTCGGGACTTTTACGAGCATTTACCAGGCTGGGTGGGGCGCACACATCGAATCCGAGCAGGAACGCGTAGTGACCCCGTTCACTCGTCCAGGCTAATGGTCGCCTTCTCGGCCGGACATGGGGATCCCGCCCCGGGCGCGTCCGGGGCGGAACGGGGCATCTACCCTGGACGTGTGTACAACGCATCCGCAGGCCCCGGCGATCGGCTCGTCCGCATCGGCGCGGTGCTCTTCGCCATCGGAACGCTCGCCACGCTCGCCACCGTCACGCCGCTGCTGATCGGCGCCGACGCCCTGCCGACGGCGGTCTACCTGGTCAGCGCGCTGATGCCGGTCGGCTTCGCACTGGCCGGCGCCGGGCTGTTCAAATCGGCCCGCAGCAGGCGTCGCCCGGTGCCCGAGACCCTCTGACGCCCCGTCCGCCCCCGCCGCGCCCGGGGCGTGCCGCGGCGGTACGACTAGCGGTACGACTCGGGGTCGGCCAGGAGTTCGTTCATCGCGCCCTCGCGGTAGCCGAGCGGATCCACCTCGACGCTCGCGAAGCCGGCCTCGCGCACCGCCGCCAGGGCCGGCGCGTGGCCGTCCACGGCGGCGCTCAGCGGGCCGTCCACCTCGATCCGCGCGGACTGCCCCAGATCGCGCACCCGCAGGTTGCGGACCGCGATCCCGTCCCGAACCAGCACCGCGCGCAACGCGGTCTCCGCGCGCTCGACCCGGGCCAGTCGGGCCGGGGTGATCGCCACGCCGTAGGCGACCCGGCTGGACAGGCAGGCCGCGGCCGGCTTGTCCCAGGTCGGCAGCCCCCAGGTCCGGCTGATCGCCCGCACCTGGGGTTTGGTCAGGCCCGCGTCGCACAGCGGGGTGACCGCACCCGCCTCGGCCGCCGCGGCGATCCCGGGCCGAAAGCCCGCGCGCACGTCGTCCGCGTTGGTCCCGGTGGCCAGGTGGGCCATCCCCGCCGCGCGTGCCACCGGCCCGAGCACCGCCATCAACTCCGTCTTGCAGAACCGGCATCGGTCGCCGTCGTTCGCGCGGTAGCCCTCGCGGGCCATCTCGTCGCTGGGCACCAGTTCGTGCCGCACCCCCAGCCCGGCCGCGAAGGCCCGCGCGGCGTCGCGCTCGGCGGCCGGCAGGCTCGACGACTCGGTGGTCAGCGCGAGCACGTTGTGCACGCCCAGCGTGCGCACCGCCGCGGCGAGCAGGAAGGCCGAGTCCGCGCCGCCGGAGAACGCCACCGCGACGCTGCCCAGTTCGCGCAGCCGCTCGCGCAGGTCCGCGAGCCGCAGGTCGGCGACGTGCGCGTCCAGCCACGCGGGAAACTCGGTCAGGTCGTCGAGCACGACGTCGGCCCCGGCGGCGCGCAGGTCCGCGGCGGAGATCGGGCCGGTGGCCACGCCGACCGCGATCGCGCCCGCCGCGCGCGCCCCGATCAGGTCGCCGAGGTGATCGCCCACGTACACGCTCGCCCCCGACGCGCGTAGTGCGCCGCCCTTCTGCTCGCCCCACAGGTCGCCGGCCAAGTGGTCCACGGCCAGGTCCAGATGGTCCAGGTGCAGGCGCGCGTTGGGCTCGTGCTTGCCGGTCACCACCATGGTGCGGCCGCCGTGTCGGTGCACCGCGGCGAGCGCCTCGCGGGCGCCGGGCAGCACGTCCGTACCGAGCACGGCGTGTTGTGGATAGATCTCGCGGTAGCGCGCGGCGACGGCGGTGACCTCGGCGGCCGGGAACCAGTTCGCGACCTCGGTCTCCAGTGGCGGCCCCAGTCGGGAGACGACCAGCGCGATGTCGATCGGGACGCCGGTCTCCTCGGCGAGCACGGACCACGCCGCCCCGATGCCGGGACGGGAATCGACGAGCGTCATGTCCAGGTCGAAGCCAACCATGAGGGCATTCACCCGTTCAGCCTACGACGAGGCACGTTGCGTGCCGATGTCCGAATGCGGGCGACGCCGTGAACTGGGCAGTCGTTGATCGTTTCCGGTTCGTGGTGTCAAGGGCGCGTTCGAGGCGACCGCGACCGCCGGGGGGCTCGTTCCCGGCGCGCACCGTCACCCGCGGCGATCCGACCCTCGCCGGCCACGGCGATCGGGCCCTCGACCCGACCCGGTCCGGTCCCCGGGGTCGGCCGGCCCCGGCCCTCCGGGTCCGCCGCCCGGTCCACCCCTAGGGGACGGTCATCCGCGAGAGGTAGCGCGGCGGGCGCCCTGGTGCTGACGCACCCGTTACGTCGGTCCACGTAGCGTCGAGGACATGAGCACGATGACGCATCTCCCCGCCCCCCGATCGCTGCGGATGCCGACGCTGCGCGGCTCCTCCCCCGCCGAGATCGCCTTCCCCGAACTGGTGCGCGCCCGGCTGCGCCGGCCCGCCCACATCACCGCGACGATCGCGCGCGGCACATGGGTGTTCACCAGCACCGCCGTCCGGGTCACCCTGCTCGGTCGGCACGCCGTGCCGTGACCCCGCATGGTCCGGGGCCCCGTGGGCAGACGCCCGCCCAGGGCAGCCGAACCGACACAACCGGGGGTGGACACGGTGGACACGCCCGGTACGAAGGCCACGAAGCGCACGGCCGCGAAACGCGCCGCCACAAAGCGCACGCCCGCGAAACGCTCGACGGCGAAGCACCCGAGCGCGAAGCGCCCGACCGCCGACGCCACCGCCCCGAGTCCCGCCCCCGCCCGCTCGCGCGGAGCCCGCGTGCTGCGCGGCGTCGCGATCGGGCTCGGCACACTGGCCCTGATCGCGTTCGCGCTGGTGCTGGCCCGGGTGACGTTCACCCCGCAGCCCGATTCGCAGGACCTGGTCACCGGCAACACCGACCCCGGCGACTCGATCCGCTCCTACCTGGATCGCCCCGAAGTCCGGGACGCGGTCCGGCAGATCGGAGGCAACCTGGTGTTGTGCGCGCCGCTGGGCGTACTGCTCCCGGTGGTCGCCGCCCGGCTGCGCGGCCCGCTGCGGATCCTGCTCACCGTCGGCGTGCTGATGCTCGTCGTCGAGGCGGTCCAGGGGCTGTTCGTCGTCGGCCGGGCGTTCGACATCGACGACGTGATCCTGAACGCGACCGGCGCGTTCCTCGCCTACGTATTCCTGGGCCGGCACCTGGCCGCCCGCGTCCACCCCCGCCGCACACCGTTGTGGCGGCGGGAGCGGACCGCGAAGACGCCCGAACGGCGCCCGAGCCCCTGATCGAACGTCCCTCGGACCGAACGCCCGGCTACCTCTGCTTGTCCAGGTCGTCGGAGTCGACGATCCGGTACGCGTAGCCCTGTTCCGCGAGGAAGCGTTGCCGATGCGCCGCGAAGTCCTGGTCGATGGTGTCCCGCGCGACGACCGAGTAGAAGCGCGCACCCCGGCCGTCCGCCTTGGGCCGCAACACCCGCCCGAGCCGCTGGGCCTCCTCCTGCCGCGACCCGAACGAGCCGGACACCTGGATGGCCACCGTCGCGTCCGGCAGGTCGATCGAGAAGTTCGCCACCTTGCTGACCACGAGCGCCTGCACGGCGCCGGTGCGGAACGCGTCGAACAACCGCTCGCGCTCCTTGTTGGTGGTCTCACCCTTGATCACCGGCGCGTTCAACACCTCGCCCAACTCGTCGAGTTGGTCGATGTACTGGCCGATGACCAGGGTCTGTTCGCCGCGGTGCCGCTCGACCAGGTCCTTGACCACGCGCGTCTTGCTCGCGGTGGTCGCGCAGAAGCGATAGCGCTCCTCGGGCTCGGCGGTCGCATAGGCCAGCCGTTCGGTCTCTGTCAATGTCACCCGAACCTCGACGCAATCGGCCGGCGCGATGTATCCCTGGTTCTCGATCTCCTTCCACGGCGCGTCGTAGCGCTTGGGGCCGATCAGCGAGAACACGTCGCCCTCGCGACCGTCCTCGCGTACCAGCGTCGCGGTCAGGCCCAGTCGACGCCGAGCCTGCAGGTCGGCGGTGAACCGGAAGATGGGGGCGGGCAACAGGTGGACCTCGTCGTACACGATCAGGCCCCAGTCCCTGGAGTCGAACAGCTCCAGGTGCGGATAGACGCCCTTTCGGCGCGTGGTCACCACCTGGTAGGTCGCGATGGTGACCGGCCGGATCTCCTTGCGGGTACCGCTGTACTCGCCGATCTCGTCCTCGGTCAGCGACGTGCGCTTGACCAGCTCGGACTTCCACTGGCGGGCCGAGACCGTGTTGGTGACCAGGATCAGCGTGGTCGCCTTCGCGGTCGCCATCGCCGCCGCGCCCACCAGCGTCTTGCCCGCACCGCACGGCAGCACGACCACACCCGAGCCGCCGTGCCAGAAGCCCTCGACCGCCTCCTGCTGGTACGGCCGCAACTGCCAGCCGTCCTCGGCCAGGTCGATCGCGTGCGCCTCGCCGTCCACGTAGCCCGCGAAGTCCTCGGCGGGCCAGCCGAGCTTGAGCAGCACCTGCTTGATCTGCCCGCGCTCGGAGGGGTGCACCACCACCGTGTCCGGGTCCACCCGGGTGCCGACCAGTGGAATCATCTTCTTGCTGCGCAGCACCTCCTCGAGCACCGCGCGGTCGGTGGTGGTCAGCACCAGACCGTGGGTGGGGTGCTTGGACAGTTGGAGCCGGCCGTAGCGACCCATCGTCTCCGCGACGTCCACGAGCAGCGCGTTGGGCACCGGGTAGCGCGAGTAGCGCAGCAGTACGTCCACGACCTGCTCGGCGTCGTGGCCGGCGGCGCGCGCGTTCCACAGGCCCAGCGGGGTCAGCCGGTAGGTGTGCACGTGCTCCGGGGCGCGCTCGAGCTCGGCGAACGGTGCGATGGCTCGGCGGCAGGCGGCGGAGGCCTCGTGCCCGACCTCGAGGAGCAGGGTTTTGTCGGACTGGACGATCAGCGGGCCATCGGGCACGGGCCAACCTTTCCGCAAGGAGGAGGGGACGGGACCAACAAGTGTCAACCATCCGCCCGGCGGCCGTGTTCCGAAAACCGTTTGTCATCGGCGGGAGCAGGCATTAAGGGCACTACTGCCCAGGGAGGAGCGCCAGACCCATCCTTACGGAGGAACACACAAACCGGCCGGCCTACCTACCCTGGATACTTGATGGCGCAACAAACGTCGTCGGCCTCCGACGATCGGGTTCCCCGTCCCGATCGCACCGCCGCCGAGACCCCCGAGCACGCCGGCGCACCCACTGGTCCCGCCGTGTCCACCCGTGCCCTGACCCGGGACTACGGCGGCGGCACCGGGATCTTCGGGATAGACCTGAAGGTGCCGCGCGGCTGCGTATACGGCCTGGTGGGACCCAACGGCGCGGGCAAGACCACGCTGTTGTCGATCATGGGCGGCACCCGGCGGGCGGATTCCGGCGAGGTGGTCTTCGGCGTCGATCGACGCCGTGTCGCGGTGTCCACGGACGTACCCGAGTTCGAGCCCTGGCTGACCGCGTCCGAGGTGGTCGAACTGGCCGGAAACCTCGTCGACCGCCGGCTGCCCCGGGAGAAGGTCAAGGTCGCCCTGCACCGCACCGGCCTGTCCGCGTGCGGCGACCGCAAGGCCGGCTCGCTCTCGCGCGGCATGACGCTGCGCCTGGGTCTGGCCGCCGCGCTGGTGGCCGACCCCGAACTGCTGATCCTGGACGAGCCCACCTCGGCGCTGGACCCGCGCGGCCGGGCCGACGTGCTCGACCTGGTGGCGAGCCTGCGCGAGCACACCACGGTCGTCTTCTCCAGCCACATCCTGGCCGACGTACAACGGGTCTGCGATCACGTGGGCGTGGTGCGCGCGGGCCGGCTGCTCTATCAGGGGCCGACCGCCGAACTGGTGGACACGCACATGCGCCCGAGCTGGCTGGTCCGGGTGCGCGGTGGCGGCACCGACCTGTTGCGCGCGTTCGCCGCGGAGAGCTGGGTCGCGCGCGTGTCGTCGCTGCGGCCGGGGCTGTTCCGGGTGGAGGCCCGGTCGCTGGAGGCCGGTGAGCGGCACCTCGCCGAGGTGCTCAGCCGCAGCACGGCCCGGTTGGTGTCGGTCGCGCCGGAGGAGTCGGACCTGGAGGCGGCGTTCCTGTCCATCACCGGCGGTCCGCGATGACCCGATCAGGCGCCGTCCAGGCGCCCGCGTCGACGTCGGCCGGCCCGCCCGCGGTGGTGGCCGACGCGGAGCGGGTGCTCCCGCGCGGGCCGCGCCGCCTGGGGCTGTGGCGCCTGGAGTGGCTGCGGCTGGTGCGCACCAAACGATTGTTGCTGCTCCTGGTCGCCTATCCGGGCGTGGGCCTGATCGGCCCGGTCTTCGCCAAACACCGTGACCGCATCGTCGAGGCCCTGCACATCGACGCGGTGGCACCGGCGGGCGGGATGCGGGCGGACAGCGGGATGGCGGTGTACACCTACGCCGCCGGCCAGATCGGCATCCTGGTCGGCCTCGCGCTGATGGCGAGCGCGCTGGCGGTCGACCATCGACCCGGTCTGGCCGCGTTCCATCGCACCCGGGTGCGGCGACGTCGCGATCTGGTGGTGCCGCGGTACACGGTGACCACGGCGGCGGTCTCGTTGGCCTACCTGATGGGCAACCTGTTCGCCTGGGCCCAGGTGCACTGGATGTTCGGCCCGCTGCCGGCGAAGGCCGTCTTCTACGGATCCTTCTACGGGATCGTGGGCGTGGTGCTGGAGGTGAGCGTGGTCGCCGCGATGGCGGCGTTCCTGCGCCGGCCCGTGGCGATCTTCGGCGGGTCCCTGGTCGCGTTCGTGCTGATGCCGGTCGCGGCGCTGTGGCGCCCGTTGCAGCACTGGCTGCCCAGCCAGCTCTTCAACTGCCAGGTCGACCTGCTGCGCGGGCACACTCCCGGCGAGTACGTCGACAACCTCGTGGTCGCCGTGGTCCTGTCCGCGCTGTGCGTGTGGCTCGCGGTGTGGCGCATCGGCCGCCGGGAGATGTGAGCTTGTCTGTTGGGCGGCTTCGCCGCCGGCTCGCGAGGCGCCGCTTTTTCTTTCCCCCGCAAGCTCCTCCAAGAAAAAGCGGCGCCTCGCTCGGGGCTTCGTGTCCCTGCGCTTCGCTCCGGGCCACGAAACCCAAGCTTGCGGCTCCGCCGCTCTCCGCGCTTCGCGTCGATCACTGGGGTGGGGCCGGGTCGGGGGCGCTGACGCGCCGTGGGGGGAGGCGATCCGGCAGCCGAGGGAACGACAGCGACGCGGGCCTGCTTCGGGCTGGGTGCCGGGGCGGGTCTTCGATCTCCCGTCGGGCTTCGTGGCGTGAGCGCGGCGAGGGCCCGACGGGCGGATGGGGTGCGTCGGTGTGCCGGAGAAGCGCTCGCACAGTGGTTCTCTTCGGGTGGTTCTCCGGGGCGGCGAGCGCGGCGAGGGAGCCCGAAGGGCGGATGCGGTGCCGGGCGTCGTGGCGGCCGGCGGGGGATTGAAGACACGCCCTAGCCCGCCTCCGCGACGCCGGTGATGCGGTGCAGCGGGTAGGTGTGGATCTCGCCGGTGCCCTGTTCGTGGGCGGTGACGTAGCCGCCCTCCAGACGCAGCGGGACCACGATGTGCTGGGTGGCCCGGCCCTCCCGGGTGACGTGCCCGATCCACACCGCGCGCCGCTCGGCGTGTGCGGCCTGGAGCGCGAGCAGCGTCTCGGCGGCCGAGGTGCGCGGCAGTTCGACCGGCTCGCCGTCGCGCTCCGCGCCGTCGTCCGCAGCCCGGCCGGTGGCGGCCGAGTCGCCCGCGCGGATCGCGGTGACGGCCGCGCCGAGCAGCGCCTCGCTCGGGGCCGGCGGCTCGCCGGCGACCCGGGGCGGCGCCGAGCGCGGCGGGGTGCGCTTGGTGTCCGGGCGGGTGAGCACCAGATCGCCGGTGGCCGACTCGGCGACCGGCGCGAAGCCCATCGCGCGCAACTTCTCCAGCACGCCGTCGGGTGCCGACTCGGCGGCCAGCACGGTCGGCGCCAACCGGCGCAGCCGCAGCCCGGCGGCCCGGCGATCGGCGAGCAGTTCGCCCAGCAGCGCGTCGTCGTCGCAGCGCAGGAAGGCCGCCGCGGTGCCGACCCGGATCCGGCCGTGCCGACGGGCCACGTCGTCCACGAGATAGCTGAGCGGCTGTGGAACCGGGGTACGCGAGTGGGTGGCGAGCAGGTGGTGCAGGTCGCCGGCGGTGCGACCGGCGTCCAGCGCGCGGCGTACCGACTCCTCGGTGAAGCGGTACACGGTGGCGCCGCCGGTGGACTCCACGTCGGCGGCCAGGTGCAGTTCGTGCGCGAGGTCCAGGACCAGCGGGCCCGGCGCCACCGCGGTGAGGTCGGCCTGGAGGAGTACGTGGTCCAACGGCTCCGGGAGCAGCGGGGTCAGCGCGTCGCCCGCCTCGTAGACCCGGCCCTCGGCCAGCGTGCGGGCGTACCCGGCGAGCGCGCCTCGGCCGGTGATGCCCAGCAGTTCGGCCTCGACCAGCATCGCCCGGACCAGCTCCCGCGGCAGTCGCGCCGCCCGGATCGGCTGATGCCAGGTCAGGTGCGCGAGCAGCGAGTCGGCGTCGGTGGCCGAGCCCGGCGGCAACGCGGCGAGCGTGGCCAGGATCCGCCGGCGCACCTCGGGGGCGGCGGTGCGGTCCACCTGCAGGCCCAGCGCGCCGATCGGCCGGTCCTTGTCGTCGCGCGAGCCGACCAGGGCGGGCACCCGGGTGGTCTCGAGCCAGGTGCCGGCGAGCGCGGCCCAGCGGGTGCCGACCGGGGTCCGGCGCCAGGTGTCGTAGGCGGGTGTGGGCAGCCACTGCTCGTCCGGTTCGCCGTCGCCCGCGACCAGGCCCATCGCGTAGGCCAGTTCCAGCCACAGCGCGACCTCGGCCTCGGGCGCGTCCAACTGCACCGCCGCGCGCTTGAACTCGCGCATGCCCAGGCCGCCGGCCCGCAGCACCGAGGGTCCGCCGGTGCTCCACGCCTCCAACAGGTCCTCGACCCGGCGGACGGCGGTGAACGCGGAGCCGGCCGCCAAGTTGTCCACAGCCTGTGGATCGTGCCCGCGCACCGGCAACTCGGGAGGGGTCGGCTCCAGCGTGCGATGCACCCGGCCGCCGCGCAGGTGCAGCGCGACCTCGCGGGGCAGCACCACCGCGTCCGGGCCGGCCGGCACCAGCAGCGCCCTGGCCAGCAGCCACTCCACCGGAGTCCGGGCCGCGTCGGCGCGCACCGGCCGGTCGGCGCCGCGCACGCTGCCCGTGGGCGGGCCCCAGACCAGCTTGTCCAGCACCTCGCGGGCCGCCTCGGGCGCCTGCGCGAGCAGCGCGTCCAGGCGCACCGGGTCGGTGCACAGGTCGGTGACCGACACGATCGCGGAGACCGCGTCGTGGGTGGAGCCCAGGCCGAGGTCGGCGAGCAGATCCTGGAGCCGGGAGGGCGCGGTCGCGGCCAGCGCGCCGGCCAGCGTCGGGCCCAGTCCGGCCGGACTCGCGCCGACCAGGTCGCGCACCGTCCGCACCACCCGCAGCGCGCCGTCGGGCCCCCACAGCAGGGCCTGCTCGCGCAGATTGGCCACCGCCCGCGCGAGTGCCTCGGGGGCCGCGCCCACCAGCGGGGACAACCGCGCCGCGGCGAACCCGTCCGGGAGCACCACCGCGGCATCCACCACCTGGAGAGTGAACCGGTCCAGCCGCTCCAGGGCGCGCGCGATCGAGGCCCGCGTGGTGGCCCGGGTGGCGAGCTGGGTCAGGTCCACCGGGACCGGCGTGGTCAGGTCCGGCCGGGCCCGCAGCAGCGCGCCGAGGGCCGCGTCGGTACGTCCGCGCAGATCCTCGGCGAGCGTCCGGGGGCCGGAGTCGGCGGGCCGATCCGCCTCGGCACGGGTGGGCGACGCAGCTGTGGTCATCCCATCAACGTTAGACGGTTCGCCCGTCGACGATCACCGCTCCCGCGATCCCGATGCCCTCGAAGCTTCGAGGAAGCCTCCGAGGAGGCCCCCGGGGGAAGCCCCCCGGAGCCCCGGAGGAAGCCGTGCGGAAACCGTGGATCCGGGCCGCGGGGAGTCGATTTCGGGCGATCGGGGCGATCACCATTTCGGTCAACCCCTCGCTCCGTCTCGCCCGCGCCCCTACGCTGAGTTGTCGCTTTACCGACGCAGACGTTGTGCCGATTCGACGATCCCTCGGCGGGGGTGGGGTGGGGGCGTGAACTTCGAGAGCGATCACCTGGTTCTGCAGTACCTGGGCGAGGTCGGCGACGCCGCCCAGCGCAGGCTCCGGCCTGCCGACCGGGCCCGAATGGTGGAGCGCCTGCGCAGCCAGATCAACAGCGAACGCGAGCGGTTGAACGCGCACACCCCCGGCACCGTGCAGGCCATCCTGGATCGGCTCGGCAGCCCCGAGACGGTGGTGGGCCACGAGTTGTATCGGCTCGGCGACCTGCGCAGCGCCGGGGCCGACGACGGTGTCGGCGCGATGTCGATGCGCGGTTCGCGCTACGCGACGGTGGCCCGGCAGATGGGCTTTCGTGCGGACGCGACGCCGATTCCGGCGGTGCTGGATCCGTCCCGGCCGCAGCCGAGCCCGCCCCCGCCCCGGGCCTCGCCCGAGGCCGCGGCGTCGGGCGGTCCGCCCACGCTCGCCGAGACCGCCGCCGGCGGCACCGCCGCGACCAAGCCGGTGCCGCTCGCGGATCCCGAGGAGGAGCCGCTGTGGTGGCGGACCCCGCCGGAGGGCGGCACGCCGGAGCGGCCGGGCCCCGACGTGTACGGCGACGGTTCGCTGCACGCGCCGGCGTATCCGATCGGCGTGGTCTCCGACACGTCGGCGACCTGGGACGACGAGGAGTCGCTGACCGAACCCACGCCGGTGCTGGGCGTGTTCGGGCCGGGCGCGCTGCGCACGCAGGTGCGCGAGGTGTTCGCGATCGCGCTGATGGCGATCGGCGCGATCGTGGCCTCGACGGCGGTGGTGGTGCTCGGTCTCCTGGTGGTCTTCACGGCGGGCGCGTGGTCGCTCAAGGAGCGGCGGTTCGCCGCGTTCTACGTCCCCGGCGCGACCGCGCTGGCGTTCGCGATCGGGATGTGGATGCGGGCCACCGGGCACATGGGCGTGGACCTGACCAGTGATCAGGCGTGGGACCGGTACGGCGAACTGCTGCCCGCGATGGTGCGGATCGCCGCGATCGCCGCGTCGCTGTATCTGCTGTGGCGGCTGAATCGGCGTCAGCTCGCCGCGTAGGCAGCCGAATTGCCGGATCGGATCACCACGTAGGCGAGGGCACACAACGGGCGCTCGGGCCTCGTTCGGGTGTGACGCACTCCGCTGCCGGAGCGCCGCACCCGCTCTTTACGATGCCGTTAATTAGGTTAGCCTTACCTCCTCTGCGCAGGGCGGCGCCCGGACCTACCGCTAATAGGTCCGGGCGTCGCCCTGTGCACACTGCCAGATGGAGGAGCCAAGGATGACGAACGGAGCGCGGCCCCAGCCCGCGAACCGCTTGATCCGCTTCGGTGCGATGGGCGCGACCGCCGCGCTGGCGATGGCCGGCGTGAGCCTGGCGTCGCCCGCGCAGGCCGCCACGACCCCGTCCGTGACCGTGTCGCCCAACATCGACGTCAACCCCGACGGCGCCACGATCACGGTCGCCGGCACGGGCTTCGACAAGGTGCGCAATTCCGGCAACGGGGTCTACGTCCTGTTCGGTCCCAAGATCGACGACTACTTCACCAACGCGGGTGCCTACAGCGCCCAGGCGTGGGTCGCGGGCAGCAAGATGACCGCCGACGGGGCCTTCACGACCACGCTCGAGGTCAAGGCCAAGTACACCGACGGCAACGGCAAGGAGGTGGACTGCCTCAAGCAGGAGTGTCGGGTCGTCACCTTCGCCGCGCACGGCGCCGGCATGACCGACCGCAGCCAGGACACCTTCACGCCGGTCGCGTTCAAGAGCACCACGCCGGTGCAGGCGCCCAAGCTCGCGGTGACCCCGGCCACCGGGGCCGACCCGGCCGGACAGACGTTCACGGTCACCGGCACCGGGTTCGACCCGGTCCGCGACGGCGGCAACGGCATCTACGTCGCGTTCGGCCCCAAGGGCGCCGACTGGAACACCAACCCGGCGCCGTACCAGGCGACCAAGTGGGTGCGCACCAACCCGTCCGGGTCGTCGAGCCAGGCCAAGCTGAACGCCGACGGCAGCTTCTCGCTGACGCTGGACGGCATGAAGGCCAAGTACAAGAACGCGAGCGGCGTCGAGTACGACTGCTCCGTCACCACGTGCAACGTGGTCACCTTCGCCGCGCACGGCTCGCCCGACCGCACCCAGGACACCTTCCTCCCGGTCGCGTTCAAGCCCGTGACGGTCCCGCCGGGTCCCGGCACCGGCTACCAGGTGATCACCACCGACGTGCAGGGCGGCCCGCTGACCCTGGGCGTCGGCGGCACCGACGTCGCGCTCCCGGGCGTCACCCTCAACGGCAAGGACGCCTTCACCGGCGGCGCGCTGAACCCGCTCACCGTCTCCGACGCGCGCGGCACCAACGCGGGCTGGACGCTGACCGGTCAGGCCAGTGACCTGACCGCCGCCGGCGGCCGGATCGTCGGCGACAACCTCGGCTGGACACCCACCGCGAAGTCGGTCACCGGTTCGCTGCCCACCGGCGGCGCCACGCCGCAGGTCACCGCGGGTGGCAAGGCCGAGCCCGGCGCCGGTCTGGGCCGGCCGCGCACGCTGTGCTCGTCGGCGGCCGGCGCGAGCGCCGGTTCGTTCGAGTGCGGCGGCGACCTCAAGCTCGGCATCCCGGGCATCACCGTGCCCGGCACCTACACCGGCACCTTGACGCTGACGCTCATCTGACCCGGATCCGGACCGGGGCTCCCCCGACTCGCCGCCGACGGCCATCCCCCGACGCCGACGCGTCGGGGGATGGCCCCGAGCGCGCCGTCCAGGGGCCCACCATCCCCCGCCGAGCACCACGACACCCGGCATGCGCCCCTCGGGCTCTCCGGCCGCGCTCACCTCGCCGCCCCAAAGAATCACCCACCCGACCCCACCGTACGAATGCTTCTCCGAGGAGCCCGACGCACGACCTCCGCCCGTCGATCTCCCCGCCGCCCTCCCGCCACCAAGCCCGACCCGGGATCGAAGACCCACTCCGCCCCCCGAAGCACACCGGCCGGCACCGTCTCGGCTGCCGAGGCCGCCCCACCCCCACGGCGCGTCAGCGCCCCCCACCCGGCCCGGGATCGAAGACCCACTCCGCCCCCCGAAGCACACCGGCCGGCACCGTCTCGGCTGCCGAGGCCGCCCCACCCCCACGGCGCGTCAGCGCCCCCCCACCCGGCCCGGGATCGAAGACCCACTCCGCCCCCGAAGCACACCGGCCGGCACCGTCTCGGCTGCCGAGCCCGCCCCACCCCCACGGCGCGTCAGCGCCCCCGACCCGGCCCCATCACAGCGATCGACGCGCGAAGCGCGGAGAGCGGCGGAGCCGCAAGTTCGGGTCGGGTGACCCGCAGCGAAGCGGAGGGACACCCGACCCCGAGCGAGGCGCCGCTTTTCTGCGGAGGAGCGAAGCGGGGGAGCAGAAAAGCGGCGCCTCGCGAGCCGGCGGCGAAGCCGCCCAAAAAAGGAGCCCCGCATGCGTGCCGCCGCAGTTCGACTGTTGTGCGTCCTGTTCGCCACCGTGTTGCCGCCGATCGCGCTCGCGGCGCCCGCCCGGGCCGCCGACGAGTTCACCTGGGGCGTGCAACCGGCGGGCGGGCGCGACCACTTCGTGCTGACCGCCGGGCCCGGACAGACCCTGGTCGACGTGGTCAGCGTGTCCAACTTCGGCGACAAGCCGCTGACCCTGCGCGTGTACGCCACCGACGCCGTGCTCGCCGCCGACGGCGGGATGACCCTGCTGACCGCCGCCGAGCGGCCCAAGGACGTCGGCGCGTGGATCGGCTTCGACGCCGAGACGTACACGATCGCGCCGGGCAAGCGCGCGGACATCCCGTTCCGGCTGACCGTCCCGGCGGACGCGAGCCCCGGCGACCACACCGGTGCCATCGTCGCCTCGATCAAGGCCGAGGCGACCGGCCCCGGACAGCAGCGCTTCGACGTCGACCGGCGGGTCGGCGCGCGCGTGTACCTGCGGGTGGACGGCCCCGCCGTGCCGCGCCTGGCGATCGAGGACCTGCGGCTGTCCTACGACAACCCGATCGCGATGTTCGGCGGCGGCGAGGCGATCGTGCGCTACCGGATCCGCAACACCGGCAACGTGCGCACCTCGGCGAGCGCCGAGACCACCGTCACCGGGCTCGGCGGATGGCGACTGGGCGGACCCGCCCGCGCCGCCCTGCCCGAGTTGCTGCCCGGCGCGACACACGAGGTGGTCCAGCGATTCACCGGTGTCTTCCCGGCCGGTCGACTCACCGCGGACGTCGAGGTCACCGGCAACCCGGCGACCGCGACCGCGAAGTCGACCAGCGTGTGGGCGCCGCCGTGGCTGCTGCTGGCCGCGCTCACGCTGCTGCTCGGCGCGCTGATCGCCTACGTGGTGACCGTGCCGCGTCGCCGGCGGCGCCGGACCGCCGCCGCGCGGGATGCCGCCGCGCCGAACACCGCCGGCACCCCCACCGAAGTCACCGCCGACCCGACCGGCTGACCGCCCGCCGTCGCGTCGCCGCCCCGACCCCATTAGGAGTTCACATGTACACCTCGCACCGCGTCCGTCGCGCCGCGACCGCCGCCGCCGCGCTCGGCCTGGCCGGCGCCGGCGTACTGGCCGCCGCCCCCGGCGCCCTCGCCGACGCCACCCCCGGCGACACCCGCGCCGAGACCCCGGCCGCACCCACCGTCACCGCGTCGCGCGGCACCGAACTGGCCGCGGCCGGCGACGAGATCACCGTCGTCGGCCGCGGCTTCGCCCCCGGCGCGCGGGTCACCGTCGCCCTCTACGGCGGCGACACCGCCGACCGGGCGGGCAGCCGTACGCTCGCCGCCGACGCGCGGGGCATCGTCGCCACACCGCTGCGGGTGGGCACCGGATTCGCCCCGGACGCACCGGCGTTCGAGGTCCGGGTCGGCGCCGAGGGCGGGCCGACTGCGAAGGTCGCGGTGACCTTCGCCGCGCAGGCGCCGGCCGGCGCCCCCAAGTCGCCGCGCACCGCACCGCGGGCGGCGGCCGAGCAGGCCCGGGCCCCGCAGGCCGCCCCGCGGGCGGCGGCCGGCGGCGCCAAGCTGACCGTCACGCCGAGCACCGGCCTGGAACCGGCGGGCGCGTCGGTCACGGTCAAGGGCTCCGGCTACGTGGCGGGCAGCGGCAACGGGATCTACGTCGTGTTCGGCCCCAAGGAGGCCGACTGGACCACCAACGCGGGCAACTACGGCGCCTCGAAGTGGCTCAAGGCGTACGGCGCGGACGGGATCAACCCGGACGGCACGTTCTCCGTCACCCTCACCGACGTCAGGGCCTCGTACAAGAACGGCGCGGGCAAGGACGTCGACTGCCTCAAGACGGAGTGCTACGTGCTGACCATGGCCGCGCACGGCTCCCCCGACCGCAGCCAGGACGCGTTCGTGAAGGTCTCCTTCAAGGGCGGCTCGACCACGGCCGGATCCGGCACGACGGCGGGGGCGGGCAGCACGACCGGCACCACCACCGCCGGCACCTCGGGCACCGGCTCGACCGGTTCGGCGAGCACCGGCGGCGGGACGAGCGGGTCGACCGGCGGCGCGGCGACGAGCGGCTCGACCGGCGGCGCGGGCAAGTCCGGCGGCGGCAGCCTGCCGCTCACCGGGCCCGCCGGCCTGGTCGGCGCGAGTGTCGCCGGCGTCGCCCTGGTCGCCGCCGGCACGGTCGCGGTGGTGACCACCCGGCGCCGCCGCGCCACCGCGCCCGCCTCGGCCTGAGCACCCGCCCTCGAACGCCGGCCGGACCGGCGTTCGAGGGCGGTTCGCCGGTCGCGGCTACTTGCCGAGCGCGTCCAACTGCTCCAGGAACCACTGCTGCGGGTTCAGCGCGACCGCCGCCGCGGCCAGCCGCTTGGTGCGTCGCAGCCGCTCGGCGGGCTCCATCGTGAGCGCCGTGTGCAGCGCCTCGGTGGTCTGCGACACGTCGAACGGGTTGACCACGATCGAGTCCTCGCCCAGCTCCTCGAACGCGCCCGCCTCGCGCGAGAGCACCAGCGCGCAGCCCCCGTGCGCCTCGTCCAGCAGCGAGACCACCGGCACCTCCTTGGCGACCAGGTTCATCCCGTCCCGGATCGGGTTCACCAAGGCGACGTCGGCCAGTCGGTACGCCGCGAGCGAGCGCGGGAAGTCGTCGTTGACGTGCAGGATCAGCGGCTGCCAGTCGCCGGTGCCGAACTCGTCGTCGATCTCCTTGGCCACCCGCTGCACCGCGGCGGTGTACTCGCGGTACTCCGGCAGGTCGTGCCGCGAGGGGTAGGCGAACGCGACGTGCACCACCCGGCCGAGCCATTCCGGCCGGGTGCGCAGCAGTTCGCGATACGCCAGCAGGCCGCGAACGATGTTCTTGGACAGTTCGGTGCGGTCCACCCGGACGATCACCCGGCGATCGCCCACCGCCTCGCGCAGTCCGGCGAGCCGGGTGTCCACGTCGGCCCGGGAGGCCCGCTCGCGCAGGAAGTCGGCGTCCGCGCCCAGGCCGTGCACACCGATCTCGGTCACGTGGCCCGCGTGCGTGACGGTCATCGCGTCCCGGTCCACCACCGCGCCGAGCACGTCCGCGCAGCAGTCCAGGAACGCGAGCGCCCAGCGCCGGGTCAGGAAGCCCGCGTGGTCGGCGCCGAGCACGCCCTCCAGGACGAACCGCGCGATGTCGTCGGGAAGCAGCCGGAAGTAGTCCGGCGGCGCCCACGGGGTGTGCGAGAAGTGCCCGATCCGCAGGTCCGGACGCAGCCGGCGGAGCAGCACCGGCACCAGGGTCAGGTGGTAGTCCTGCACGACCACCTTCGCGCCCTCGGCCGCCTCGTCGGCCAGTGCCTCGGCGAAGGCCTGGTTGTACGCCTCGTAGGAGGCCCACTCCTTGCGAAAGCGCGCGTCGAAGACCGGCTTGGACGGGGTGTCGTAGAGCAGGTGGTGGACGAACCACAGGGTCGAATTCGCTATGGCGTTGTAGGCCCGCGCGAAGGTGCCCGGATCGATGTCCAGCATCCGTACGGCCAGGCCACCGGTGTCGTGACCGGCCAGATCCAGCCGGCCCGAGGGGGCGGCCCGGGTCGCGGTGCGATCGGCCTCGCCCAGCGCCGAGCACACCCACACCGCGCCGGTCCCCTGGCCCGCGGTGGACAGCCCGGACACGAGTCCGCCGCCGCCACGACTGACCGACAGCGTGCCGTCGTCCTCCAGCGAGAAGGACACGGGACCGCGATTCGAGGCGACCAGGACACCGGCGGGAGGGGGAGCACTCATGCCCCGACCCTAGCCACGCTTCCCGGTGCGCAAACCCGACCCGATCGCGCCCCGGGCTCGAACGGTGTGGCGAGTATCACGTGCGCATGTCACTACCGGGAGTAGCGGGGGTGTGCTTTCTCTTGACTCGTCGGGCCCACCTCGCCCGGGTCCGACCGGGGACTCGACCGGCGGACCCGCTCGTTGGACGGGGTCCGAAAAAGGGCGACGGGGCAAGGGGGAATCGGGAATGGGCAGCAATCGTGGCCTGGCCGCGGGCGCCGTGGCCGCCGCGTTGATCCTGGCGAGCGGCGCGGCACCGGCGGTCGCCGAGGGCGACGGCGCGTGCAACGACGGCGACGCGTGTCTGTACTACAACTCGAACGCCAAGGGCGCGCGTTTCGATCACCGGTACAACGTGGCCAACTACGCGGGGTACCGCTTCATGCCGTCCCCGGACGGCAGCAGCGGCGCGTGGACGGCGGTCAAGAACAACGCGGCGTCGGTGTGGAACAACGATCCGACGCACATCCTGCGGATCTACTACGGCAGCAACTATCAGGGCCCGATGCAGGAGATCGGTCCGAAGTCCACGGCCAATCTCGATCCGGCGCTGAAGAACAACAACGCGTCGGGCAGTTGGACCGCGCAGTAGCGCGCCCGCGCCGCGTCCCGGGACCGGTGCTGGTGGGCATGGTGCTGGGCGTCGTGTTGTGCGCCGCGTCGGCGGGGTGCACCGCGAGCGGCGAGCGCGCGGACCCGGCGGCCCGGGCGTCCGGCCCCGCCGACCCGTCGGTCGCGCCGCCGCCGCTCGACGCGGTCCCGCCGGCGGGCGAGGTGACCCGGCTCGACCTGCCGATCGCGGCCTACCTGCCGACCCCGGAGCAGCGCGCCCGGCAGACCGCGGCCGAGCAGGTGCTGATCCGGGCCTGCCTGGGCCGGCTGGGCCTGGCGTATCCGACGCCCGCGACGGCGGACACCGCACCGGTGCCGCGCTCGCGCACCGAGCGCCGGTACGGGGTGGGCGACCCGGTCGAGGCGGCCGGCCGGGGTTTTCGGCCGCCGGGAGCGGCGAGGGCGGGCGACAAGCCGAGCGCACCGGCCCTGGGCCGCGAACTGGAGGTGGCGCTGTACGGCGCCGCGGCGGCGGACGGGGTGCCGCCGGCGCCGACCGAGGGCGTCGATCGGCCGGGGCCGGGCTGCCTGGGCGAGGCGCGGTTCGCCCTCGGCGTGGATCCGGCGCTGGAGCGCGCGGCGCTGCCCAGCCGTCTGGATGTGGAGTCGTTCGAGCGCTCGCGCGCGGATCCTCGGGTGCGGCGGGTGCTCGCGCTGTGGTCGACGTGCATGCGGGGGAAGGGGTTCGACTACCCCGATCCGTTGGCGGCGGGCGGCGATCCGGCCTGGGACACGCCCGTGCCGAGCGCGCGCGAGATCGCGGCGGCGACCGCGACGGTGGCCTGCCGGGACGAGCACAACGTCGCGGGCACCTGGTACGCGGTCGACGTGGCGTATCAGCGGCAGGCGATCGAGCGCGAGGCGGCGGCGCTGACCCGGGTGCGGGCGGCCCGGGAGAACACCGTGCGCAAGGTCGCGGAGGTGCTCGGCAACTGAGCCCGCCGGCGCCGCCCGGCGATCAGCGCTCGACCAGGCGGGTCCGTGCGCGGTATGCGGGCACGGTCGCCATCGGCGGCCGCTCCCGGGCCGCCACGTCGTGCGTCCGCAGCCGGAAACCGCCCTCGTCCCGCTCGAACTGGGTCAGCGCGGTGCTCAGCTCGACCGGATGCGCGCCGTTCGGGCCGCGCCGCAGCCGGCGTTCGACGGCCTGGAGTATCTCCGCCGCCATCCGGCCCAGCCCGGCCTCGTCCTGGTGGTTGTGCCGGCGCACCCCCACGTCCACCTGCGCCATCGCGTCCAGGCCGACCAGGCGCAGGGTGTCCACGAGCATCGCGGTCTCCACGCCGTATCCGCACGGGAAGGGCAGTTGTTCCAGCAGCGATCGGCGGGCCGCGTACTCGCCGCCGAGCGGCTGGACGAAACCGGCGAGTTCCGGCCAGTGCAGGTTGAGCAGCGGACGCGCGACCAACTCGGTCACCCGGCCGCCGCCGGCGGGCACGATCGTGTCGCCGAGCTCCAGCGGCCGGTCGTACATCGCCTTGACCAGGTGCACCGAGCCGTCGGTGAGCAGCGGACCGAGGATCCCGGTGACGAAGTCGGCCGAGAAGTCCTTGAGGTCGGCGTCCACGAACGCCACGATGTCGCCGTCGGTGACCAGGAGCGAGCGCCACAACACCTCGCCCTTGCCGCGCACGGCCGGGAGCGAGGGCAGGATGTCGTCGCGGTGCACGACCCGCGCGCCCGCGTCCGCGGCGATCCGGGAGGTGTCGTCGACCGATCCGGAGTCGACCACGACCAGCTCGTCCACCAGCGGCGCGCGCTCGATCAGCTCGGTGCGAACCACCTTGACGATGTCCCCGACGGTCGCCGCCTCGTTCAACGCGGGCAGGACGACGCTGACCCGGGTGTCTCGTTTGGCGTCAAGAAGCTTGTCGACGGGCCAGTCCGCGGCGACGGAGGACCGTCGTCGAAGCCAGGCGCTCACCTCGGGCTGCACGTTCGAAATCCCCTGTCGTCGCCGGTGTTCCGGCCTCGGTCGCGGCCACCCTCCACCGTCTCGCGAGGTGGACCGGATGATCGACGCGGCACCGGTTCGGTTACAGTCGTCGTCACCGGATACGACGATCGCACGTCGAGCCGGACAAACGCGGACCGGCCACCTCGCGAAGGTGTGTCCACCGCCATAGCAGCTCATCCAGAGGGGCAGAGGGAACGGCCCGTTGAAGCCCCGGCAACCATCCGATCGTCATTCCTCGTGACGCGCTTTCGGCGCGAGCGAGCACCGGCGGATCGGACAGGTGCCAAGTCCGGCCCGTGGAACCCCACGGGTAAAGATGAGGACAGAAAGGCCCTCGCCATGGCGACACCCACCGCCACCCGTTCCACCAGCGCCACCTCCACCTCCTTCGGTCCGGCCGTCGCGCTGTCGTGTCGCGAGTGCGGCGAACGCACCGAACTGGGCCCCAAGTACGCCTGCGAGTCCTGTTTCGGCCCGCTCGAGGTGGCCTACGACTTCGGCACCGTGACGCGTGAGCGGATCGAGGCCGGCCCGCAGAACATCTGGCGCTACGCGCCGCTCCTGCCGGTGTCCGCGGACGTCGCGTCCCGGCCCAACCTGAACCCCGGTTTCACCAAGCTGGTCCGCGCCGAGAACCTGGGCCGCGAGCTGGGCATCGCGAAGCTGCACGTCAAGGACGACTCGGGCAACCCGACGCACTCCTTCAAGGACCGCGTGGTCGCGATCGCCGTCGAGGCCGCGCGCACGTTCGGCTTCACCACCCTCTCCTGCTCCTCCACCGGCAACCTGGCCGGCGCGGTGGGTGCCGCCGCCGCCCGGGCGGGCCTGCGCAGCTGCGTGTTCATCCCGTCCGACCTGGAGGCCGGCAAGGTCGTCACGGCGGCCGTGTACGGCGGCGAGCTGGTCGCCATCGAGGGCACCTACGACGAGGTCAACCGGTTCTGCTCGGAGCTGATCGGCGACCCGGCCGGTGAGGACTGGGGCTTCGTCAACGTCAACCTGCGGCCGTACTACGGCGAGGGTTCCAAGACGCTCGCGTACGAGATCGCCGAGCAGCTCGGCTGGCGGCTGCCCGAGCAGATCGTCATCCCGATCGCGTCCGGTTCGCAGCTCACCAAGATCGACAAGGGTTTCCGCGAGCTGATCGCGCTGGGTCTGGTCGAGGACGCGCCGTACAAGATCTTCGGCGCGCAGGCCACCGGGTGCTCCCCGGTGGCCGCCGCGTGGAAGGCCGGCCACGACGTGATCCGCCCGGTGCGGCCGGACACGATCGCCAAGTCGCTCGCGATCGGCAACCCGGCCGACGGCCCGTACGTGCTGGACGTGTGCAAGCGCACCGGCGGCGCGGTGGAGGACGTCACCGACGCCGAGGTGGTCGAGGCGATGAAGCTGCTGGCCCGCACCGAGGGCATCTTCGGCGAGACCGCCGGTGGCGTGACCGTCGGCTGCCTGCGCAAGCTGCTCGCGTCCGGCGCGCTGGACCCGGACGCCGAGACGGTCGTGCTCAACACGGGCGACGGCCTCAAGACGTTGGACGCGGTCACGCCGACCACCGGCGCCACCGCGACCATTCGACCCACTCTGGAATCCTTCCGAAAGGCCGGCCTGGCATGAGCGTCTCCGTTCGCATCCCGACGATCCTGCGCACCTACACGGGTGGGGCGGCCGAGGTGTCCGTCGAGGGGAGCACCCTCGCCGAGGTCCTGGACGCCTTGGAAAAGGACCACACCGGAATTCGCGCGCGCATCCTCGACGACGAGGGCAAGCTGCGCCGCTTTGTGAATCTGTACGTGAACGACGAGGACGTGCGCTTCGCGGACGGTCTCGCCACCACGATCCCCGACAACGGCAGCGTTTCGATCATCCCGGCGGTCGCCGGCGGTTGCTGACGCGATAGGCCGACCGTGTCGATCTTCATCGGCACGGATCACGAAACGGAACCGAGAAATCCGCTGTCCGGAGCACCGGGCAGCGGATTTCCTCTCTCCCCGGCGGGTCGTGCGTTACACGTGTTTACCCGGGTCCATTTCCCCGCTTTGGCGGCGTCCCGTCGGTAAACCCGTGGTCGGAATCACATCCGATATGTATCGAAAGTCGTTTTCCTGACGAATTGAAATACGGCTTTCCTGGCGGTTCGCGAAGAATGCGAGCTTTATTCACTCGGGAATTCTCGTCCGATTGACCTGTTGCTCCGGGCATCCGTCCGGATACATTCAGCCGCGGTCGTAGCGGAAGGCCGGGTCCTTCTGGATACGAACCCGGAGCTGCGGCGTGCAGTATCCGTGAAAGGGCCAGTAACAGGGGAGTTAGGAATGGCTCAGGGCGCCGTCAAGTGGTTCAACGCGGAGAAGGGGTACGGCTTCATCGCGGTCGACGGTGGTGCGGACGTTTTCGTCCACTACAGCGCGATCCAGATGGACGGGTACCGGACGCTCGAGGAGGGGCAGCGAGTCGAGTTCGAGATCTCGCAGGGGCAGAAGGGGCCGCAGGCCGACATGGTCCGCGTCACCGCCTGAACCAGGGGGCATCCGCTCCTCTGCTTGAAACGGTCCACACCACGGACTGCACGACACATCGCGGCACAACACCTGTCCCGATCTCTCGTCCGACCTGTTGTCCGATGGTCGGATCGGATGCGTATCGGGTGTGACCAGTGACCGGGGCCCGGCCTTCCCGCCATGCGGGGGCCGGGCCCCGGTCGTTGTGCGTGCGGTCGCGCGGACCCGCGCTTCGTGCGACACGCGCGGGGGTGTGCGCGGACGGGTCGGGACCGGCCGTTGCGCTTGCACTCGGCATGGCCGAGTGCTAATCATTGGCGTTAGCACTCTGGATGTGAGAGTGACAGAAACGGACCGAGCCGGTGAGGCTCGGCACCCGTGAGGGAGGGATCCTCGCGGTGGTCGGGTCGTCCGTCGCGGGCACCTGTGCGGTCCGGCACTCACCCCCGTTCTGGGAGGACTTCACCACATGGCCAAGATCATCGCGTTCAACGAGGAAGCGCGCCGCGGCCTCGAGCGCGGGATGAACCAGCTCGCCGACGCCGTCAAGGTCACGCTGGGCCCCAAGGGCCGCAACGTCGTGCTCGAGAAGAAGTGGGGTGCGCCCACCATCACCAACGATGGTGTGAGCATCGCCAAGGAGATCGAGCTCGAGGACCCGTACGAGAAGATCGGTGCGGAGCTGGTCAAGGAGGTCGCGAAGAAGACGGACGACGTCGCCGGTGACGGCACGACGACCGCGACCGTCCTCGCCCAGGCGCTCGTACGCGAGGGCCTGCGCAACGTGGCCGCCGGCGCGAACCCGATGGCCCTCAAGCGTGGCATCGAGAAGGCCGTCGAGGCCGTCTCCGAGCAGCTTCTCGCGCTTGCCAAGGACGTCGAGACGAAGGAGCAGATCGCCTCCACCGCCTCGATCTCCGCCGCGGACCCCCTGATCGGCGAGATGATCGCCGAGGCCATGGACAAGGTCGGCAAGGAAGGCGTCATCACCGTCGAGGAGAGCAACACCTTCGGTCTCGAGCTCGAGCTCACCGAGGGCATGCGCTTCGACAAGGGCTACATCTCGCCGTACTTCGCGACCGACATGGAGCGCATGGAGGCCGTCCTCGAAGACGCCTACGTGCTCATCGTCAACTCGAAGATCACCTCGGTGAAGGACCTCCTCCCGCTGCTGGAGAAGGTCATGCAGTCGGGCAAGCCGCTCATGATCATCTCCGAGGACGTCGAGGGCGAGGCCCTGGCCACGCTCGTCGTCAACAAGATCCGCGGCACCTTCAAGTCCGTCGCCGTCAAGGCGCCGGGCTTCGGCGACCGTCGCAAGGCCATGCTCGGCGACATCGCCATCCTCACCGGTGGCCAGGTCATCTCCGAGGAGGTCGGCCTCAAGCTCGACACCGCGGGTCTCGAACTCCTCGGCCGCGCCCGCAAGGTCGTCGTCACCAAGGACGAGACGACCATCGTCGACGGTGCCGGTGACTCGGACCAGGTCGCGGGTCGGGTCAACCAGATCCGCGCCGAGATCGAGAACTCGGACTCGGACTACGACCGCGAGAAGCTCCAGGAGCGCCTCGCGAAGCTGGCCGGCGGCGTTGCCGTGATCAAGGCCGGCGCCGCGACCGAGGTCGAGCTCAAGGAGCGCAAGCACCGCATCGAGGACGCGGTGCGCAACGCGAAGGCCGCCGTCGAGGAGGGCATCGTCGCCGGTGGTGGCGTGGCCCTGCTCCAGGCGTCGACCATCGCGTTCGACAAGCTCGAGCTGGACGGCGACGAGGCGACCGGCGCGAACATCGTGCGCCTGGCCGTCGAGGCCCCGCTCAAGCAGATCGCGGTCAACGCCGGCCTCGAGGGCGGCGTGGTTGTGGAGAAGGTGCGCAACCTGACCCCGGGTCACGGCCTCAACGCCGCGACCGGCGAGTACGTGGACCTCATCGCCGAGGGCATCATCGACCCGGCGAAGGTCACCCGTTCCGCGCTGCAGAACGCCGCGTCGATCGCCGCGCTGTTCCTGACCACCGAGGCTGTCATCGCCGACAAGCCGGAGAAGAACCCGGCCCCGGCCGGCGGCGCTCCGGACATGGGCGGCATGGACTTCTGATCCACTGAGGATCGGTAGACCCGCACGGTCTCGACGCGAGAGGCGGTCCCCTTCGGGGGGCCGCCTCTTTCGCGTTTCCGCGTGTTCGAGCCTTGTTCGCTCGTTCGAGTGGCGGTGGCGACTTACCCTGAAACGGTCTCCGGGCGGCCGTAGCGTCGTTCTCGTACGACATGGATCGAGGTGGGCGAGGTGGACGAGTTGACCGCACCCGTGATCGAAGTGAGCACCGCCTGGCGCGACATCGTGACCATGTGGAAGGAATTGGAGGCGCCCGAAGGCTGGCGCGCCGAGTTCGACGGAGAGAACATCACGATGTCGCCGCCTCCGGGACACAGGCATGAATTGATCGCGGACGACCTCCATTGGCAGCTGCGTCGGGCCGCCCCCGAGGGATGCGGTGTCTTTCAGCATCTCGGCGTGGAGATCATGTCGGTCGGCCGGCTGTGTATTCCCGACCTGGTGGTGATGGCACGGGAAGACGTCGCCACGCCGACTCCGGCGGATCGGGTTCTTCTCGTCGCCGAGATCACCTCCCCGAGCAACGCGGGCACCGATCGTGTCGACAAGCTGCGGGCATACGCACACGGACCGATTCCGCTCTACCTGCTCGTCGATCGGTGGGACAAGGACGGCCCGGCGGCGACGTTGTACTCCGAGCCGGACGGCAAGGTCTACCAGCGCATCCAGCGCGTCGATTTCGGCGGATCGGTCGCCATCCCCGGGCCCTTCGGTATCGAACTGGACACCTCGGACTTCCCCTCGAGGTAATAATCGCCGGCACCGGCGGTACCTCGCTCGTAGGCTCGTAGCGCGACTCCGGGAACTACGCGTTCCTTCTGTCTTGGCGTACAAGCGCTTTTGGGGTGCTTGGGGTTCGAATCCCTATCCGGGACCCGTGACCTGCCCGGAGTCGCGTGCCATCGCACCCGGGGAACTGCGCGTTCGTACAGAGCCGTTTCCCATGGGTTGGAAGCGGTCCCGGCGGAGGGGTCTTCGGACCCCGGTGAAACTTGGACCACAACGGACCCGCGACCTGCCCCGGGTGCCCACGGGGGAGCCTTTCGATGACCGAGATCACCCGCGCCCTGAGCGCCGACAATCCGACCCGCGCCGAGGCCGCCGCCACCGTCGTCCGCTTCCTGGACGTCGCCGTGGCCGCGACCGGGCGGGCCTCCTTCTACAACACCCGCGACGAGCAGCTCGCCCTGGAGCAGGACGCGCACCGCGCGATGATCGCCCTGGACCGGCGGTTGTACGCGGGTCTGGTGTGCTCCCCCGGAGCCACCGACCGCAGCCGGCAGCTCGGCGTGCTGCACCTGCTCGACACGCCCGCGCGCGAGGAGGACGGCACCGCCGTGTACGACGCGGTCGCCGCGCTGACCGTGCCGCGTCGGCTCAAGCTGTTCGGGCTGCTGGCCGAGCGGCGGGTCAACAACGCGCGGGTGCGCCGACTGATCCTGCGCAGCGTCCTGGGCTCCGGCTCGCTGGAGTTGTGGTCGGTGCGCTACCGGGACAAGCTCGCCGCCGCACTGCGGCACGCGTGGGGCCTGCGGCTGAGCGGCATCCTGCGCTCGATCCTGACCAAGCGGCTCGCCGGCGCGGAACTCGACCCGAAGGAACGGCGCATCCTCGCCCGCGAGCTGGACCGCTGGGCGCCCGACCCGGCCGACCCCGCCGTCGCCCGCGAGTGCGTCGCGTTCGTGCTCGGCGCCGACGGCCCGTACACGCTGCCGCTCCCGGTCGCGTATCGGGCCGCCCGCACCGACCTGGACGCGGGCGCGGCGCTGCCGCTGGAGACGCTCGAAGGGCTGCGCGGCCGATTCCACCCGAACGAGAAGCCCGCGCGTGTCCTGGCGCTGACCGCCGATCGGCTGACCGCGGGCCAGCGGCTCGCCGGGCAGCGGCAGGCCGAGCGTGCGGGCGTCGAGGTCGAGGTCGACCTCGACCGCTACGACGCGGTCCGGCTCTACCTCTACGCGTTCGCGACCGGGATGACCGACGAGGTCGCCGCGGCGCTGGATCGGCGGGCCGCGGCCGGCGCCGCCGGGCTCGACCTGGCCGGCCGTCGGATCGCCCTGGTGCTGGACGGGTCCGCCTCGATGCGCGGCGGCACCGATCAGCCACTGCGGCCGATCGCCACGGTGCTCGCGCTGCGCGACGCGCTGCGGGCGGCGGCGGGCGAGTGCCACGACGTGTGGATCGGCGGCGCCCCGGACGGCCGACTGGTGCGACCCACCGGCGCCACGGCGGCGGCCGAGGCTCTGGTCGCCGCGCTGCGCACCGACGCCGAGCTGATCGTGGTGATCGGCGACGGCTACGAGAACGCGCCCGCCGGACGGTTCGCGCAGGTGCTCGACGCCGCGCACACCCTGGGCGTCGCGGTGCCGGTGGTCCAGCTCTCGCCCGTGCTCGCGGCCGAGGCGGGCGGCCTGCGCGGCTACGCGCCGGACCTGCCCACCGCCCCCGTCCATCGTCCCGAGGCCCTCGAACTCGCCTGGTGCCGGCTGATGTTGGTCGCCGACCCGGCCGCCGCCGTACCCGCCCTGCTGCGCCTGGCCCACCTGGAGGTGACCGGATGAACACCCTCGCCCACGACGCGCTGCCGATCGGCGACCTGCTGGCCGGCTGCACCCTGGGTCGGGTGCAGAGCGTCGGCCGGATGCAGGTGTTGCCGCTGCTCGGCGACACCTGCGACGCGCCCGCCGTGACGCTCCCGACCGATCTGTGGATCGGCACGAGCGGCTACGGCACGCTCACCTTCGTCAACCACACGCCGAACGTCGCGCTGATCCCGTGTCACCTCGCGGTGATCGTCGAGCAGAGCGCGCAGGACCACGCGATGCCGCGCGCCGCCATGGTCGAGCCCTCGGATCGGCTCGCCTTCGACGCGGCGATGTGCGTCCAGCAGACCCAGCCCGGACTGATCCCCGAGGCACCGCGGTCGCTCGCCGTGCTGCCGCTCGCGCTGCGCGCCGCCGCGTCGGCGAGCGCGGACGCGGACGGTTACAGCAGGTTGTGGCCGGCCGTGCAGCGCTTCAACGCGTCCTCCGGCCTCGCCGAGACCGGGAACCTGGCGCTGTTCCTGAAGCACTTCGCGCTCGAGCTCGAACGCTTCGTCGCCGAGTTCGAGTGCGTCGACGAGCAGGTGGGCGCGGTGGTGCTGCTGGACGGCGCGATCGCCGGGATCGAGCGGGCGCCCTCGCGGGCGTACTGGTCGGTGATGTGGGAGCCGCTGATCCGGTTCTGCTACGGCGCGGAGGCGCTGTGCCTCAGTCCGCGCGACGTGGGCGATCCGCCGCCGAGCCGGACCGTGCTGAGCCTGCCCGGCGGCGACGGCGCGGCGGCCGGCGACCCGTACGACGTGCTCGCCCAGGCGCTGCGGGCCGCCGACGCCGAGGAGCGGCGGCGCGCCGAGCACACGCTGGACGCCGCCGGCGCGCAGGTGGTGACGGTGACGCCGGAGCACACGCACGCCGGTGTCACCGTGGGCCGGGCCCGGAGCGAGCGGCTGGTCGGCGCGTACGCGGTCGGCGGCGACCGGCCGATCTACGCGTCGTTGACGGCGCGCTCGTTCGGCGGCCGAGTGGGCGCGAGGCCGCCGAGCGGGGCGATCACCTCGGCGTCGCGTTCGCAGACCCAGTGCGGGTCCTCGCCCAATTCGGCTTCGAGGTAGAGCGGGTGGTCGTCGTGCCGTGGGCACGGCGGCCACACCGTGCCCTGCTCGGTGAGCGCCTCCTGGACGTCCTGGCCGATCAGTCCGGGAACGTACGCGGCGCCGTCGGGCCACTGCTCGACCCACCACTTGCGCTCGACCAGCGCGTGCTCGACCACGGTCACGGTCTCGGGGGTCTCGACGCCGTGCGTGCGCAGATCGGCCAGGACCAGGGCGCGGGCGGTCAACAGGGCGACGTCGGTCGGATCCTTGCTCATGGTCCACAAGTGTGCGCGATCGCGACGTATACGAGAATCGACCGCGTGGCACTTCTCATCGATCCCCCCGCCTGGCCCGGACGCGGGCGGCTGTGGTCGCACCTCGTCAGCGACGTCTCGCACGCCGAACTGCACGCGTTCGCGCGCGAACTCGGCGCGCCGGAGCGCGCGTTCGACCGCGATCACTACGACGTCCCGGCCGACCTGTACGCACGGGCGGTGGCGAACGGGGCCGAGCCGGTCTCCAGTCGGGAACTGGTGATCCGGCTGACCCGGGCGGGGCTGCGCCGGCGCAAGCGGTACCGCCCGCGCTAGGGCGTCCGCCGTGCCGAGCCGGGCGGCGCCGGGTCAGGACTGCTGGCGCGGGATCGTGCCCTCGAGTCGTTCCAGTTCGGCGCGCATGTTGTAGCGGGCCGCCTCCTCGTACCGTGCCGCGCCCAGGCGGGTGTGGAACAGTCGGGGCAGCGACATCAGGTCGCGCAGCACGGCGGCGCGGGCGGCGCGGAACGCCTCGTCCGGGACGAACGCGTACTCCTCGCGGACCGCCGCCGTGTACGCCTCGTAGCGCTCGCGGTCGGCGGCCAGGATGGCCAGGTCCGCGTCGCACAGGACGTGCGCGTTGTGGTCGTGCTCGCCGGGCGCGTGCTCGGCGGTCACCCGGACCAGACGCACCGTCTCGGCCACCAGCGCCGGGTTCACGCCCGCCTCGCGCAGGCCGCGCTCGGCCAGCCGCGCGCTGCGCTCCTCGTTGTCGGCCCGGGCCGGGTCGTAGACCGCGTCGTGGAACCACGCGGCGAGCACGACCGCGTCGGCGTCGTCGGCCTCGTAGGCCAGTTCGCCGACCAGGTCGAGCACGGTGCGCAGATGGTCGGTGTCGTGATAGCGGCGGTGCGGCTCGGCATAGCGCGCCAGCAGGCTCTCGACGACGGCGCCCGCCTCGGCGTGCTCACCGACGAGCCGGGCCCATTGGTCCCGCAGTGTCACAGTCGCGGACTCCTGGATACGTTCCACCCGGCCAGCATGGCAGAACGAGCGAGCGAAGCCGACCACCAACCGGTTCGACACACGCGGTTCACTCGTATTGGATGCCCGTCACCGACGCGGCAGGACCGGTACCGCCAGCGGTTCCGGGAGCGGGCGCGCGTGCAGCACGACCAGCGCGGACACCGCGCGGGTGAGCACCACGTAGAGCCGACGCAGCCCCTGGGTCTCGGCGTCCACGATCTCGGCCGGCTCGGCGACCGCGACGTGGTCGAACTCCAGACCCTTGGCCAGCGACGCGGGCACCACGCTGATCCGGGCCTCCTCGGCGCCGCCCTCCTCCCCCAGCACCCGGTGCGCGGCGCCGGTCGCGCGCAACGCTTCGGCCACCTCCGACACCCGGGCGTCGGCGCAGATCAGGCCGACCGAGCCCTCGTGCGCGAGCAGTTCCAGGGCCGCGTCGGCGGACCGGGCGGCCAGTTCGTCGGCCTCGACCGGGCGCAGGGCCAGCGCGCCGGCCGCCTGGCGGACCGAGGACGCCGGCGCCAGGCCGGGCGCGATCACCGGCAGCAGCCGGCTCGCGAACTCCAGGATCTGGAGCGGCACCCGGAAGCCCCGGGTCAGCTCCTCGATCCTGGCCCCCTCGTGCCCCAGGTGGTGCAGCGTCTGCGCCCAGCCGGGGGTGGCCCACGGCGTGGTGCCCTGCGCGATGTCGCCGAGCACCGTGGCCGAGCCGGTGGAACAGCGCCGGCCCACCGCGCGCAGTTGCATCGGGGACAGGTCCTGCGCCTCGTCGATCACCACGTGTCCGTAGCCGCCGGTGCGGTAGAGCAGGTCGGCGGTCTCGTCCACGAGCACCGCGTCGGCCACGGTCCAGCGCGCGGATCCCACCCCGCGCGGCGGCGTGGCCCAGCCGATCGCGGCCTGTTCGTCGGCGGTCAGCACGCCGTCCGCGCACGCGGCCCGGAACCCGGCGTCGCCCAGCAGCCGGAACACCAGCTTGAGCGGGTCCACCGCGGGCCAGATCGCGTCCACCGCCGCCTTGACCGGCCGGCTGCGCGCGACCGCGTCCTGGACCCGGTCGTCCGGGGACTCGCCGCGCTCCTCCATCTTGGTCAGCAGCGCGTGCGCGACCCGTTGGCGGAGCATGTCGCGCGCGGCGCCGTAGCGCACGTCGCGCGTGCGCAGCGCGGCCACCAGCTCCTCGACCTCGTACACCGCCAGTCGCCAGGTGCGCGAGTCGCGGACCACGGCCACCGACTCGGTCGGCGCGCGCAGCCCCGACCACACCGCGCGCCGGAGCACCTCGGCCATCCGCGCGTCGCCCTTGATCGTGCCGGACTCCGCCTCGTCGAGGGCCCGGACCTTGATCTTGGAGGTGCGGGTGACCAGGTCCTCGACGGTGGTCTGGCCGACCTCGATCTCGCCGAGCGCGGGCAGCACCTGCTGGATGTAGTCGAGGAAGGACCGGTTCGGGCCGACCACCAGGGTGCCGCTGCGGGCGAGGCGGTCCCGGTAGGCGTACAGCAGCCAGGCCACGCGGTGCAGGCCGACGGCGGTCTTCCCGGTGCCGGGCGCGCCCTGCACGCACAGCGTGTGGCCCAGGTCGGAGCGCACGATCTCGTCCTGCTCGGGCTGGATGGTCGCGACGATGTCGCGCATCGGCCCCACGCGCGGGCGCTCGATCTCCGCCGCGAGGATCCCGCTGGCGGTGTCCGCCTCGTCCGGGTCGCTCAGGTGCTCGTCCTCGAACGCGGTCAGCTCGCCCGCCGTCCAGCCGAACCGGCGGCGCAGTTCGACGCCGAGCGGCTCGGCGCGGTTGGCCCGGTAGAAGGCGCGGGACAGCGGCGCGCGCCAGTCCACCACCATCGGGTCGCCGAGTTCGTCGTGCACGTGTCGGCGGCCGATCCAGAAGGACTCGACCGGCTTGCTCGGGTCGGCGCTCACCTCGACCGGTTCGACGCCCTCGACACCGTCGGCGAACCGGCCGTCGACCCGGCCGAAGAACAGCGGCGAGCCGGCGTGGTCGGCCAGCGCGACGATCCGCTTGGCGATCAGGTGTTGTGCGGTCTCGTTGGCGACGGCGGTGGCACCGACGTCGCGCAGGTCCAGCGCCTCGGTCTCCTCGCGCATCCGGCGCAGCGCGGCGCGGGAGGAGTCGAGGTAGGCGCGTTCGACGTCGAGCGCGTCGCGGGCGGGCAGGGCGGGGCCGGGTGTGGCGGGCGCGGACATGACTCTCCGGTTCGTGGCGGCGACGGATCGGAGCCCGGCCGTGCGCGATGCCACGTCCTGGTGCGCCCCTGCGGAGGGCACGGGCCGGGCGCCCGGAGGCGGCGGCCCGCGCGACCCACCGGTGCCGGGCGCCGAGGACGGTTCCCGATCACTGCACTGGGTGGGACAGCGGAATCAGCGAGCCTAGGCGAGTCCGGCTCTCCCATCAACTCCCTATCGCAGGCCATGCTCTGTTTTGCCTGGGCGTGGACGCGTGGAGGCGTGGACGCGTGGAGGCGTGGACGTGGGCGGGCGCGTGGACGCGTGGACGTGGGCGGGCGCGTGGACGCGTGGACGTGGGCGGGCGGGCCGCGAACCCGCGCGGGGTGGGTGCGGCCGATCACGCGCGGGTTCGAGGCGCGGGTTCGAGGCGCGGGTTCGAGACGCAGGTGCAAGGAACGGGTACAACGCGCGGGAACGACGAGCGAGTTCGAGGCGCGGGTTCGAGACGCGGGTGCAAGGAACGGGAACGACGCGCGGGAACGACGCGCGAGTTCGAGGCGCGGGTGCAAGGAACGGGAACGACGCGTGGGCACGACGCGTGGGCACGACGCGTGGGCACGACGCGTGGGCACGACGCGTGGGTTCGACGCGTGGGTTCGACGCGTGGGTTCGACGCGCGGGTTCGACGCGCGGGTTCGACGCGCGGGAACGACGCGCGGGAACGACGCGCGGGAACGACGACCACCCGGGCGCGTGGGCGGTCGGTCGGGGTGGTGGCGGGGTGTCGATCGTGGTGAAGGGGACGGTGGTTCGGGGATGAGGGCGTGGACGGCGAGGACGGTGCTCGCGATGGCGCTGGTGGCCGGGATCGCGCTCGCGCCCGCTCCGCCGGGCGGTGGGCGCGGAGGCCGGGTGCCGACCGGTTTCGAGCGGCGCGGCGGGACCGCCTGGACGACGCTCTCCCAGGAACAGGACCTCCTGCGCGACCTGGTCTCGGCGACCCCGGGCCCGGAACGGGCCGGGTGGGGCGCCGCGCGGGTCACGGTGACCCGGGTCGGCACCAGCGCGCGCGGCCGGGCGCTGGAGCTGATCACCGTGGCCGGGGCGGACACGGTGCCCGAACCGGTCCGCGTGTTGTTCGTGTGCGGTCAGCACGGCGACGAGCCGGCCGGTCGAGAGGCCTGCCTGAAGCTGGTTCGGGACCTGGCCGCCGATCGTTCGCCGGCGGGGCGTCGGCTGCTGGAGCGGGTCACCGTCCTGGTACTGGCCACCCCGAACCCGGACGGACTGGTGGCGGGCACCCGCGCCACCGCCGAGGGGGTGGACCTCAACCGCGACCACGTGGCGGTGAGTTCGCCCGAGGCGCGGGCCATCCGGCGGGTACTCCGCGAGGCGCGACCGCACATCGTGCACGACCTGCACGAGTTCGACGCGCCGACCGGCACGTACCCGACGCCGACCCTGTACCTATGGCCGCGCAACCTCAACGTGGCGCCCGAACTACGCTCCCTGGCAGTTGAGTTGGCGCGCGATCGGATCGGCGCCGCGCTACCCGCGGCGGGTTGGGCGGCGGGTGTCTACGGAGAGGGCACGGCGGGTCGGCATCTCGGCGGCGACGCGGACGAGCGGCTGCTGCGCAACGCGGCCGGGCTGGACCACGCGGTCGCGGTACTGGTCGAGATCGCCCGGCGGCCCATCTCGGCTCTGGAGCGCACGGATCCGGGCCTGCTCGGGCGGCGGCGGGTGGCCGCGCACCTGGTGGCCGCGCGGGCCACACTCCGGATGGCCGCCGAGCGCGGCGACACCATCGTCACGGCGGTGCGCACGTCCCGGGAGCGGGCCGTACGCGGCGGCGGGCCGGTGTACTTCGACGGGGCCGACAACGTCCCGGCCGGCCGAACGGCGGTCGGGCCGATGCCGTGCGCGTATCGGCTGACCCCGGCCGATTACGCCGACGCGCGGGCCGCGCTGGCCGCGCACGGCATCCGGGTCGAGCCGGACCTGCGGGTGGAGACGGCGCAACCGGCGGGCGCGATGGCCGCGTTGCTCCTGGACCCGAGGGCGCGCTTCGCGGTCGCGGAGGCAACCCCCCTGCCCTGCGCGGGTGAATCACCACCGACCGGCAACGAGTCCTGACGGCACGCGCGAGCACCACGAATCCCGAACGAGCACAAGGCCGCCGACGAGTCCCGACCGGGCGCACGCGCGCCACAGACCCCGTGCGGGCGCCCGCGCACAAACCCGCCGTGAGCAGCGCTCCCAGCCAGAGCAGTGCTCTCGTCACGTGGCGAGAGCACTGCTCACAACGAGAGCACCGCTCCGGGCGAAAGCACCACTCGTGACGAGAGCAGCGCACACGACGAGAGCACCGCTCACAGCGAGAGCACCGCTCACAACGAAAGCACCACCGCGGCGAGGCAACCGCTCACGGCAAGAACTCCACTCGAAGCAAGACCACCCCTCAGCGCGAGAGCACCGCTCACAGCAACAAGCACCACGCGTGACGAGAGCAGCGCTCACAGCAAGAGCACCCGCTCACGGCGAGAGCACTGCTCACAACGAGAGCACCGCCCGAGACGAGAGCACCGCTCACAGCGAGAACGCCGCCGCTCGCAGTATGGGCACCGCTCACGGCGAGAGCGCTGCTCACAACGAGAGCACCGCTCACGCCCCACACGCCGGGAACGGAGCGCCGAACCCGGCTATGCCCGCTCGACCCGGTCGGCGAGTGCGGCCAGCAGGTCGGCGACGCCCTCCGGGCCGGGGACGACCAGGTCGGCGCGTTCGGCCAAGGCGTGCACCTCGGCCGAGCCGCTGCACACGGTGAGGCCGGCGACGCCCTGCTCGCGCAATTCCTCGACCGCCTCGAACGCGGCGAGGTCGCCGAGGTCGTCGCCGGCGAAGAGCACCGACCCGGCCTGCTTCTCCTTGAGGAAGCCGGTCAGCGCGCGGCCCTTGTCCATTCCCCGGGGGCGCAGTTCCAGCACGTAGCGGCCGGGCTCGACGGCCAGGTCGTGCCGCGCCGCGAGTTCGGCGAGCGGGTCGCGCAGCAGCGCGAAGGTGGCGTCCGGGTCCGGGGCGCGGCGGGTGTGCACGGCCAGCGCGCTGCCCTTGTCCTCGATCCAGGTGCTGTTCCACACCTCGAGCGAGTGCAGCAGACCGGGCAGCGCGAGCCGCACCTCCCCCACCCCGCGCGGTGGTTCGGGCGCGCTGACCCGACCCGTCGCCGCGTCCCAGCGCTCCAGGCCGTAGTGGCCCAGGACCACGAGTTGTTCGAGCCCGGCGACGCCGCGAAAGCGGCCGTACTCGACGGCGACCGCGGCGGGGCGGCCGGTGACGATCACCGTCGCCGCCAGGTGCGGGGTCAGTCGGGACAGCGCCCGGACCGCGCGCATGTCCGCGCGGGCCTGGTCCGGGCGGTCGACGATCGGGGCGAGCGTGCCGTCGAAGTCGAGTGCGACGACCGCGCGGGCCGGTTCGCCGAGCAACGCGGCGAGGCCCGTGCGACCGGCCGGCGTGGTGGGTTCGGGCAGCGTGGACCGGTTCGAGGTCATGCCGACCAACCTACCCAGTGGTCAGCGAACCGAGCAGGCGATCCGCCGGCGGCACCACCTGGTCGTCGACCACGATCACGGTGAGTCGATGCAGCGGGATACCGGCGAAGGCCGGCTTGATCCGGCCGATCCCCGGCAGCGCGGCGGCCAGCGCGCGCGCCTGCCGCTCCTGGCCGACCGGGTGGTAGACGGTGGTGGCCGGGACCGCGCCGCGGAACACGTCGGTCCCGCTGACCTCCCAGCCCGCCGCCTCCAGCCGCCGGGCCATGCGTTCGGCCAGCGTGGGCACCTTGGTCTGGTCGAGCAGCACCACCTTGCCGCGCGCTCCCCGGGGCGCCGAGGGGGCTCGGGCGGGCGGCGCCGGGCGGGCCGACGCGGGCGGGGCCGCGATCGGGGCCGGTGCGGGGGCTTGCCGGGCGCGGTCCGCGGCCACGCGGGTCGCGGGCTCGTCCCGGCCGAGCGCGAGCACGCCCGCCACCGCGCAGAGCGCCAGGAGCGCGGCCACCGGAAGCAGGCCGCGCCGCGAACGCCCCGGTCCGGTCCGGCGCGCGAGGACGGGGGACGGGGACGCCCGCAGCCCGCCGATCAGATCGCGCTCGGCCGGCACCGCGTGCCCGCCGGCGACCGCCTCGGCCCGCCCGACCCGCCCGGCCCCTTCGGCCCGCCCGACCGCCTCGCCCCGCCCAACCCCTTCGCCCCGCCCAACCCGCCCAACCCGCCCAACCTGCCCGACCCGCTCGACCTCCTCGGCCCACAGGTCCTCGTTCGTCCAGATCAGGCCGTACCGACCGAAGCCGGCGAACACGTCGTACTCGTCCCTGCGGCGTGTGAACACCCCCGGCCCCTCAGTGCCCGGGACGACGCACAGTGGAACGGGCCTGTTGCCTGGCCTCGCGCAGCCGGCGCAGCCGCTGCACCAGCATCGGGTCGTGTTCGAGCGCCTCCGGCCGGTCGAGCAGCGTGTTCAGCACCTGGAAGTAGCGGGTCGCGGAGAAACCGAAGCGGTCGCGCACGGCACGTTCCTTGGCACCCGCGTGCTTCCACCACTGGCGTTCGAATTCGAGGATGTCCCGGTCCCGGTCGGACAATCCGCCGGCGGGAACCGCTTCGGAGAAGGTCGCCGCGGCGCCCTGCCCGGGAATCCCGGGCGGCTCGGGCCGCGCGTCGTGTTCCTCGCCCATCGGTCACCCCTTCGGTACCTCGCCCGGGCCCGTCGACCCGCTTCCGGCATTGTGCCCGCCCGTGCCGACGGACCACCGCACCGGC
This sequence comes from Embleya sp. NPDC001921, assembly GCF_053594475.1. Classification (NCBI taxonomy): domain Bacteria; kingdom Bacillati; phylum Actinomycetota; class Actinomycetes; order Kitasatosporales; family Streptomycetaceae; genus Embleya; species Embleya sp. NPDC001921. The sequence continues at coordinate 50,833 of NZ_JBSFEO010000051.1, forward strand.
GCGGTGATTCGCCGGAAAAGCCCACGAATCACCCGAGGGAGGGCGTCGCGGCAGTGGCCTATATGCTCCGCCGCATGTCTACTTTTGCCGTCCATATCCCCGCCGCCGAACTCGAAGCCGACCCGCTCGACCCGGCCCAGATCGTCTCCGGCACGCCCGAGGTCTCGGGCAAGGTCCTGTGGGAGTCCGAGGACGGCAAGCAGATCCGCGGCATCTGGCAGATCACCCCGGGCGTGGTGACCGACACCGAGGCAAACGAGCTGTTCGTGGTCGTCTCGGGCCGGGCCACCATCGAGATTCGGGGCGGCGCGACGATCGAGGTCGGCCCGGGCGACGCGTGCGTGCTCGAGGAGGGCGACGAGACGGTGTGGACGGTGCACGAGACGCTGCGCAAGGCGTACCACATCACCCTGCCGTAGCCGCGGCGTCCGCGAACGCGCCGAAGCCCACAGGCCCCCGAGACCTGTGGGCTTCGTGCTTCCCGGAGTCGTCCGGACCGAAGGTCGACCGGACTACTTGACCGACCCGGCGGTCAGACCCGACACGACGTGCTTCTCGATGTACGCGAACAGGATCACCACCGGCACGATCGCCACCACCGACCCCGCGAACAGGTACTGCCACTCGACCCGGTAGGCGCCGAGGAAGCTGTTGATCCCGACCGTGAGCGGTTGCTTGTCCGGTGTGGTCACCAGCACCAGCGCGACGGTGAACTCGTTCCACGCCGCGATGAAGGTGAAGATGACCGCCGTGACGATGCCGGGCATCGCCAGCGGCAGGGTGACCCGACGCAGTGCCCCGAGACGGGAGGCACCGTCGATCATCGCGGCCTCCTCCAGCTCGACCGGGATCGCGCTGAAGTAGGCGGTCAGGATCCACACCGAGAAGGCCAGGTTGAACGCGCCGTTGACGAGCACGAGCGCCCAGTACGAGTCGAGCAGGTCCAGGATGTAGAACTCGCGGTAGAGCCCCACCAGCAGGGACGTCGGCTGGAACATCTGGGTGACCAGCACGAGCATCAGGAACACGCCCCGGCCGCGGAACCGCTTGCGCGCGGTGTAGTACGCCGCGGGCAGCGAGACCACCAGCACGAGCAGCGTCGACATGCCGGCGACCAGCAGCGAGACCTTGAGGTTGTCGCCGAGCGTGGACTTGTCCCACACGTCGACGAAGTTGGCCCATTCGAACTTCGACGGCACGTAGCCGTCGCTGGTCAGTTCGTCCTTGGGCCGCAGCGCGGTGATGCCCATCTCGATGTACGGCGCGACGAAGACGATCGCGATCACCCACGCGAGCGCGCCGAACCACAGTTGCCTGTGGCTGTACTTCGAGCCCCCGAGCGCGGACTTCTTCCTTCCGGGCCTGTTCCCGCGGGCCGAAACGCCCGAAGGCTGCTTCGCGGCGCCGGCGCCCGGCTTGCGGCCGGCGGCGGTGCTCGTGCTCATCGGTCGGTCTCCTTGTTCCCGCGGCTGACAACGAGGAAGAACGCGACCAGGATGATGATCATCGCGAAGTTGGCCACGGACATCGCCGCGCTCTCGCCGATGTCGGACGCCTTGAGCTGGTACATGAACACCGTGGTCGTCGCGGTCTCGTAGCCCGGTCCACCGTTGGTCATCGCCCAGATGATCGGGAACGAGTTGAAGACGTTGATCAGGTTGATCACCACCGCGACCAGGATCGCGGGCTTGAGCAGCGGCAGGGTGATCGACAGGTAGGTGCGCCACGTGGACGCGCCGTCGATCTTGGCCGCCTCGTACACCTCGCCGGGCACCGTCTGCAGACCCGCGAGCAGCGTGTACGTGGTGAACGGCAGCGACACGAAGACCGCGACCGCCATCATCCACGGCATCGCCGTGGACGGCTTGCCGAGCCAGTCCTTGCCCGCGTCCATCAGGTGCAGGTCGACCATGAGCGTGTTGATCGCGCCGTGGGTCTCGTGCAGCATCCACTTGAAGACGACGGCGGTCATGAAGACCGAGGCCGCCCACGGCACGATCATCGCCCAGCGGGCGAACCGCCGGCCGGGGAAGTGCTGGTTGAACAGTTGCGCCAGGAACATCGACAACACGAGCGTGATGGCGACGACCACCAGCACCCAGATCACGGTGTTCCACAGCACGGCCACGAAGTCCGGCTCGTCGAACAGCTTCTTGTAGTTGTCGGTGCCGTTGGATCCCACCACGATGCCGGTGCGGCGGATGCGCTGGAAGGAGCTCCAGACCATCACGACCACGGGCCACAGGACCACGACACCGATGAGGAGGACGGCCGGGCCGATCCACGGCAGCGGGGCCAGCGCCTTCTTGACTCTGGTGACGACGGTAGGCGCTCTGCGTACGGCGGTTTCGGCCACGGGGCCGTCCTCCTCCTTCGGTGCTCGGACGTATCTGTGGTGCGTCAGCTCTTCTGCTGCGCGACCGCCGCTTCGGCTTCCTTCTGGAGCTGGTCCAGCACGTCCTTGGGCGACTTGCCGGAGACCGCGCTACCGAGCTGCTCCTTGATCTTCGGCGAGAGCACGTCCCACGCGACGTCGTTGAGCGGGTAGAACTTCGCCTTCGGGAGCAGGTCGATGTACGGCTTGAGGCCGGCATTGGCCGGGTTGGCCGTCATCTTGGCCATCACCGACTTGGTCACCGGCGGGAAGCTGTACTGCTCCTGGAACTTGATCTGCTGGTCGGTGCTGAAGGCGTGGTCGACGAAGGCCTTGATCTGGTCCTTCTTGCCGTTCTTCTTGAACGCCATCATCCAGTCGCAGACCCCGAGGGTCTCGTTCAGCGGGCCCGTCTTGCCGGCGATCGGCGCGGTCGCGTACTTGAGGTTCGGGTAGTCCTTCTTCAGCGTGGCGATCATGGTGGGGTTGCTGTTCACCATGCCGACGCTGCCGCCGTAGAAGTCCGTGTAGACGTCCTTGCGGTTCTTGGTGCCGGGGTTGGACTCGGTCAGACCGCCCTTGACCAGGTTGTCGTTGACCCAGTTCAGCGCCTCGACGTTCTGCGGGCTGTTGACCGTGTACTTGCCGTTGGTCTGGTAGCCGCCACCGTTGCCCAGCGCCCAGTTCATGAACTCGCCCTGGGCCTCCTCCTTGCCCAGCGGCAGGCCGAACGGCGTGGGCACGCCGGCGGTCTTGAGCTTGGTCGCGGCGGCCTTGAGCTCGTCCCAGGTCTTCGGCGGGTCGGTGATTCCGGCCTTGGCGAACAGATCGGTGTTGTAGATCAATTGCCGGGTGCTGGAGGTGAAGGGAATGCCGTACTGCTTGCCCTTGACCGTCGCTGCGGGCGTGAAGGAATCGACGAAGTCGGCTTTGGTGGCGGGCGACATGATGTCGTCGACCGGGTAGAGCAGGTCGTCGACGACCTTGTCGGCATAGCCGCCGGTCTGCAGAAGGTCGGGCATGTCGTTGTTCTGGATCATGGTCGCGACCTGCTTGTCGATGTCATCCCAGTTGATGACCTGCAGGTTCACCTTGATGCCGGGGTATTTCGCGTTGAAACTCGAAATCACGCCGTTCCAGTACTTCTGCATGCTGCCGTCGCCGCTGCCGTAGTCGGCGACGACCAACTTGATCGACCCGTCCTTGGGCGCGCCGGCCTCGCCGGAGGCGCCGGGGGTCGCCTTGTCGTCGTCCTTCTTGTCGTCCGAGCCACCACACGCTGACAGAAGCAGTGCGGCCGACAGTCCTGTCGCCGCCAATGCCATCTGGTGCCGCTTCATCGCAGTACCGCCTTCATGCCTTCGGGAAAACAGGACCGTTGGTGAGGGTTTGGTCGCGCTAAACCCATGCACTCGCTTGCGCAAAACTGTTCGCAACGCGGGATTGAAGAAAACTCTTGAGCAGCATCGAGCATTTTGCGGACTCGCCGTGTCGGCAGTCAACACCTCGCCGGAAGAAAGGTCTACACCAATCCTGAGATTCCGAGGAGGGGTCGAGGAAGTTTGCAGAGCAATTCGTTACCCATGCGGGACCCGTGCGGGCGCGCATGCAGAGGAACCGGCACAGACGGTGCCGGTTCGGTCTCACGAATGGTCTGCCGAGTTGGTTGGCGCGCGGGTGCGCAGGCGGGTAGACAGGCGCGTACACGGGCGGGCACACGGGCGGGTACACGGGCGGATACGCACGCGGGTACGCGAACGCCCGGGACGCGCGGTCGCGTCCCGGGCGAGCGGGTGCTTCGGGCCGCCGGGCGGGTCCGGCGCGCGGGCTCAGACCCGGATGACCCGCACGCCCGCGTCGACGAACGCCGCCGTGGCCTCCTCGGGCGCGGAGGTGTCGGTCACCAGCACACTGATGCGATCCAGCGGGCAGATCCGGGCGAACGCGCGGCGCCCGAGCTTGGACGAGTCCGCGGCCACCACCACCCGACCGGCGCCGGCGGCCATCAACTGGTTGATGCTCGCCTCGCCCTCGTGGTGGGCACTCGCGCCGTGCTCGACGTCGATCGCGTCGACGCCCAGGATCGCCACGTCCAGAGCCACCTCGCGCAGGATCCCGGTGGCCAACGGGCCGATCAGTTCGTAGGACTGGGTCCGCGCCACGCCGCCGGTGACGACGATCTTCACGTGCCGCCGTACGGCCAGCTCGCCCGCGATGTTGAGCGCGTTGGTGACGATGGTGAACGCCTGCGCGTTGGAGTCGCCCTCGGTGTGCAGGTCGGCCCGGGCGACCAGGGCGCGGGCCACCTCGGTCATCGTGGTGCCGCCGTTGAGCCCGATCGTCTCGCCCGGCTTGACCAGCGCCGCGGCGGCCTGCGCGATGCGCTGCTTCTCGGACGCGTGCCGGGCGGTCTTGTAGCGCAGCGGCAGATCGTAGGAGACCGCGTGCGCGACCGCGCCGCCCCGGGTGCGGGTGAGCATCTGCTGCTGCGCGAGCTGATCCAGGTCTCGACGGATCGTCGCGGGCGAGACGTCCAGCTCCGAGGCCACGTCCTCGACCTCGAGCCGGCCGTGCTTGGCCAGCAGCTCGAGAAGCGCACCCCACCGCTCGTAACGGCTCACCCGTGACCTCCCACCCTGTCCGACAGCCCTGGCCGACTCGCGTCGGATCGTTCGGGACATCCTCGCGGGCGCCCCACACGTGTCGAGCGTCGGGGTTTCCGTGAGCCCGCGCTCACTGAACGATGCTGTTGCATGTTCATGTTTTCAACTGCTATCCAGTGAGCACAAACGCGCATTCTCGGATCCACCCGCCCTCGGGCTCACAATCCGCCCCATCTACCAGACTCGAGACGCCGATGCCGCACGTGAACACCCCGCCGTCCGACCTGTCCGGCGCGGACTGCGTCGTCGCACTCGACGTCGGCGGCACCGACATCAAGGGCGGCGTGGTCGACGCGGGCGGCAACCTCGTCTACAGCGAGCGGCGTCCCACCGGCCGCACCCACGGACCGAACGCGGTGGTCGCGGGCATCGTCGACTTCGCCGCGGCGCTGCGCGAGCGGGCGGTGGAGTCGGGTGGCGTGCCGCGCGCGGCCGGGGTCGTGGTGCCGGGCATCGTGGACGACCCGGCGGGCGTCGCGGTGTGGTCGGCCAGCATCCAGTGGCGCGAGGTGCCGCTGCGCTCGCTGATCGCGGACCGGCTCGGCCTACCGGCTGCTTTGAGCCACGACGTGCGCACCGGCGCGCTGGCCGAGGGCCGGCTCGGCGCCGGACGCGATTGCGACAACTTCCTGTTCGTGGCGATCGGCACCGGGCTCGCCTCGGTGCTCGTGTTGAACGGCCGCCCCTACCCGGGCGCGCACGGACAGGCGGGCGAGATCGGCCACATCACGGTGCGGCCGGGCGGTGGCAGGTGTACGTGCGGCGCGGTCGGCTGTCTGGAGGCGCACTTCTCCGGACCCGCCATCGCGCACGCGTTCGCCGAGGCCGCGCCGGGTGACGATCCGCCGCTGAGCGCGGCCCAGGTGGTCGCCCGGGTGGCCGCCGGCGACCGGGTCGCGGCCGCCGTGTGGGGGCAGGGCCTGTCCGCGTTCGCGGACGGCCTGCTCACCGGACTCGCGCTGTACGACCCGAAGTTGCTGGTCATCGGCGGTGGTCTCTCGCTCGCCGGGGAACAGTTGTTCAATCCCTTGCGGACGCTGCTCGCCGAGCGCGCCGTGGTCCAACACGTACCGCCGCTGGTGACCGCGGCGCTCGGGGACGAGGCCGGCTGCCGAGGCGCCGGTCTGATCGCGTGGGACACCTTGGAGGTGCGCGGGTGACGGTGCTCGGCAATGCGCGAGTGGTGCTGCCCTCCGGGGTGGTCGAGGGCGCTTCGGTGGGCGTGGTCGGCGACCGCATCGCCTTCGCGGGCCCGGGCCTGCCGGCCGGTCCGGAGCCGGCGGTCGACGTCGCGGGCAGCTGGATCGTGCCCGGCTTCGTGGACATGCACGTACACGGCGGCGGGGGTGGCTCGTACACCTCCGGCGACCCGGACGAGGCGCTGCGGGTGGCCGAATTCCATCGCTCGCACGGCACCACGACCACGGTCGCGAGTCTGGTCACCGCCTCTCCCGCGGACCTGCTGCGGATCGTGACCGAGTTGGCCCCGCTCGTGCACGACGGCCGGCTGGCCGGGCTGCACCTGGAGGGCCCGTACCTGAGCGCGGCCCGCTGCGGCGCGCACGACCCGACCCAGTTGCGCGCGCCCGACCGGGACGAGGTCGCCGCGCTGCTGAAGGCGGGCGGCGGCGCGATCCGGATGCTCACGCTGGCGCCCGAACTGCCCGGCGGCGTCGAGCTGGTGCGCCGGCTGGCGGACGAGGGGGTGATCGCCGCGGTGGGGCACACCGACGGCACCCACCGCGAGACGCGCGCGGCGCTGACCGCGGGCGCGACTGTGGCCACCCACCTGTTCAACGCGATGCGCAGCGTGCACCACCGCGAGCCGGGACCGGTCACCGCGCTGCTCCAGGACAGCGACGCGGTGGTCGAGTTGATCAACGACGGCGTGCACCTGCACTCCAGCGTGGTCAATCTGGCCTACGCGAGCGCGGGGCCGGACCGGGTCGCGTTCATCACCGACGCGATGGGGGCCGCGGGCATGCCGGACGGCGTGTACCCGCTGGGGGTGATGACCGTGGACGTGGTCGACGGGGTGGCCCGGCTGGCCGACGGCGACTCGATCGCGGGCAGCACGCTGACCCTGGACCGGGCGCTGCGCAACGGCGTCGCGGGCGGCCTGCCGATCGCCGACGTGGTCCGCTCGCTGTCCGCCACCCCCGCCCGGGCGTTGGGCATCGCCGATCGGGTCGGCACCCTGGAGCCGGGCAAGCGGGCCGACCTGGTGGTGCTCGACGACGCGCTGCGGGTGCGCGCCGTGATGGTCGGCGGCGCGTGGGTGGACGACCGCCGCCCCTGACCGAACCGGCCGGCCGCCCCGAAGTCGGGGCGGCCGGCGCCCGGTTGGGCCCGGTGACGCCCGCCGGCGCTCAGTTGGGCGGGTAGCGCTTGGCCCAGGAGGTATCGCCCGCCTCGGGCCCGTGCAGCGTGGTGCCCTGGGTCATCTCCATCGCGAAGTCGTCGGCCAACTCCAGGATGGCGCCCCGGCCTTCGAGCTCGGCGACCAGGTCCGCGGGCAGCACGGTGTCGCCGTGCATGGCGCCCAGCAGGTTGCCGCAGATCGACCCCGTCGAGTCGCTGTCGCCGCCGTGGTTGACCGCGAGCAGCAGTCCGGTGCGCATGTCCGGGGCCACCAGCGCGCAGTACAGGCCGATCGACAGCGCCTCCTCGGCCGTCCAGCCCTGGCCCAGCGCCTCGACCCGCTCGGCCGAGGGCACGCCGGCGCGGACCGCGGCCGACGCCGCCTCGATCGCCCGCGCCGTCTCGGCGTGCTCGGGACGGGACTTCACCAGCTCCAGCGCCACCCGCACGCCCTCCTCCAGCGGCGCGCCCTGCATGACCGCGTGCACGATCACCGCGAACGCGCCCGCGGACAGATAGCCGGTGGGGTGACCGTGCGTCAGCACCGCGCACTCCACCGCGAGTTGGAAGACCAGCTCGGGACGCCAGCCGACCAGCAGGCCGAACGGCGCCGAGCGCATCACCGCCCCGCACCCCTTGGAATCGGGGTTCTTGGGCCGCTCCAGCGTGCCCATCACGCTCTCGTCCTCCAGCCCGCGCAGGCACGCGGATCCGGGCGCACGCGAGCTGTACAGCCACTCCTCGCGGACCAACCAGCCCTCGTCCTTGCGCTCGTCCGGCCCCCACTCGCTCTGCGTCGCCTTCCAGCGCAGATACGCGCCGTGCAGATCGGTCGGCGGATGCCAGGCGCCGGTGTCCCGGCGCACGTGCGCGCGGATCAGACCCTCCACCGTGAACAACGTCATCTGCGTGTCGTCGGTGATCGCGCCGTGCCGGTGATACGCCGTCACATACCCGACGACGCCGTCGGGCCCGTGCTGTTCGCGGATCTCCGCGAGACTGAGGAACTCGATGCCGGCGCCGAGCGCGTCACCGATCGCCCCACCGACCAGGCACCCGCGTACTCGCGCCCGAAAGTCCTGCAGCCGGTCTCTGGACCAGAGTGCGGCCATGTGTGTGTACTCCCCTCCCCCGACACCCCACGGCAGCGTACCCGCGGCGGGTCGCCAAGGGGCCGCACACACGTCCGACGGCCCGGGGCCGGCGGCGCCGGCGAACGGGTGCGGCACGGCCTCCGCCGCGGTCCCCGATCGCGATCCAGCGCGAAGGGAGGAGTCCGAGCCGTCTCGGGCGGGGAGCGCCGCGGTCCTGTGGGCATGATCGGGTCGGGGGATAGGCTGCCGTCCCGAGGTGTGGGCCCCGACGAGTCCGGTATCCGTTTCCGGCCGGATCGATCCGCGGCGGCCCGCTCGCCTCGGTGCTCGAGCCAGCCGATCCGGAAGTCGACCGTACGCTCCCGGATCTCATCGAACGGGACCGCTTGGTGGACGTAATGTCGGATCATTCGGCGCACGACGTGGCGCGTTCGCCCGTGTCCGGAAATGGATCCGCCGGCCCGGCGGTCGGCCGTGCGGGGCGCCGATCGTGGTCGATCATCGGCGAACTGTGCTGTGCGGCGGCGGTGGCCGTCGCGACCAGCCTTCCGCTCCAGTACCTGATCACCCACGCCGGGCTGCCCAGGCCGCGGATCATGGTCGGACCGGACAAGTCGCAGACCCTCTCCAAGTCCTTGATCCCATTGGAGTTCGCCAGTCTCGGTGCCCTCGCGCTGCTCGGCGCGATCGCGTTCCTGATCCTGCGCGGCGGGAAGCGGCCACTGCTGCGCACCGTGTCGACCTGGGTGCTGCTGACCGCGCTGCCGACGATCGTGCTCGCGCTGCCGCTGTACGCGACCAAGTGGTACTACGGCGGGCTCGCGGGCGACAACTCGTTCCGCAGCCAGTACCTGACCCGGATGACCGACTCGCCTCGGCTGTCCGACATGAACTACGAGAGCACACCCCCGCTGTACCCCACGGGCTGGTTCTGGCTCGGCGGACGCTTCGCCAACCTGTTCGGCCTGGCCGGCTGGGAGGCCTACAAGCCGTTCACCATCCTGACCGCGGGTGTCACGGTCGCCCTCGCGTTCACGTTGTGGAGTGCGATCGTCTCCCGTCCGATGGCCATCGCGCTGAGCACCGCGACCACGCTGGTGGGATTGTCCGGGATGTCGCCGGCGGTGAACGAGGGCTACGCCTGGGTCGTCACCGCGCTGGCCCCGCCGGTCGTGGTCGCCATCGCCCACGTGCTGGCCCGAGGCGGCCGGGACGCCCACCGCGACCGCCGGCCGAAGAACCTCGGCGTGCTCCTGGGCATCGGGGTCTTCCTCGGCATCTCCGCGCTGTTCTACACGCTGATCACCGGCTTCCTCACGCTGGTGATCGTCGGATCCGCCGCGGTGGGGCTGGTGCTCGACCGCAGGCGCTCCGCCCGGATCCCGAACCCGCGCGGCGCGCCTGCGTCCGGCTACACGCTCGGTACGGTGCTCGGCCGGCTGCTGGCGATCGCGGGTGCGGCGGCGGTGCTCATCCTGCCGGTGTGGCTGCCGTACCTGCTCGAGTCGGTCCGCCAAGGGATGCCCAGCAACGCGGCGCAGCACTACCTCTTCCCCGAGGGGGCGACCTTCGCCACACCGATGCTGGACTTCACGCCGATCGGCGTGCTGTGTCTGATCGGCGTGGTCTGGCTGGTCTGGGCGGTCGGGTCGGGCGACATCGTCGCGCGCGGGCTCGCGATCGGCGTCGTGGGCTGCTACACGTGGTCGGTCCTCTCCTTCGCCGCGGGGGTCGCCGACACCACCCTGCTGACCTTCCGGGTGACCCCGATCCTGGAGCTGTGTCTCGCCGCCGCGGGGGTATTCGGGCTCGCGGCCGGGCTGCGGGAGATCCGGGCCAAGGCGACCGAGCCGAGGATCGCGCGCACCGCGCTCGCCGTGGTCACCGTGCTCGCCGTGGCGTCGGGTGTCGTGGTGGCCCAGCAGTTCGCCCGCTCCGACCGGGGTTCGTTGGACCAGGCCCTGGGCGAGCCCTATCCGGACGGCAACGAGCCGCGGATCCGGGACGAACCGGCGACCGGCGACACCCTCGCGTCGCTGGAACTGGACCGCATGGTCTTCCGGGCCATCGCCGATGCCACGAAGAACAAGGCGCCGAACAAGACGGTCCTGCTCACGGACAACTACCGGCTGCTCGCGATAAAGCCCTACTGGGGCTTCCTGGCCTACATCCCGCAGTACTCCAACCCGCTGGGCGAGTTGGACGCGCGCCAGAAGGAGGTCGCCCGCTGGGCCGCCGCCGACTCGGCGCAGGATCTGATCAAGCGGATGAAGGCCAGTCCATGGCGCGCCCCGGACGTGATGCTCCTGCGCGCCGAGGCGGACGGGTACCACGCGCGCATGGTCGTCGACGCGTTCCCGATGTCGCCCGAGAACCAGTGGCGCGACGTGGTGTTCCCCAAGAAGCTCATCGACCCCGCGGTGTTCGACCTGAAGAAGGTCGGACCCTTCACCCTCGTGTCCCCGCGCTGAACCCGTACACGACCGCGCCCGCCGCCCCCGCGAAGAAGGGGGCGGCGGGCGCGGTCGTCGGTCCACCGGTCGGCCGGATCAGCCCAGGATCGGGAGCATGATGCGTTCGACGTCGGCGTCGTGGCGGCGGGCCACTTCCTGGCGTTCGGGGCTCACCTCGCCGTAGGTGGTGGTGCGCTGGCGGGCTCGGCGGCCCAGGGAGGCGGCCATCGCCTCGAGTTCGACGATGGACTTCTTGGAGCCGTTGTCGGCGCCCGCCATCCGGGAGATGGTCTCCTCCATGAGCGTGCCGCCCATGTCGTTCGCGCCGCCCTCGAGCATCAGGTTGGTGCCCTCGACGCCGAGCTTGACCCAGCTCGTCTGGATGTTGTCGATCTTGCCGTGCAGCAGGATCCGGGCCATCGCGTGCACGGCGCGGTTGTCCCGCAGGGTCGGGCCCGGGCGGGCGATGCCGGCCAGGTAGACCGGCGCGTTGGTGTGCACGAACGGCAGCGTGACGAACTCGGTGAAGCCGCCCGTCTCGTCCTGGATCCGGCCGAGCAGGCGCAGGTGGCCGAGCCAGTGCGAGGGGGTGTCCACGTGGCCGTACATCATCGTCGAGGAGCTGCGGATGCCCAGTTCGTGTGCGGTCTTGACCACCTCGACCCAGGTCGCGGCGGGCAGCTTGCCCTTGGTCAGGATCCAGCGCACGTCGTCGTCGAGGATCTCGGCGGCGGTGCCGGGGATGGTGTCCAGGCCCGCTTCCTTGGCGGCGGTCAGCCAGTCCCGGATGGACATCCCGGTGCGGGTCGCGCCGTTGGCCACCTCCATCGGCGAGAACGCGTGCACGTGCATGTCCGGCACGCGCTTCTTGACCTCGCGCGCGATGTCGAAGTAGGCGGTGCCGGGCAGGTCCGGGTGGATGCCGCCCTGCATGCACACCTCGGTCGCGCCGACCGCCCACCCCTGTTCGGCCCGCTCGCCCACCTGGTCCAGGGAGAGGGTGTACGCGTCCGCGTCGGTGCGGCGCTGCGCGAACGCGCAGAATCGGCAGCCGGTGTAGCACACATTGGTGAAGTTGATGTTCCGGTTGACGATGTAGGTGATCTCGTCGCCGTTCACCTCGCGCCGCAAGTCGTCCGCGATCCGGCCGAGTTCGTCCATCGCGACGCCGTCGCAGTGGAACAGCGCGAGGGCCTGGTCGTCGGTCAGCCGGGTCGGGTCGGCGGCGGCCTGGGCGAGCGCCGCCCGGACCTCCGCGTCGAGCCGGACCACCGATCCCGTGGCGGCGTCGGCGACCTGTTCGCGCAGCGACTCCCAGTCGCCGTACACGTTGTCGAAGTCGTCGCGGCGGTCGCTGGTGCGGCCGACGGTGTCGATGCTCACGTGCAGGTCGGTGCGGCCGGACGCGGCGGCGAAGATGTCCTCGGGTTCCTGCCACGGCAGGCCCTCCGGGCACTTGCCCTCGATCGCGAGCCCGGTCTCCGGGTCGGACAGCGCGCGCACGTGCGGCAACACTCGGGGGTCCACCCACGGCTCGCCGCGCAGGATCACCTCGGGGTAGACGTTGAGCCGCTCGCGCAGCACGAAGCCCGCCTCGGCGGTCCGCTCGGCGAGGAACTCGATCTGCGGCCACGCGAGTTCGGGGTTGACGTGGTCGGGGGTGAGCGGCGATACGCCGCCCCAGTCGTCGATGCCGGCGGCGATCATCAGCGCGTACTGGTCGCCGATCAGGTTCGGCGGCGCCTGTACCCGGACCTTGGGCCCGAGCACGAGCCGCGAGACCGCGATCGCGGCGGCCAGCTCGACCAGGTCGGCGTCCGGCGTCGAGCGCATCGCGGTGTCCGGCTTGGCGCGGAAGTTCTGCAGGATGATCTCCTGGATCGAGCCGTACTGCCGGGCGACCTTGCGCATCGCGAAGATCGACTCGGCCCGCTCGGTCATGTTCTCGCCGATGCCGATCAGCAGACCGGTGGTGAACGGCACGTTCGAGCGCCCGGCGTCCTCCAGCACCCGCAGGCGTACCGCCGGCTCCTTGTCCGGTGAGCCGTGATGCGGGCCGCCGGGCTCGGACCACAGCCGGGTCGCGGTGGTCTCCAGCATCATCCCCATCGACGCGCTGACCGGCTTGAGCCGCTGGAAGTCGGTCCAGGAGAGCACCCCGGGGTTGAGGTGCGGCAGCAGGCCGGTCTCCTCCAACACCCGCACCGACATCGCCCGCACGTACGAGAGCGTGTCGTCGTACCCGTGCGCGTCCAGCCACTCGCGCGCCTCGGGCCAGCGGTCCTCGGGCCGGTCCCCCAGCGTGAACAGCGCTTCCTTGCAGCCGAGCGCGGCACCGTCACGGGCGATCTTCAGCACCTCGTCGGGGCTGAGGAACATCCCGTGGCCCTCGCGCCGAAGCTTGCCGGGGACGGTGACGAAGGTGCAGTAGTTGCAGCGGTCCCGGCACAACCGGGTCAGCGGGATGAACACTTTTCGGCTGTAGGTGATCATCCCGCTGCGGCCCACCGCCTCCAGCCCGGCGTCGCGCACGCGCGCGGCCGACCGGCTCAGGTCCGCCAGGTCCGCGTCGCGCGCGTGCAGGAGCACGGCCGCTTCCGAGACGTCGAGCATGACCCCGTCTCGGGCTCGTCGCAGCGCGCGCCGCATCGAACTCTCGGTGGGACGTCCCTCGTTGGGGGTCGGGGTCATGCGACACCTCGCTGTCGTCGCTGTTGCTCGGGCCGGATCGGCGGGCCGACCGCACCACGTACGCTCCGACCAGCCGACAAACGGGAGCCGACGCGACGCCGTCCCCCGAACAGACCAAGGGTAGGCGCGCTCGATCGAGGGCATCGGGACTCGTGTCGCACGTCACGTGCGGTCCGCAACCGTCGACGAACCCCGGGCATCCCTACGGCAACGAGCCGGTCACCCGAGCCAGTGGCTGCCCGGTGACCTTGGCGATCGCCTCGAAGTCGTTGTCGTCGTGCAGCAGCGCCAAACGGTGGCGCTCGGCGGTGGCTGCGATGATCAGATCGCTGGGCCCCGGCGCTCGATGGGAGCCGGTGTGCATCAGCCTCTGCTGGACCGTCCGCGCTCGGCGGATGTCGCGCTCGTCCGTTTCGTAGGGCAGATAGGCATGGCCGAGCCAGTCGTCCCAGTCGGCGGCCTCACTGGGGCTCCGGGCGCTGCGAAGGACCTCCAATTCGGTGATCGTGCAGATACCGACCAAGCCCGCTTCGATCGAGGCATGCCAGGGCAGCACCAGATCGGTGTCCCGCAACAAGCGCCACACGGCACTCGTATCGATCAGATAATCGGCAACGATCAACTGCGGTAGTTCCTCTTGTCACTCAGGAACTCCAGATCGATCCCGCCCTCGGCGGCCGACCGCTGCATGTCGACCATCGCCTGACGACGCCGCCGGCGCATCGCGACCTCGCGCAGTGCCGTGTTCACCGTGTCCTTCTTCGTCTTGGTGCCGAGCAGGACCATGGCTTCGGCCAACGCTTCATCGTCTATGTCGATCACGGTATTGGTCATATATACCTCCAGTACGTGTCGTATAGATCGTAGGCGGCGGTTGGGCGATTCGCCCCGGCGTCCCGAACGGATCACTCGAACGAGAACCGCCCGGCCCCGCCCGGCACGATCCCGCCCGGGCATGGAGCGGCGGCGTACGGGAGGACCCCCGTACGCCACCGAGTTTCTTGGTGCGGTCAGACCGAGACGGTGACCGTGTCCTTGCCGGAGCGCAGCAGCGTGCCGTTGGCGGCGCCGGTGGTCTCGCCGTCGCGGATGGTCTCCACGCCGTTGACCCGGACGCTGACCACGCCGGTGGACTCGCTGGTCAGTCGGGGGCTGTCACCGGGCAGGTCGTGCATCAGCCGGGCCGGGCCGGAGCCGACGGTGGCCGGGTCGAACAGGACCAGGTCGGCGTGGAAGCCCTCGGCGATCCGGCCCCGGTCCTTGAGGCCGAACAGTTCGGCGGGCTCGGTGGTGAGCATCTGCACCGCGCGCTCCAGCGAGACCAGCTTGCGGCCGCGCAGCATGTCGCCCAGGAAGCGCGTGGTGTAGGTGGCGCCGCACATCCGGTCCAGGTGCGCGCCGGCGTCCGAACCGCCCAGGATCACGTGCTCGTTGTCCCACACCTGCTGCCGCAGGTCCCACGAGGCCTGGTCGTTGTCGGTGGGCATCGGCCACAGCACCGTGCGCAGGTCGTCGTTGATGCAGATCTCGACGAGCGTCCAGAAGTCGTCCTGGCCGCGCTCCTTGGCGATGTCCGCGACCACCCGGCCGGACAGGCCCTCGTTCGCCTCGGAGTAGGTGTCGCCGATCACGTAGCGGCCGAAGTCGGCGAGCCGGCGGAAGACGCCCGCCTCGGGGCTGTCCGCGTTGCGCAGCATCTCCGCGCGCACCTCGGGGTCGCGCAGCTTGGCGATCCGCTCAGGCACCGGCAGGGACAGGATCGGGCCCCAGCCCGGGATCAGGTTGAGCGCGCAGTAGGTCAGGAAGGACATGTTCATCGGGACCAGGACCGGCATGGTCAGGATGACGATCCGCCCGCCGGCCTCCTTGGCCTTCTCCGACGCGTAGATCTGGCGCGGCGCGCGGTCGGGCGCGGCGGCGTCGACGGTGAGCACGTTCCAGTTCATCGGCCGGCCGGCCGTGGTGGTCATCTTGACCAGCAGGTCGATTTCCTCATCCGAGAACTTGTCCAGACAGCCGGCGACGATGACCTCGAGCTGGGTGCCCTCGTGCTTGCCGACCTCCTCGCACAGCGCCAGGATCTCGGCCGGCGTCGCGGCCCGCGAGGGAACCGGGTTGCCGTCGCCGTCGGTGTGGTTGGACTGGCCGGTGGAGAAGCCGAGCGCGCCGGCCTCCATCGCCTTGCCCAGCTCGACCACCATCGCCGCGACCTGCTCGGGCGTGGCCTCCTTGCCGACCGAGTCGGCGCCCATCACGTAGCGGCGGATCGCGCAGTGCCCGGCCATGAAGCCGGCGTTCACCGCGATCCTGCCCTCCAGCTTGTCCAGGTACTGGGCGAAGGTCTCCCAGCTCCAGTCCACGCCGTTCTCCAGCGCGGGCAGCGCCATGCCCTCGACCTTGGCCATCATCCGACGGGTGTAGTCGGCGTCCTCGGCCTTGAGCGGCGCGAGCGTGAAGCCGCAGTTGCCGCCGATGATCGTGGTCACGCCGTGGTTGACCGAGGGCGTGGCGTACGGGTCCCAGTGCAACTGGGCGTCGTAGTGGGTGTGCGGGTCGACGAACCCGGGGGCCAGGATCAGACCCTCGGCGTTCTCGGTGCTCGCGGCCTCTTCGGTTATGCCGCCGGCGGGGGTGACCGCGACGATCCGGCCGTCCCTGATGCCCACGTCACCGAGGAAGGACGGCGCGCCCGTCCCGTCGACGACGGTGGCTCCGGTGATGACGTGGTCCAGCATGGCGAAGCTCCTTCTGCCCTCGGTGTTGCCCGCGAACGCGGCCGGTCGCATGCCCGCGCATACCCGACCCCGCCCACCCACGAAACTGATGGTACGTCAGATATCCGGGGTCGCCAGGGGCCGGCGCGGGATGAGACGGGGCTCACCACAGTCATGCCACAGCGGCATATCCCAGTGGCGGATCCGCACGGCTCGCGACGGCCTCCCGCAACCGCTCAGAAGAGCTTCACGCCCGCCATCCACCCGCCGTCGACCACGATGTGGGTGCCTGTCATGTACGAGCTGTCGGCGCTCGTCAGGAACAGCGCGGCGGAGGCGATCTCGTCCGGCTCGCCGATCCGGGCCAGAGGTATGCCGCCGAACACCTCACTTACCGGGTCCGGCTCGCCCGGCGCCGGGGTCGGTACGGTCAGGCCCTCGATGTCGGCCGGATTGGTCATCGGCGTACGCACGCCGCCCGGGCAGATCGCGTTCACCCGGATCCGCGGTCCGGCCTCCAGCGCGGCCACCCGGGTCATCGCGAGCACCGCGCCCTTGGTGGAGGCGTACGCGACCAGCCCCTCCATGCCGGCCAGCCCGGCGTAGGACGCGATGTTCACGATCGTGCCCGGACCGTCCGTCGCGCGGATCGCCGGAAGCGCGGTCTTCATGCCCAGGAACGTGCCGAGCTGGTTCACCTCGACGATTCGCAGGTATGCCGCCCGGGACATCTCCTCGATCGGGTCGAAGGCCAGGATCCCGGCGTTGTTGACCAGCCCGTCGAGCCCGCCGAACGTGTCGACGGCGGTGCCCACCGCGCGCTGCCAGTCGTCCTCGTCCGACACGTCCAGGTGCACGTAGCGGGCCGCGTCGCCGATCTCCTCGGCCGCCGCCTCGCCCGCCTCGTCGAGGATGTCGGCGAGTACCACCCGCGCGCCCTCGGCCGCGAACAGGCGGGCCTCCACCACGCCCTGCCCGCGCGCCGCGCCGGTGATCAGGACCACCCTGCCGTCCAGCTTGCCCATACCGAACTTCCTTTCGGAGAACCGAGACCGATGGAACGTCAGAGCTTTGGCACAGCCGGGCGGCAAAACCGGGACCGCCACCCGGATCAGGACAGTTGCGGCGCGACCTCGGCGGCGAACCGGGCGATCTGGTCGAGCAGCTCGGCCAGGTCGCGGCTGCGGAAGCGCACCTGGATCTGGTTCGCGCCCTGCTCGCCGTACCAGCGCAGCGACTCGGCGAGCTTGTCCGGGCTGCCGGTGAGGGTGCTCGCGCCGACGTCCCAGCCGGCCTCGCCCACGTACAGGAGCTCGGTGATCGCGCCGATGTCCAGCCGCTCGTCCGCGCGACCGAACTCTTCCTGGTAGCGCCGCAGTTCGGCCAGTTGATCGGGGTAGGTGGCGCGCGGGCTGCCCTGCGGCAGCCAGCCGTCGCCGTACTTGGCCACCCGCTTGAGCGCGGCGCCGGCCGAGCCGCCGATCCAGATCGGCGGACGCGGGGTCTGCACCGGACGCGGCAGCGCGCCCATGTCGCTGACCTGCCAGCGCTCGCCCGCGAAGGTCACGTACTCGTCCCGCAGCGCGAGGTCGAGCAGTTCCAGTGCCTCGTTGAGCGCCTTGCCCCGGGTCTTGAAGTCCACCCCGAGCATCTCGAACTCGGCCTCGACGTGTCCGGCGCCGGCGCCGACGATCGCGCGGCCCTTGGAGATCCGGTCCAGCGTCGCGAACGCCTTGGCGGACATCATCGGGTGCCGGTAGGCGAGAACCGACACGTGACTGATCAGCCGGATCCGCTCGGTGATGCCCGCGAGCCAGCCGAGCGTGGTCATCGTGTCCCACCATTCGGTGCCCATCGCGCCGGCGTGGCTGCGCGGGATCGCGGTGTGGTCGCAGACCGCGATGTACGCGAAGCCGGCCCGATCGCAGGCCTGTGCGATCTCGCCCAGCTCGTCCGGCCCCGAGGTCTCCTCCCAGGCCTCCGCGTACAGCTTGCTCTGCGACTGGATGGGCAGCTGCATGCCGACGTGCAGGGTGCCCGGGGGCAGGATCGCGGCCATGAAAGTGCCTCCGAGGGATCGAGGGAGATCGTTGGACTGTGGCGAACGCGTGTCACATACTCCGATCTAACGGGTCGTCAGACAAGGCCGAAGTACCGCTCCTGGAGGAACCGGACCGTGATCAACACCACCGACCCGAGCATCGACGAGGCCCAGGTGCGAATGCGGCTCGACGTCGAGGAGGACACCGGCATCGCGGTGCTGACGTTGTGTCGACCGGACAAGCTCAACGCGTGGAGCTGGGAGGCGACCCGGCAGTTGGGCATCATGGCCGACCGGATCCGCTTCGACGAACGGGTCCGCGTGGTGCTGCTCCGGGCCGAGGGGCGCGCGTTCTGCGCGGGCATCGACGTGACCGCGCCCGGCGGTGCGATCACCGGCCGCTCCGGCGCGGAACGCACCCGCAACTACTACGAGGGCCTGCGCTGGGTACACGAGCGCTTTCGCACCTTCGCCCGGCTGCCGCAGCCGGTGATCGCCGCCGTCCAGGGCTACTGCCTGGGCTTCGGCTTCGAACTCGCACTGATGGCGGACATCCGGATCGCGGCCGACGACGCCCGGTTCGCGCTGCCCGAGGCGCAGATCGGCGTCGCGGTGGACGCGGGCGGCGACATCCGCATCGCCCGCGAGGCGGGCGCGGGCTGGGCCAAACTCCTGTCCCTGACCGGCCGCCGCATCGACGCCGCCCTGGCCGAACGCCTGAACCTGGTCCAGGAGGTGGTCCCGGTGGCAGACCTGGACCGCACCGCCCGCGCCCTGGCCGAAGAGGTGGCCGCCAACGCCCCGCTCGCCGTCCAGGGCATCAAGCGCAGCATCGACACCTTCGCCGACGCCAACCTCGACGCGGCCCTGGGCCTCACCGCCATGTCCGCGGCCCTGACCCTGGTCTCCGAAGACTCGACAGCCGGCTACACAGCCAAGGCAGCCCGCAAGCCGGCCGAATTCGACGGCAAGTAACCCCGCCGATCCGACCCGCCCAATTCGACCGGGCCAACACAGCGCGGCCAAATCAGCCCGGCCGGCGCTTGAGGCCAAACAGCCCGGCCGGCGCTTGAGGCCACCTCGGCCGAAGGCCAGGTCCCCCCAGCCCGGCCGGCGCTTGAGGCCAAACAGCCCGGCCGGCGCTTGAGGCCAAAACCCCACCCCGCGTCAGCGGCGAACCGCCTCCTCCGCAGCCCGCGCCCGAAGCTCGAACTTCAACACCTTCCCGCCCGGGTTCCGAGGCAGCTCGGTGACGAACTCGACCGCCCGAGGCACCTTGTAGTTCGCCATCTCCTGCCGGCAGAACGCGATGACCTCCTCGGCCGTGACCTGTGCCCCCGGCCGCAGCAGCAGGTACGCCTTGCCCACCTCACCCATCCGCGCGTCCGGAACGCCCACCACCGCGGCCTCCGAGACCGCCGGGTGCCCCGCGAGCACCGACTCGATCTCCGCCGGGTAGGCGTTGAAGCCGCCGACGATGAACATGTCCTTGATCCGGTCGGTGATCCGCAGGTTGCCGTGCCCGTCCAGCACACCCACGTCGCCCGTGTGCAGCCAGCCGTCCGCGTCGATCGCCTTGGCGGTCTCCTCCGGGTCCTCGAAGTAGCCCTTCATCACGTTGTAACCGCGCACCCACACCTCGCCGGACTCGCCGACGGCGGTCGGCTTGCCGTCCGCGTCCACGGTGACCACCTCGACCCCGGGGATGGCCCGGCCGGACGTGGACGAGATGACCTCGGCCGAGTCGCCCTGCCGGCACATGGTGGCCGTACCGCACGACTCGGTCAGCCCGTACGCGGTGAGCACCGAGTCGAAGCCCAGTTCCTCGGCCATCCGGGTGACCAGGGACAGCGGCACCGCCGCCGCGCCGGTGACGGCCAGACGCAGCGAGGACAGGTCGTACTTGCCCGCCCCCTCGCGCGCCACCGCGTCCAGGAGCGACGTGTAGATCGTCGGCGCGCCCGGCAGCACGGTGACCTTCTCCTGCTGGATCACCGCCATCGTGGCGTCCAGGTCGAAGACCGCCTGCGGGATCATCGTGGCGCCCTTGATCAGGCTCGCGACGATCCCGGCCTTGTACCCGAAGGTGTGGAAGAACGGGCTGACGATGAGGTACCTGTCGCCCTCGACGAGGCCGACCACCGACGCCCACGTGTCGAACACGCGCAGCGTCTGCGCCTGGGTGGTCATCACGCCCTTGGGCTGCCCGGTGGTGCCGGAGGTGAAGATGATGTCGCCGATGTCGTCCGCGCCGACGCTCGCCTTGCGGGCGTCCACCTCGGCGGCGGTGACGCGCTCGCCGCCGGCCAGGAAGTCCGCCCACGCGACGCAGTCGTCCGGCGCGGTGTCCGCGAGCACGACCACCCGGCCCAGCTCGGGCAGGTCCGCGAAGGCCCGGCCCTCGGCCGCGCCGCCGGCCGCCTGACGGAGCATCCCGACATAGGACGAACCGAGGAAGGTGCCCGAGACGAACAGCAGCTTGGCGTGCGTCTTGGCCAGCACGAACTTGGCCTCGGCGCCCTTGTACCGGGTGTTCATCGGCACCACGACCGCGCCCGCGGTCAACGCGCCGAGCGCGGACACGATCCAGTCCAGCGAGTTCGGCGCCCAGATGCCGACCCGGTCGCCCTTGTCCACGCCCGCCGCGACAACCGCCGCCGCGGCACGCCGGACGCGGTCCCGCAGTTCGGCGTAGCCGACCCGTACATTGCCGTCCACCACGGCCTCACGGTCACCGAAGCGGTCCGCCGCGCTGTCCACGAGGGCAGGGATGCTCCCCCACTCAAGGTCCCCTTGCATGATCGCTCCCGGTGAGGCCAGAGGTTGATTGAACCTGACGGTACGTCAGATCATGGCGGCGAGGGAAGCGGCATCACGGCGATCGAGACGCAGACCACCGCGACGTGGTGGTCACCGATGATTGAGGGCTGAGGCATGCGCAAGTTCGAGACGCTGGGCTACGAGCAGGAGAACGGTGTCGCGTGGGTGACGTTGAACCGCCCGGACCGGCACAACGCGTTCGACGTCACGATGATCGACGAGCTGCACAGCGTGTGGCGTGAGCTGCGCCACGACGACGACGTGCGCTGCGTGGTGCTCACCGGCGCGGGCGACAAGGCGTTCTGTACCGGCATCGACCGGGGCGTGGACATCCCGCAGCCGTCGTCGCCGTACATGATGGACGACCCGATGCTCAGGATCGGACCGAAGTTCTCCGACCTGTGGAAGCCGGTCGTCATCGCGGTCAACGGGATGGCCTGCGGCGGCGCGTTCTACCTGCTCGGCGAGTGCGAGTTCGTGATCGCGGCGGAGGAGGCGACCTTCTTCGACCCGCACACCACGTACGGCATGGTGTCCGGGTTCGAGTCGATGCACCTGGCCCAGCGCATGCCGCTGGGCGAGGTCATGCGGCTCACCCTGCTGGGCAACGCGGAGCGGATGAGCGCCAAGCGCGCCTACGAGACGGGGCTGGTGTCGCAGGTGGTGCCCGCCGCCGAACTCCTGGACACCGCACGCTGGGCCGCCGAGACGATCGCCTCCTACCCGCCGCACGGCGTACAGGGCTCGGTCCGCTCGATCTGGGCCGCCCGCGACCTGACCCGCGCACAGGCGCTCACCATGGCCCCGCACATGATCGAACTGGGCAACCTGGACTGGTCCGAGCAGGCCGGCCTGTTCCGGACCCGCAGCAAGGAGTACCGGGTCCGCTGAGGACGCGCCGAGGCCCCCCGACCCGCTCGCGCGGGTCGGGGGCTCGGCCGGACGACGGCCGCCCTGTTGCGTCGTCGGGCTGTGGGGCTCGCAAGGTCCGTGGTGCTCGGCAGGCCATGGGGCCGGAAAGCCGTCGTGCTCGGAAAGCCGTGGGCCCAAAGGCCGTGGGCCCACGAAGCCGCGAAGCTCAGAACGTCGGCGTGGTCGGCGCCGGCGCCGCCCCCAGCAGGTCCGTCGCGACCCGGTCGCGGTGTGCGCCCGTGTCGCCCCACGCGCCGCCCAGCGCCCACGCGCGCTTCATGAAGAGCTGGAGGTCGTGCTCCTCGGTGTAGCCGATCGCGCCGTGCACCTGGAGGCAGTTGCGGGCCGCGAGGTCGGCCGCCTCGCTCGCGTAGATCTTCGCCATCGACACGTCGCGGTCCGCCGAGGGCAGGTCGCGGGCGAGCGAGTAGGCCGCGCGCAGCACCACCGGGCGGGCGAACTCCAGCCTGATCAGCACGTTGGCCAGGTGGTGCTGGACCGACTGGTGGGTGCCGATCAGCACGCCGCGCTGGACCCGCTGCTTGGCGTAGTCCACCGTCATGTCCAACATCCGTCGGGTCAGGCCGAGCAGTTGTGCCGCCGCGCCGAGCGCACCGCGGTTCGCCGCGCGAGCCAGCGCCCGATGGGCGCCGGAGGCCACCAGGGTCTTGTCGGTCGGCCGGAACGCGACGGTGTGCAGCTTGCGGCTGCGGTCGACCGAGCGGTGTGCGGTGAGCTCGCAGTCGCCCGGCTCGACCACGTGCAGCTCGCCGTTGTCCAGCCCGATCACCAGCAGGTCGGCCGCCGCGGCCTCGACCGCGAGCCGCTGCCCCGGCAGCAGCACCGACGCGGTGGCCCGCCCGGCCGCGATCTTCGCCAACCATCCGGCGTCGGGGGCGAACTCGGCGAGCAGGCCGACCGCCACCGCCGATTCCAGCAGCGGTTCGGGCAGCGCCGCGTAGCCGGTCTCGACCAGCACGGCGGCGAGTTCCTCGTCGCCCATGCCCAGGCCGTCGTACTCCTCGGGGACCACGATGCCGGTCACGCCGACCTTGGCGAGTTCGGCCCAGCGCTCGGAGATCGCGCTGTCGGCGTCCCACGCGGCGCGTACGTGTGCGGTGGTGCACCGGTCGGCGAGGAATTCGCGGACCGTGTCGCGGAACAGTTCCTGGTCTTCGGTGTATGCGAGGCGCATCGTCGGAATCCTTCTACTTCGCTCGGGGCAGGCCGAGGATGCGTTCGGCGATCGTGTTCCGCTGGATCTCGTTGGTGCCGGCGTAGATCGGCCCGCCGAGCGCGAACAGGAAGCCGTCCAGCCAGCCGCCGTCGCCGTCGTCCAGCTCGCCCGCCTCGCCGAGCAGGCGCAGCGCGGTCGCGTGCAGCTCGACGTCCATCTCGGACCAGAAGACCTTGTTGATCGAGGAGTCCGCGCCGATCGCGCCGCCCGCCTGAAGCTTGGTGACGGTGCCGAAGGTGAACAGCCGGTACGCCTCGGCGTCCATCCACGCGCGCACCACCGCGTCCCGCTCGGCCGGGCGCGGGTCCCGCCGGTACAGGTCCAGCAGCCGGTTCGCCGGCGCCACGAAGCGGCCGGGGCTGCGCAGGTTGAGCCCGCGCTCGCTGCCGGTGGTGGCGATCATGATCTTCCAGCCCTCGTTCACCCCGCCGAGCACGTCGGCGTCGGGCACGAAGACGTCGTCCAGGAAGACCTCGGCGAAGCCGGGCTCCCCGTCCAGTTGCGGGATCGGCCGCACGGTCACGCCCTCGGCGGCGAGGTCGACCATGAAGTAGGTCAGGCCGCGGTGGCGCTGCGCGTCGGGATCGGTGCGGAACAGGCCGAACAGGCGGTGTCCGTAGGTGCCGCGCGAGCTCCAGATCTTCTGCCCGTTCAGCAGCCACCCGCCGCGCTCGTCGTCCCGGTCGGCGCGCGAGCGCACGTTGGCCAGGTCGGAGCCGGCCTCCGGCTCGGACCAGCCCTGGACCCAGATCTCCTCGCCGGAGGCCATCTTCGGCAGGTAGCGGTTCTGCTGCTCCCTGCTGCCGAACTCGAAGACGGTCGGCGCGAACAGGAAGATGCCGTTCTGGCTGACCCGGCCGGGGGCGCCCGCGCGGTAGTACTCCTCCTCGAAGATCAGCCATTCGGTCAGGCCGGCCTCGCGCCCGCCGTACTCCTTCGGCCAGGACACCACCGCCCAGCGCGCGTCGAAGAGCTTGCGCTCCCACGCCTGGTGGGCCGTGAAGCCCTCCCGCGTGTCCATCGACGGCAGTGGCTCGGCGGGCACGTTGGCGGCCAGCCAAGCGCGCACCTCCCGGCGGAACTCCTGCTCCTGCTCGGTGAATTCGAGATCCACTGGGCGACTCCCTCGACGGGTGTGAGACCGAGGACACACAGGTCGAAACCCGGTCGGACACGGGTAGCATAACTGACGGGTCGTCAGGTTAGCTGTTGCACGCGGTGTGGCGACACCGTAAGCGGCGTGCGATCGGACACGCGGGCGGGCTTTTCGGCCCACCGGGGTGCGAGCGCGATCGCCGGCCGAACACACGAGGATCAAAGGGGGCCCCAGTGGCCGAGGCATACATCGTCGACGCGGTCCGTACGCCGGTCGGTCGCAAGAAGGGCAGCCTGGCCGGGGTGCACCCGGCCGACCTGGGCGCGCACGCGATCAAGGCGCTGGTCGAGCGCAGCGGGATCGACCCGGACGTGGTCGAGGACGTGGTGTTCGGCTGTGTCGACACGATCGGCCCGCAGGCGGGCGACATCGCGCGCACCGCGTGGCTCGCGGCGGGCTACAGCGAGGCGGTGCCCGGGGTCACCATCGACCGGCAGTGCGGCTCCTCCCAGCAGGCGATCCACTTCGCGGCACAGGGCGTGATGTCCGGGACGCAGGACGTGGTCATCGCCGGTGGCGTGCAGAACATGAACCAGATCCCGATCGGCTCGGCGATGACCTCGGCCGTGCCGCTCGGCTTCTCCGACCCGTTCTCCGGCTCCAAGGGCTGGGTGGCGCGCTACGGCGACGAGCCGGTCGACCAGTTCCACGGCGCCGAACTGATCGCGAAGCGGTGGGACATCTCCCGCGAGGAGATGGAGCGCTTCGCGCTCGCTTCGCACGAGCGCGCCCTGCACGCGATCGACAGCGGCTTCTTCGAGCGCGAGATCGCGCCGATCGACGTGGACGGCACGCTGGTCTCGGTCGACGAGCCGCCGCGCCGGGGCACCACCTTGGAGAAGATGGCGGAGTTGAAGGTGCTGATGGAGGGCGGCCGGATGACCGCCGCCGTCGCGTCGCAGATCTCCGACGGGGCGGCGGCGCTGCTGATCGTCTCCGAGGGCGCGCTGAAGCGGTACGGCCTCACCCCGCGCGCCCGGGTCCACCACATGAGCGTGCGCGGCGCGTCCCCGATCGAGATGCTCTCCGCGCCGATCCCGGCCACCGAGTACGCGTTCGCCAAGTCCGGCCTGGGCATCGACGACATCGACGCGGTCGAGATCAACGAGGCGTTCGCCCCGGTCGTGCTGTCCTGGATGAAGGACATCAAGGCCCCGCACGAGAAGGTCAACCCCAACGGCGGCGCCATCGCCCTGGGCCACCCGCTCGGCGCCACCGGCGCCCGCCTGATGACCACGCTCCTGCACCACCTGGAGCGCACCGGCGGCCGCTACGGCCTGCAGACCATGTGCGAGGGCGGCGGCCAGGCCAACGCCATGATCATCGAACGCCTGGGCTGACCCGGCGTCGGATCGCGCGACGCGAAACGCCGAAGGGCGCGACCACCGGGTTCGGTGGTCGCGCCCTTCGGCGTTCGCGGGGGTCGCTCCGGGTCAGATCTGCCGCTGGTACACGTGCGGCTCGTACTCGGCCGGGTGCTGCGGCGCCGCGTGCTGCGGGGCGTGCACCCGGGGGATGCGGCTGGGCCACCAGTTGGCCCGGCCCAGCAGGGTCATCAGCGAGGGCAGGATCACGATGCGGACCACGATCGCGTCGATCAGGACCGCGGCGGCCAGGCCGATGCCCATCTGCTTCATGTCCAGCATGCTCAGCGTGCCGAAGACCACGAACACCGAGACCATCACGATCGCCGCGCTGGTGATCACGCCGGCCGAGCTGGTGATGCCCCTCTCGACCGCGGCCTTGGTGGACATGCCCTGCATGGCCGCCTCGCGGATCCGGCTGACCACGAAGACGTGGTAGTCCATCGACAGGCCGAACAGCACCACGAACAGGAACAGCGGCAGCCAGGAGATGATCGCGCCGCTGGAGTTGAAGTCCAGGATCCCCTCGGCCCAGGTGTGCTGGAAGACCACGACCAGGAAGCCGAAGGAGGCCAGCGCGGAGAGCAGGTTGATCCCGATCGCGGTGAGCGCCACGACCACCGAGCGGAACGTCACCGACATCATCACGAAGGTCAGCAGCAGCACGAACGCGATCACCAGCGGCAGCTTGTCCTGCACGTGGTCGGCGAAGTCCTTGTTCGCGGCCGTCTCGCCGGAGACCGCGAACTCGGCGCCGGAAACCTTGCCGACGGTGTCCGGCAGCACGCTCTCGCGCAGTTGCTTCAGCGCCGCCTTGGCCTGCGTCGAGCTGGAGATGTGCGGCACGGTCACGTCCACCTTGAACGCGCGCCCGTCCTTCGAGACCAGCACCTCGACCGGGTCCTGGGTGAACAGCGGGTTGTTCCGGGTCTGCGCGACCGCCCGGTCCAGCGCGGCACGGGTCTCCTTCTCCTTGCCGACCGGAGCCAGCGCGACCAGGTTGTACGGGCTGTGCTTGCTCGGGTAGGCCTCGGTCATCCGGTCGTAGGTCTGCATCGTGGACATCGAGCGCGGGAAGTCGTCGCTGGAGGTGTTCTGCAGCTTCATCCCGAAGGCGGGCAGGGCCAGCGCGCCCAGGGCGATCACCGACACCGCGAGGGTGATGGCGGGGTGGTTCAGCGCGGGGCGCAGCAGCGCCTTCCACACCCGCGGCTCGCGGTCCTCGCGGGCGGTCAGCCGCCACAGGATCGGGATCCGGGGCCGGTCGATCCGGTTGCCCAGCTTGGCCAGCAGCGCGGGCAGCACGGTGAGCGAACCGATCATGGCGACCGCGACCACGATGATGCCGCCGGTGGCCAGGCTGGAGAAGACCGCGTCGTCGGCGATGTACATGCCGGCCATCGAGACGGCCACCGCGATCGCGGAGACCACCACGGCGTGCCCGGAGGTGGCGGCGGCGATCTCGATCGCGTCGATCCGGCCGCGGCCCTTGGCCCGCTCCTCCCGCTCACGCTTGACGTAGAAGAGCGAGTAGTCGACGCCGACCGCCATGCCCATCATCATGATCACGCTGGAGACGGTGCCCGAGTCGGGGAAGACCGAGGAGGCGAGGCCGTACAGGCCGATCGAGGCGCCGACCGCGGAGATGGCCAGCAGCACCGGCACCGCGGCGGCGATCATCGCGCCGAACGCGACCATCAGGATGACCAGCGTCACCGGCAGGCTGAACAGTTCGGCCTGACCGAGGTCCTTGCCGATCTGGTCCTGGATGCCCTTGCCGATCGACGCGTCGCCGATCTCCTCCACCCGCAGGTCCGGATGCGCCTTCTGGACGCTCGCGGTCGCCTTGAGCAACGGGTCGATGTGGTCCTGGGCCTTGTCCGCCGACCCCTTCATGGTGAGCGGGACCAGCAGCGCGCGACCGTTCTCGGCCGGGATCGGCGCGGCGACGTCGGCGACCTCGGGCAGCGCCCGAAGCTTCGCGGTGACCTCGGCGGCGACCTTGTCGGCCGCGGCCCGGTCCAGCGTGCCGTTCTTCGCGGTGATCAGCACGTTCTCGCTCGCGGCGGCGTCCAGGCCGTACTGCCGGGAGATCTCGTCGGCCCGGCCGGACTGGCCGTTGCCCATGTCCGCGTCGGTGGTCTTCTCGGTCCCCGCCAGGCCCCCGACGACCAGGCAGATGGCGACGAACGCGATCCACATGGTGATCGCCCGCCACGGGTGGGTGGCGCTCCATCGTGCGACGCGAACGGTCGCCGGCTGCTTGGCCATTGTCAGGTCCCCTCGTGTTCCACTGCGTGTCCCGCTGACAGTTCGAGTCTGTCGGCGCGACGTTCGCGGAACACTGCGCCGGGACCCCGATCCGGGGTGGGTCCAGACCCACCCCCGGGTGGGCGCGGACACCGTGCGAACACGACGCCGGCACCGCCCGGGTGGGGCGATGCCGGCGTTCGCGGGAGGCGGGAGGGCGGTCAGACCCGGGTGGACTCCAGCTCGTGCAGGATCCCGCTCGCCTGCTCGACGATCCGGGTGATCAGTTCGGCGCACGAGGGCAGGTCCTCGATCACGCCGACGACCTGGCCCGAGGCCATCACGCCCAGGTCCGGACGGCCGTCCACCATCGCGGCCTTGAGCAGCATCGGGGTGTTCGCCGCCATCAACACCTGCGGCCAGCTCAGCCCTTGCGACTTCTTCATCGCCAGGCCCTCGCGGACCATGTCGGTGAGCCTGGTCCCGCTGAGCTTTTGGAACCGCACCGCGTTGGCGATCGAGCGCGGATAGCGGGCGAGCACCGAGCGCTGTTCGAGCCGCTTGACGAAGTCGGTCGCCAGCACCCGGTGCGGGACGCCGTCGACCTCCTTGGACACGATCGTGCCGTTGACGTCGGTGGCCAGGTAGACGTCCTTGACCGCGTGCCCCACCGGGCTGTCCGAGGTGAGCAGGAAGCGGGTGCCCATCGCGATCGCGTCCGCGCCGTACGCCAGCGCGGCGACCAGGCCGCGCCCGTCGAAGAAGCCGCCGGCCGCGATCACGGTGACGCCGCTGCCCCGCAGGACGTCGGTGACCTGCGGCAGCAGCAGCGTGGTCGGGATCGAGCCGGTGTGCCCGCCGCCCTCGCCGCCCTGCACGATCACACCGTCGACGCCCCATTCGGCGACCTTCTGCGCGTGCCGCTTGGCGCCGATCGAGGGCACCACGAGCATGCCCAGGTCGTGCGCCCGCTTGATCAGGTCCTTCTTCGGGGCCTGCGCGAACGAGGCGACCCTGACGCCCTCACGGCCCATCAGGTCGATCCGCTCGGCCGCGTCCGGCGCGTCCGCGCGCAGGTTGACCGCGAACGACTTGGCGGTGCTCCGCTTGACCGCCGCGATCGCCGCGACCAGCTCCTCGTAGGTCATCGTGGCCGACGCCAGGATGCCCAGCCCGCCCGCCTCGGCGGTGGCCGCGACCAGTTGGGGGTAGGACACGTACCCCATGCCGGTCTGCACGATGGGGAAGTCGACGCCGAACCTCTCGGTGAACGCGTTGCGCAGCGCCGGGTGCGTGCCGGCCGCGGCGCTCACGCCGGCACCTCGCGCGTGCGCATCCCGCGCGGGTCGAGCACGTCCCGCACGATCCGCAGCTCCTCGTCCGTGGGCACCCGCGAGGTGGGCACCTCGCTCGGGATCACCAGCTCGAAGCCGGTCGCCTCGACGACCTCCTCGACGCTGACGCCGGGGTGCACCGAGCGCAGCCGCATGACCTTCGCGTCGGTCTCGAAGTCGAGCACGCACAGGTTGGTGACGACCCGTCGGACCTCGTGGAAGCGCCCGGCGGAGCCCACCTCGGCGGCCCGGTCGTAGCCGACGCAGGAGACCATGTCCACCTTCGGCGTGAGCACGCGCGCCGAGTGTTTGGGGATCCAGTAGCTGGTGGTGTGGTTGATCGTGTTGCCCGGCCCGCCGCGCGATCCGAGCACCTGGCGCTTGGGCTTGGCCCAGTCGCCGATCGCGGAGATGTTGGCGTTGCCGTGCCGGTCGATCTGCACCGGGCCCATCATCACGTGCCGCCGACCGGAGGCGAGCACGTCCAGCACCTGGCGGTAGGGAATCCAGCCGACGACGGCGAACTCGTCCGGCGTGGCGCCCAGTCGGGCGTCGCCCTCGAAGAAGTACGACTCGCCGTTGGAGAGCATCAGGTCCGGTTCGAACGTCGCGCGGGCCAACCGGGCGCCGATCGTGGGCACGGCGCCCATCGGGCTGCCGATGATCTCGCCGTCGCCGCGGAAGCAGTCCGCGACGGCCGCGACGCACACGTCGGCCCGGGTGGCCTCGATCAGGGTCTCGGTGCTCACTTGGCCGTCTCCTTCTGGAACTCCGCGACGGCGGCCTGATATGCCGCTTCGTTCTCCACCTCGAGGAATCGCCGCTCGAACGCGGCCCACGCCTCCGGGTCGGCGGCAGCGGTGACGTACGCCTTCTGGAACGCCTCGTCCCGGCCGTACTCCGGCGGACACTCGGTGAAGTGCGCGCCGTTCGGCGCCTCGACCACACCGTGCGTCATGTAGCGGTGCACGGTCAGCGTGTGCACACAGCCGGCCGCCTTGAGCAGCTCCTCGCTGGGCACCACGCGCTCGGCCGAGACGTACGCCTTCTCGGCCGCGAGGCAGAACAGGTCGTCCATGAACTGGTCGGGGCCGGTCAGCGCGGCGTTGCCGCGCTCGTCGGCGACGTTCGCGTGGATCAGCGCGACGTCCAGGTTCAGCGCGGGCATCGCGACCAACGTCTCGTCGCCGTACGGCGATTCGATCGTCCTCAGGTGCGGCGAGACCTTCAGGATGTCCGAGCCCAGGCCCGCCCGGGTGGGCAGGAACGGCAGCCGCTGGGCAGCGGCGCGCAGGCCGGTGAGGAACATGCCCTCGTCGTACTCGACCGCCTCGACCAGGCCGTTCTCCCGGACGTGGCGGAAGTTGGGCTCCAGCGGGATCGAGTCGAGCGACACGAAGGCGTAGACGAGCTTGCTCGCCTTGCCCGCGCGGGCCAGCAGACCCACGTCGGGACCGCCGTACGAGACGACCGTCAGGTCTTTGAGGTCGGACCGCAGGATGGCCCGGACCAGGGCCATCGGCTTGCGCCGCGAGCCCCAGCCGCCGATGCCGACGGTCATCCCGTCGGAGAGCTGTGCGACGACCTGATCGGGCGTCATGCGCTTGTCAGCCATGGATGGTTGCTCCCGTATCTACTTCGAGGTGTCCGCTTCGCGACCCTCGGTACCGTGCTCACCCGGGGGACAACCCCCGGACCCCCGGCAAGGGGTCGTGGCGGTCACTTGGAGGTGTCGGCCTCGCGACCCTCGGTGAAGGCGTCGCGCAGTTCGTCCGACACACCGGTCAGGTTCAGTTCGAACGTGAAGCCCTGCTCGTAGCGGTACGAGCGCTTGACGTCGACCGGGTCGATGCCGTTCAGCGACGCCTTCGCGGCGCGGATGACGGTCGGGCTCTTCGCGGCGATGGCCCGAGCCACCTCGAACGCGGTCTCGACCAGCTTGTCCCGGTCGACCAGCTTGTAGATCGAGCCGTACGCGTGCAGTTCCGCCGCGGGGGCGTTCTCCGACGTGTACACCATCTGTCGCATCCGGTGCTGCGGGACCAGGCGAGCCAGGTGGGTGGCCGCGCCGAGCGCGCCCCGGTCCACCTCGGGCAGGCCGAAGAACGCGTCGTGCGACGCGACGATGATGTCCGCGTTGCCGACCAGCCCGATCCCGCCTCCCACGCAGAAGCCGTGCACCGCCGCGATCACGGGCACCTCGCAGTCGTACACGGCCGCGAACGCGTCGAAGCAGCCCTTGTTGGCCGCGACCAGCGCGTCGAAGCCCTCGGTGTTCGACATTTCCTTGATGTCGACGCCGGCGTTGAAGCCGCGCCCTTCGGCCCGGAGCACCACGGCCCGGACCTGCGGGTCGCGGCTCGCGTCGCGGAGTCGGTCCGCGAGCTCGAACCAGCCGGCGACGGTGAGCGCGTTGACGGGGGGTGCGTCCAGCACCACCTCGGCAATGCCCTCACGCACCTCGTAACGGATAGCCATGGCAACCAGATCCATTCGGCCGCGTGCGTCGGATCGGCTGATCACGTACCCGTGTACCGGCGGGTGCGGCCGACGCGGCCGTCCGGTCGTGAGAGGCACATCACCACCCGATCTGACTGATCGTCAGATTTCTGCCACCATAGTTGACCCCGAGCGACCCACGCCAGACGGACCGAGCGTGGCGCCCACGACACCGCAGCCCGTCAGGAGCAGGCCATGACGTCCTCCCCCAACCCGCTCGACATGAGCGGACGCGTCGTTCTCGTCACCGGTGGCGGCAAGGGGATCGGACGGGGCATCAGCGAGCGCTTCCTGGCCGCCGGCGCCGACGTCGTGGTCTGCTCGCGGCGCGAACCGGAGACGCTGCCGAGCGCCGGCGGACGCACCGCGGCGTACACCCCCGCCGACGTGCGCGACCCCGACACGGCCTTCGCCGCAGTGCAGTTCGTCGAGGAGCGCTTCGGTCGACTGGACGTGCTGGTGAACAACGCGGGCGGCGCGCCGCAGACCGACGCGGCCACCGCGTCGCCCCGGTTCTCCAAGGCGATCATCGAGCTGAACCTGCTCGGTCCGCTCTATTTCGCCCAGGCCGCCCACCGCTTGATGCACCGTCAAGAAACCGGCGGGGTGATCGTGAACATCTCCAGCGTGAGCGGCGTGCGCCCTTCGCCGGGCACCGCGGCCTACGGCGCGGCGAAGGCCGGGATGAATTCGCTCACCCGATCGCTCGCCGTCGAGTGGGCTCCCAGGATCCGACTCAACTCGGTGATCGTGGGCCTGGTTCGGACCGAACAGGCCCACCTGCACTACGGGGACGAGGCGGGCGTGCAGCGCGTCGCGGACACGATTCCACTCGGTCGGATGGCGGATCCGTCGGACGTCGCGGACGTTTGCCTGTTCCTCGCGTCGCCGATGTCACGGTACGTCAGCGGAGCGGAACTGCTCATGCACGGCGGCGGGGAAATGCCCGCTTTCCTCCGTGCGGCGGACAGCGAAACCGATCATGCGCCCGTAAACTGACGGCATGACAGGACAAGTTCGCACCGTCGACGGCCGCGTCGCCGGGCGACGCGGACAGGCGACGCGGCAAAAGCTGCTCGACTGCCTCCGCGAGATGCTCGACACGTCTCCGTACCGGGACGTCAAGGTCATCGACGTCGCCCGTATGGCAGGCACCTCTCCCGCCACCTTCTACCAGTACTTTCAGGACGTCGAGAGTGCGATCCTCGAGATCGCGAACGACATGGCCAAGGACGGCCAGCGTCTGAAGACTCTCGCCGAGGACCAGAGCTGGGCCGGCAAGGGCGGCTTCGCCGCCGCCGAGGCCCTGGCCGACGGATTCCTCGACTTCTGGCGGGACTACGAGCCGATCCTTCGCGTCGTCGACCTGGCCTCCGCCGAGGGCGACAAGCGCTTCTACAAGGTGCGCCAGAAGATCCTGACGGCGGTCACCGGTTCGCTGACCGAGGCCATCGAGAACATGCAGGCCAAGGGCAAGGTCGGCGACGACGTGCACCCGAACGCGATGGCGGGCACCCTGGTCGCGATGCTCGCGGCGGTGGCGGGGCACCAGAAGGGCTTCGAATCCTGGAACATCAAGATGAAGGACGTCCGTCCGGCGCTGTCCACGCTGGTCTACATGGGCGTCACGGGGAAGAAGCCCCCGACGCGTTAAGCCTGTCGGCGAGCGGGAGCCCGACGAACGCCCCGGCCTGCGGCCGTGTTGTCCTCGAGCGCCGGACGGGCGGGGTGTGAGCCCCGCCCCGGGCGGACGGGAGAGGACACCGCGGAACTACCCTATCACGCACTATATTTTGGTTTTCTCTGTGTTGGGTGTTTTTAT
>NZ_JBSFEO010000052.1:0-83924 GCF_053594475.1 Embleya sp. NPDC001921
CTGGTAGATCGGCGGAACCACGGCCCCGGTCAACGGGTCGGGTTCCTGCCCGGCATGGATCGCCAGGGTCTCAAAGCCGTGCGATTGGGTCATGACCAAAACGTTAGCCGTCCCGACGGCCTCCGGCGCACTTCCAGCCCCCGGGCGGCACCCCGGACCGGGCCCGGGGGTGTCCGACCGCGCGGTGGCGGCGAGTTCCCCGGGCCGGGCCGGGCGCCCGATCAGGAGCGCAGCAGGCGGTCGAGCATCAGCCGGCCGGCCTGGCCGGCGCGGGTGCGTACTTCGGGAAGCCGGTCGGCGGTGGGGCCGCTGTAGTAGGAGGACATCACGACGGTGTCCTTGCGCAGGGTCAGCACGACGTACGGGTACGGTCCGCCGCCGGCCTTGGGGTACATCAGGCCCTCCTCGGCGAACACCTCGTCCGCCTCCGGGAACGCGGGC
This sequence comes from Embleya sp. NPDC001921, assembly GCF_053594475.1. Lineage (NCBI taxonomy): Bacteria > Bacillati > Actinomycetota > Actinomycetes > Kitasatosporales > Streptomycetaceae > Embleya > Embleya sp. NPDC001921. The sequence continues at coordinate 442 of NZ_JBSFEO010000052.1, forward strand.
TGTGACGCGCCCGGGGTGTCCTTGGCCCGAGTGCCGTCCGGGTAGGTGCGGGTCGGGCAACGGTCCTTGACCTGGCGCGCGTTCTGCGCCTGCTCGCGCGCGCCGCGCACGTCCTTGTGCACGATCACGGTGGTGCTGCCGCTGGAGAGCTGCGCGGGTTGGCCGGGATCCGGCAGTTGCACCTGGCGTACCCACTGTCCGACGATGCTCGGCGCCAGGGGCACGGTCTGCTGCGTGCAGTCGGCGGCGTAGTCGGTCCAGGTCTCGCCGGCGAACTCGTACGTGCTCTGCCGGACGAAGCCGCTCCCCCAGTCCTCCGGGCCGAGCGCGAGCGAGGTGGCCAGCGCCTGTGCCTGTTCGGGGGTACGGCTCGGCGGCGCGGTGCCGGCGACCGGGCGGGTGGCGGAAGCGCTCGGGCGCGAGGGGGAACCGCTCGGCCCCGGGCCCTTGACCATCGGGTCGGCGCTGGTGGGCGCCGCCTCGGGAGCCACCGCGAACGGATCGTCACCACCGTCGGCGCAGCCCGCGAGCAACAGGGCGCCGAGTATCGGACCGACCGCGTGAACCGCCACTCTTGTGATGCCGTACATCCCGATGCCCCCCGTGTGCGTGAACCCCCATGGTATTCACCACGCTTGGCGGGGGTCAGCGCAGTTGCACCCGGGTGCGCGCGACCATCTTGGCGAGAGCGTCGACGGCCTGGTTCTTGGCCGACTCGAAGGTCTTGTCGCCCCGGTCGACGACGGCCGCGGTGAGCACCATCTGGCCCTGACGGGCCGTCACCCACACGTACTGGAACGGCGCGCCGCCGCGTCCGCCGACCCACTGGGCGCGTGCGACGTGCACCTCGTCGATGCCCTCGACGGTCAGGTCGAAGATCTGGATGCCGGTCAGCTTCTCGTCGCCGGCGAGCACCTGGTTCGGGCAGCGCCGCCCGTCGTCGATCCCGATCTTCATGTCGGTCCGGGCCGCCTCCGTACTGGCGTACACCGTCGCGGAGGAGGTCGCGAGCGTCTTGCTGAGGTTGTCCACGCTCGGCTGCCCGTCCGGGATGTACACGTAGCGCGCCATCGTCGCGAGTGCGCCCGGGGTGGTGCCCTGGACCACCTGCTTGCAGTCGGTGCCGGTGATCACCCGGTCCAGCGCGGCGTACTCGTAGTTGCGTTCCTGCGGGACGTAGGTCGGGCCCCAATCCTTGGGCACCAGTACGACCGCCGCGACCAGCGCCTGCGCCTGCGGGGTGGTGAGCGCGACGTCGGCACGCGTGGTCGCGGTCGGGCGCGGCGTGATGGACACCGGCGGTGCGGGGGTGACCGGATCCGACGAGGGCAGGGCCGGCGGCGGGGGCGGATCGGTGGGACCCCCCTGGCTCGCGCTCGCGGCGGGCGGGTCGCTCTTCAGGCCGAACGAACCCCCCTTGGACGAACCGCCCTGGCACCCGACCACGAGCGCGCCGCTCACGATCAGGGCCGCCCCCACAGCCACCACGCGCGTCATGGATCGCCCCCGCTTCCGAAACGTTCGCCTCGACAACCATTGAAGCCGGTGGCGACGCCTCGCGTGCGGGAACAGCGCTACTACGAGGGCCACTTCGACGCCACGGGCAGGCTCGCCACCGGCACCGCCCGAGCCCTGGCCCGGGTCTACGCGGGTTCCATGGGAATTCCATGTGAGTGCACACGCGAGGCGCCGACCCGCCCCGCGCACGCACTCCCTTCGACCGCTTCGTCCCGGTGCGAACGCCCACCACGAACACGGTCGAGTGAACGACTCGGCTTTCGACGAGTGAACCGAATCCAGTTCATAGCATCAACGCTATGAACTGGGGTACCGTTGAATTGGAACCGGACGTCCGGGTATGGCTCGAAGGTTTGCCGGTCGCGCATTTTGCGACTGCGGCCTTCTACATCGACCTGGTCGCCGCCCAGGGCCCGCTGCTCGGCGAGCCGTACACGCGGCAGCTGGACGGAAAGCTCCGTGAGCTGCGGTTTCACCTCGACGGCGACGCCATCCGAGTCACCTACTGGATCGCCTCGGGGCGGAGGATCATTCTGCTGACCGTCTTTCGCAAGACCCGGATGGTACAGACGCGCGAGGTCGAGCGCGCTCGGCGTGCGCTGCGACGGTGTGTCGAGCAGGCTCACACAGCCGACGATGACGAGGAGTAAGCGTATGAGCGGCCGCAGTGACTGGCAGGAGATCCGCTCGCGGCGAATGGCGGAAGCCGGCGCCGAAGAGGCCTACGAGGCGACTCGGATCGCGTTCGAGCTCGGGCGCAGCGTTCGGGAGATGCGCGAACGACACGGGCTCACGCAGGCCGTGCTCGCCGACGCCGCCGGGATGACCCAGTCGGCCGTGGCTCGCTTCGAGGCAGGTGGGACCGTGCCGACGATCCAGGTGCTGGAACGGCTGGCGAGGGCGTTGGACGCCGAGCTGATCGTGCGCCTGGCGCCGCACACGGCGGCCTGAGCGGGTGGTGGTGGGCCGCTCCGGGCAAGTCCGTGCCGACTCGTGTCTTGTCCGCGGCCGGATGCTGTGTCATATATGTCTAGACCAATTTGCTCTCCTGGAGAGAGGCATCGTGGCGCGACGAATGGCATGGATCGGCTTGCCCGGGTTGGCCGTTGCGCTGGTGGTGGCGGGGTGTTCCGAGGACGGGAAGGACACCTCGGCGCCCGCGGTGCCCGGCGAGGTCACCGCGCTCGCGTCGAGCTCGGTGTCGGTGCACGTGATGTGGCGCGCGGATCCGGACGTCGCGGTGTTCGAGGTGTACCGCGGGGACACGAAGGTGTTGGACGTGACCGGCGGGCGGCACATGGTCGACGTCGGCGGACTGACCCCCGGGACGGCGTACTCGTTCTCCGTGCGGGCGCGGGACAAGGCCGGGAACGTGTCGCCGGCCAGCGTGGTCGTGCCGGCCACGACCTTGTCCGTGGCCCGGGGCGAGCGCGTGCCGCCGACCGCGCCGCGGAACGTGCGGGGGCAGGCCCGGGGCTCCGGCGGTGCCACGCTGTCCTGGGAGGCCGCCACGGACGACGTGGGGGTGACCGCGTACGACGTGTGGCAGGCCGGTGTGCGGGTGCACAGCGTCGCGGGAGACCTGACCACGGCGGTGGTCAACGGGCTCCGGCCGGGCACCGAGTACAGCTTCACGGTCACCGCGCGCGACGCCGCGGACAACAAGTCGCCGGAGAGCAACGCCGTGGCGGTGCTCACCGAGCAGGGCACCGGCGACGGTCGCGACACCGCGCCGACCGGGCTGCGCGCGGTGCCCCGGGTCGCGGTGGACGGCACGTACGTCGACCTGAGCTGGACGCCGCCGGACGTGGACGGGGCGGTCGCGAGCTACGAGGTGTACCTGGACGGGAAGTTCCTGACCACGGTGATGTGGGGGGTGGCGCCGCCGTCCGGGACGGCGCAGTACAGCCTTCCGCTGGGTGATCAGCCGGTGGCCGGGCGGGTGCTGAAGATCCGGGGCCAGTTGCCCGACGGCAAGTGGGGCGCCTTCTCCGCCGACCTGACCCTCACGGACGCGCCGGCCGGCGGCACGGACCCGTCGGCGCCGTCGGCCGGCCCCTGAGCGCTTCGCCGGGGTGGATACCCGGGAGCCGGTCCCGGCCGGCCGGGACGGAGGCCGTCAGCGCGACCGCGACGCGCGGGTGGCGCGCGCGGACCTGGTGGAGCCCGTCGGCTTCTCCGGGATGGTCGGCATCGCCGAGCGCGGAGTGCGGGCCGCGCGACCGCTCGGCTTGGCGACCGGGCCGATCTCGCGGGTCAGCCACAGGCAGATCACGTTGACGACGTAGTTGAGCTCGGCCTTGTCGAGCTGCCGGCCCTGCGGGATCGCGTGCAGCTCCTCCAGGCAGCCTCGGCAGCACGTGCCCGTGGCGTGCTGGGCCACGAAGACCGGGTGGCCCCGGTACGGCGTCTGGCGGCCCTCCTTGCTGGGCCGCGCCGGGCCCAGGCGGCGCGCGACCAGGTCGTACGCGTACCAGCGCACGCCGGATTCGCCCAGCGTCTGGGCGACCGTACGCTCCCGGCCGGGCAGGTGGAACTTGGCGCGGGAGGGGAGCTTGCCGATCGCGTCCAGGCAGGCGTCGAGCGGCTCGGGCCTGGCGCCCTTGGAGGTCTTGGTTGTCATATCGCCTTCAACGGTAACCGGTCCCGGTCGGCCCGCTCACCTTCAGCCCTTCAGCCCAGTTGCTTGTGGAAGATCGTGGTGGACCGCAGCACGCCCGAGGGGTCCGCGGCGTAGGCCGGGATGGCGCCCGACTCGATCCAGCCGGCGCGCTTGTACAGGCGCTCCGCGCCGCTGCCGGTCGGAGCGTCCAGGGTGAGCAGGCTGCGCCCCGCGGCGGCGGCGAACCGCTCCGCGGTGGCCAGGAGTTCGCGGGCCAGCCCGTTGCCCCGGGCACGGCGGTGCACCAGCAGCCCGGCGACCGCGGCGCGATGCCGGCTGTCGGGCATGCCGGCCAGGCGCAGCCGGATGGTCCCGGTGACGCCCTCGTGGTCCGAGGTGACCCAGACGATGGTGCGGTTGCTGCGTATCTCGGCCCCCTGGGCCGCCCACCATTCGGCGGCCGCGTCGATCGGCAGCGGGGCGAGGAAGCCGACCCCGGCCCCGTCCTCGACCGCGTCCACGAGCAGCGCGGCCAGACCGGGGGTGTACGTGACGAGATCGATCGCGGAAAGCCGGACGGGCGTTGTCATACAACCATTCTCCCGCGCCCGCTCCACCCCTCGAACCGCCCCGGAATCCGGTCCCGAGCGCGCCGGAGCCGGGGCCGGCGGGAACGGCAAGTGGCGCGGGACCCGTGGTGGGGGGTCCCGCGCCGCTCGGTGAGGGGGCCTGGGGTCAGGCCAGGGCCGGCTCGCGTTCCTGGGTCGGGGAGGGCGACGTCGGCTCCGCCGGGGTGAACTGGTTCTCGCGGGCTCGCTTGGGGAGGAGGAAGCCCAGGGCGAAGGCAACCGCGGTCAGGCCGAAGGCCAGCAGGGTCGTGCGCTTGACCGCGTCGATCGAGGAGCGGGTGTGCGTCTCGGCGCCCGCCCTCGCGACCGGCTCGGCGGAGGCCGGGGTGACCGGGACGGTCGTGCAGCTCGCCGGCAGCCGGTCCGGGTCGGTCGCGTTCTCCCGGGCGTCCACGCACGCCCGCAGCCCGGCCACGATCGCGTCCTGCGTACCCACCGGCACGCCCGCCGCGGTCAGCTCCGTACGCAGCTTCGGTGCCGCGCTCTCGTCGAAGTTGTGCGTGGCCTGGGCCCCGATCACGCCGAAGAACACCGTGCCCAGGATCGCGATGCCCAGCGAGGCGCCCAACTGCTGGACGGATTCGAGCACACCGGAGGCCGAACCGACCTCGTGGTCCTCGACCTCGCCCATGATGATGTCGAACACCGGCACGAAGATCATCCCCATGCCGAGCCCGAACAGCCCGAGCGGCGCGAGCAGGTCGCCGGTGCCGATGTCCGCCCCGGCGTCCGCGAAGACCAGGTACATCCAGGCGATGCCGGCCGCCATCACGGCCAGCCCGATGTGCAGGATGCGCCGGCCCAGCTTGCCCATCACCGCGCCGCTGAGGCCGGAGCCGAGGAACGCGCCGAGCGCCCACGCGCCCATCGTCAGGCTGGCCCGGGTCGGGCTGTAGCCCAGGCCCAGTTGGAGGAACAGGCCGATCGCCATCGAGATCCCGACGATCGCGCCGAAGAAGACCATCACGAACCCGACGCCCGAGGCGTACGAGCGACGCCGGAACACGCCCAGCCTGATCAGCGGCACCTTGCCGGCCGCCTCGCGGCGCAACTGGTGCACCGCGAACGCCGCAAGCACCGGCAGCGACGCCGCGCACTCGACCAACGACCAGACCGGCCAACCCAGTTCGCGTCCCTGGACGAGCGGGTGCACGAGCATGAAGGTGCCGACACCGGCGAGCGCCATGCCCACCACGTCCAGCCGCCCGCCCGCCTCGCTCGGCGCCACGTCGGGCAACATCCGCCACCCCGTCAGCAGCGCGAACGCGCCCAGCGGGACGTTGATCAGGAAGATCATCCGCCACCCGGTGCCGAACAGGTCCCCGTCCACGAGCACACCCGCGACGATCGGCCCGAGCACCGTGGACAGTCCGATCGCCGGGCCGAACACCGCGAACGCCTTGCCGATCTCGGCCGGCGGGAACAGGTCCCGGATCAGGCCGAACGTCTGCGGGATCATCAGCGCGCCGACCAGCCCCTGGAGCACCCTCGCGATGATCAGCGTCTCCGGCGACCAGGCGATCGCGCAGGCCACCGAGAGCACCACGAAGCCGACCACGCCGACCATCAGCATGAACTTGCGGCCGTACATGTCGCCGAGCCGCGCGCCGGTGAGCAGGCCCACCGCGAGGGCGAGCGTGTAGCCGGCCGCGATCCACTGCAGGCTCGCGTAGCTCCCGCCCAGGTCGCCGCGGATCGCGGGCGCCGCGACGCCCACCACGCTGGAGTCGAGCAGGTTCATCAAGGTGGCGGCCAGCACCACCATAAGACCGAGCCAGCGCTGCCGCGGGCCTACCGGGGACTGGGACGTCGGGGTCGCGAGGGTCTTCTCGCCGCTGTTTTCCACAACCCCGAGACTAGATTCGAAACAGGCAATGTTCGTTCCTGTTTGATCGGCCCGGAGCCGGCAGACTTCGACGCATGCTGGAAACCTCCGCGCGACTCCTGCGCATGCTCTCGCTCATGCAGACGCGGCCCGACTGGACCGGCCCCGAACTCGCCGAACGGCTCGGCGTGAGCGGGCGGACGGTCCGCTACGACATCGAGCGGCTGCGCGGCCTGGGCTATCCGGTGCACGCGCGGCGCGGCGTGGTCGGCGGCTACCGCCTCGGCGCCGGCAAGGCGCTGCCGCCGCTCCTGCTGGACGACGAGGAGGCGGTGAGCATCGTGGTCGGACTGCGGATCGCCGCCGGCAGCGTGGTGGACGGCATGGACGAGGCGATGCTACGCGCCCTCACCAAGCTCGACCAGGTGTTGCCGTCCCGGCTGCATCGCCGGGTCAAGGCGCTGCAGAAGTACACCGTCCCGGTCCGCCAGACCGGTCCGGCCGTGGACATGGACGTGATGACCGTGTTGGCCGGCGCCTGCCGCGACCACGAGCAACTGCGCTTCCGGTACAGCTCGCACGACGGCAAGGAGACCTCGCGCGTGGTCGAGCCCTACCGGCTCGTGCACCGGATGGGCCGCTGGTACCTGGTCGCGTGGGACGTCAAGCGCGAGGACTGGCGCACCTTCCGGATGGACCGGATCACCCCGCGTCCGCCGCACGGCCCCCGCTTCACCCCGCGCGAACTGCCCGCCGACGGCGACGTGGCGGCCTTCGTGAACCAGGGCGTGCAGAGCGCGCGCGGGCAGTTCCGCGCCCGGGTGCTGGTGCGCGCCCCGATCGGCTCGGTCGCCGAAAAGGTGCCGCCCGCCTTCGGCGCGTTCGCGGTGGTCGACGACGACACCTGCGTGTTCGAGACGAGCGCGTCCAGCATCGAGAACCTGGCCGTCTACATCAGCCTGCTCGACGCCGACTTCGAGATCGAGGACCCGCCGGAACTGGTCGCCTACATCCGCCGGTTGGCCCGACGCTACGGCGGCGCGACCCCGATCGCCGACGCGGCGGACGCGGCGGCGCGTGCGGCGGCGGACGGAGCGGCGGCTGTCGCGGAGGGCACGACCGCGACGGAGGCGAGCGGCCCCGCGGTCACGGCCACCGCCGACATCCCCGGCCCCACCCCCGCGCCCGAGACCGAGACCGAGCCCGCCGAAGACACCCCCGCCCCTCCCCGCCGGTGAACGACAGCGCCCCCGATCCCTTCGGCACGAGGGGATCGGGGGCGCCGGTCGAGCGGGAGCGTCAGACCGAGACCGGTTCGCGCTCCGCCGTCTTCTGGAGCGGGACGTGCGGCGTGGCCGGCTCGTCGGGCGCTTCCAGATCACGCGGGTTGTTGTACTTCTCCAGATCCAGCGTCTTCTCCCGAGCGGAGACCAGGATCGGCACCACGACCTGCCCGGCCACGTTCGTGGCGGTGCGGATCATGTCCAGGATCGGGTCGATCGCCAGCAGCAGCGCGACGCCCGCCAGCGGCAGGTTCACCGTGCTGAGCGTGAGGGTCAGCATGATGATCGCGCCGGTGAGACCGGCGGTGGCCGCCGAGCCGATCACCGAGACGAACGCGATCAGCAGGTATTCCTTGATGCCCAGGTTCACACCGTAGACCTCGGCGACGAAGATCGCGGCGATCGCCGGGTAGATCGCGGCGCAACCGTCCATCTTCGTGGTGGCGCCGAACGGCACCGCGAACGAGGCGTAGTCCTTCGGGACGCCGAGGCGCTCGGTGACCTTCTGGGTGACCGGCATGGTGCCGACCGAGGAGCGCGAGACGAACGCGAGCTGGATGGCCGGCCACGCGCCCTTGAAGTAGTTCAGCGGGTTGACCTTGCCGACCAGCGCGAGCAGCAGCGGGTAGACCACGAACATCACCAGCGCGCAACCGATGTAGATGTCGGCGGTGAAGGTGCCCAGCGGCTTGATCAGGTCCCAGCCGTAGGTGGCGACCGAGGTGCCGATCAGGCCGAGCGTGCCCAGCGGGGACAGCTTGATCACCCACCACAGCGCCTTCTGGATGATCTCCAGGACCAGTTCGGCGCCCTTGACCAGCGGTTCGGCCTTGGCGCCGACCGACAGGATCGCGGAGCCGAGCACGACCGCCAGGAAGACGATCTGCAGGACCTTGACCTCGGAGAAGGCGGTGACGATGTTGGTCGGCACGATGCCGGTGATGAAGTCGAGCCAGTCACCGTTGGTCTTCGGCGCCTTGCCCGGGTCGGCCGGCAGCTTGAAGCCGTCGCCGGGGTTGGTGACCAGGCCGATGGTGAGGCCGATCGCGACCGCGATCAGCGACGTGATCAGGAACCACAGCAGCGTGCGCGCGGCCAGCCGCGCGGCGTTGTTGACGTTCCGCAGGTTGACGACGCTGACCAGGATCGCGGTGAACACCAGCGGCGGTACGGCCAGCTTGAGCAGCTGGACGAAGATCGTGCCGATCTGGTCGAGCGTCTGGGTCAGCCACGAGACGTTGTATTCCTTGGCGATGAAGCCGAAGGCCACACCGAGCACGAGGCCGGCGGCTATCTGGGCCCAGAAGGGAGTTCTCTTCAGGGTCTTGAGTGAATCGACTGCAGACAAGGCAGGGCTCCTGAACGGGCACCGTGGGGGACGGGGGTGGCGGTACGGAGCGGCCGTGAACCTGCGCATCAATAGGCACACGTGTGCCCGCAGGAAGGACTACGAGGAAGCGATACTTCGCGCAGAACGGCCGCGGAGGGCCGGCGTGCGGGCGGTCGGGGCGACGAGCGTGGAGACGTCAGCCCGGCAGGGGCACGGCGGCGGTCAGCCGCGACACAGCGCGGTGGCGCAACGGCCCAGGTCGACGTGCCGACGGGACACGAGCGGGAAACCCACCGCCGCGTCCGTCAACTGCGTGTCGCCTGCACCAATCATGGGAGTGAGGATAGCGACACTAAACCGATAAACGCAAAGAATTACGGAACGGACACCGCCGGACACCCACGGACACGGCCGGCCACACCTCGCTTAAGAGGCTTCCCCGACCGGAGGGGTCGCGTGCCGCCGGGTTCCCGACCGGGAGGCCGAGGAAGGCCAAGGGAGGCCGATGGTAGGTGAGGGAGGCCGAGGAAGGCTGCCTAGGAGGCTTCCTTGGCCTTGGCGATCCGGGTGATCGGAGCCACCGCCTCGTCCTCGGCGTGGTTGTCCTCGGCGATGCGCTGCTTGGCCCGCTGCATGCGCTCGTACAGGGCCTCGGACATCGCGTCCCGCTCCGCGTTCAGGAACTTGTAGCTGATCACCGCCGACGCCGCGGCCGCGATGGCGATCGCGATGAACACGTTCCCCCGACCGTCCAGGTCGAAGAACCCGAACACGACCATGACCACGCCGAACAACGCGGCGAAGATGCCGAGCCGGTAGAGCGAGTAACGCAGCGCGGGATTCGACATGGTCACCTTCGGTTTCCCTGGCCGGAGCAATTCGAGTGGCGGCGGGCGCGAGCCGGGCCGTCCCCTCCAGTCAAGCATCCCGTATTCGGGACGCCGAGCCGGGCCCCGACTCGGAACCCGACCGGCCGGATCACGGGCCGAGGCCGTTGATGCCGTCCAGGATCATGTACTCCCAGTAGCCTCCCGGCCGCGCCCACGCGAGCGGATCGACCGACGACAGCAGGTCGACCACGATCGGCTCCCACACGTCGTGGATGCCGATGCCGAACCGCTCGCCCTGCCGACGCATCCGCCCGATCACCCACATGGTGAAGGCGAGCGTGGACAGATCGGTGTTGAGCGTGTCCATCTCCGGCTCGTCGCCGCCGGTGTACCAGCGCCGGACCACGCCGGTACGGCCGTCCACGAGCAGGTCGCCGTCCTCGCTGACGTAGCCCAGGACGACCAGGTGCTCCGCGTCCGCCGGCGGCTCCGGTTCGTCGTCCCAGTCGGCCCGGCGCTCGGCGATCAGCTCGGCCAGGGTCGCCAGCGGCTTGTCGTCGCTGCGCATGTCCAGGTAGGCCCACGCGTCGATCAACCCGATGTCGAGCAGGAAGCGCCGGGTCGGCTCGTGCGTGATCGCGGCGGGCAACTGCCGCTCGTCGTAGCCGGAGAACTCGTTCTCGTACACCAGGTCCAGCATCGCGGGGGTGATCCGCACGGCCAGGCCCTCGCCCGGCACCGCCGCCCGGCGCAACTGCCACAGCGCGAAGGACGTGTGCCAGAACGAGTGCCTCGGATCCAACTCGGGTTCGGTCTCGCCGAGCAGGTCGATCAGTTCCTCGCCGGTGCGCACCGGTCCGCGACCGGCCCGGATCGCCTCCACCAGGCCCGCGTTGCGGACCAGGGTGGACACGTCCATCGACATCGGCGTCGGATCGCCGAAGCGCTGCTCGACGAACACCCGACCGGTCGTGCCGTCGAGCAGCACCGCGTACGACGGCGTGTGCGGCGAGCCGTACGTGCCGAGCACGATCAGCCGGCCCCGGGTGCCGCCCGGTTCGAACCGGATCAGCGCGGCCTCGCGCGGCAGACCCACCTCGGCCAGGAAGCGCCGGGTGGGCGCGTGCGCGATCTCCGGCAGATCGTGCCGGAGCACGTCGCCGAACCACTCCTCGACCTGCGCCCGGGTGAGCGGAATCCGCAGCGCGTCAGCCATCCGGCAGCCTTCCCGAGCGATCGTCGAACGCGTTCGGCCACGGCGGGCGGTCCGGGTCCGGACGCACCGGCCGGGCACGACACTCCCCCATACCCGGTCGTCGTCGCCGGCGCGAGGTCGAAGCTTCCTGGGCCGCGCCTCGGCCACCGGCGGCGGCCGGACCACGGCGTCGCCGGCGCGAGGTCAGAGCTTCATCGGCTGCGGCGTGTCGCGGCGGGCCGGGTCGGGGCCCTCGTACTCGCGCAGCGTCTCGTAGCGGGTGTTGCGCTCGACCGGGCGGAAGCCCGCGTCCCGGATCAGGTCGAGCAGGTCGTCGCGGGTCATCTTGTTCGGCGTGCCGAAGTCGTCCGCGTCGTGGGTGATCTTGTACTCCACGACCGAGCCGTCCAGGTCGTCCGCACCGTGGTTGAGCGCGAGTTGCGCGGTGGCCAGGCCGTGCATGACCCAGAAGCACTTCACGTGCGGGACGTTGTCGAACATCAGCCGGGAGACCGCGAACACCTTGAGCGCCTCGGCGCCGGTGGCCATGCTGGTCCGGGCCTGGAGCCGGTTGCGGACGATGCCGTCCTTGCTGTCGTGGAAGTCGTGCTGGTAGCGCAGCGGGATGAAGACCTGGAAACCGCCGGTCTCGTCCTGGAGTTCACGCAGTCGGATGACGTGGTCGACCCGGTGCCGGGGCTCCTCGATGTGGCCGTAGAGCATCGTGCTCGGGGTCTTGAGGCCCTTGGAGTGCGCGAGCCGGTGGATCCGCGACCAGTCCTCCCAGTGCGTGTCGTGGTCGACGATGTGCTGCCGGACCTCCCAGTCGAAGATCTCCGCGCCGCCGCCGGTGAGCGACTCCAGGCCCGCGTCCATCAACTCGTCGAGGATGTCCGACGCGGACAGGCCGGAGATCTTCTCGAACCAGTGGATCTCGGTCGCGGTGAACGCCTTGAGCGCGACGTTCGGCAGCACCTCCTTGAGCGCGCTGAGCGACCTCGGGTAGTAGCGCCACGGGAGGGTCGGGTGCAGGCCGTTGACGATGTGCAGTTCGGTGATCCCGTCCGGCTCCATCTCCTTCGCGAGCCGTACCGCCTCCTCGATCCGCATCGTGTACGCGTCCTTCTCGCCCGGCTTGCGCTGGAACGAGCAGTAGGCGCACGAGGCGTTGCACACGTTCGTCATGTTGAGGTGACGGTTGACGTTGAAGTGGACCTTGTCGCCGTTCTTCACCGTCCGCACGTGGTGCGCGAGCCCGCCGAGCCACGCCAGGTCGTCGCTCGCGTAGAGCGCGATGCCGTCCTCACGGCTCAGGCGCTCCCCGGCGAAAACCTTGTCCTCGATCTCCTTGCGCAGGCCCGCGTCCATGTGTCGGCACTCCCTCTAGGTCTTCTCGTCCGCCGCAGCACGGCTGCTACGAGGTTACGCCCGGCATGCCGGGCGCTCGCTCAGGCCATCACCTCGGCGTACAGCGCCGGGTCGACGTTGCCGCCGCTGACCACGGCGACGTGCTCGCGGCCGGCGGGCAGCGCGTCCTTGCGGAAGAGGTAGGCCGCGGTGGCCACCGCGCCCGAGGGCTCGGCGACCAGGCGCGCGCGCCGCCCCAGGAAGCGCATCGCCTCGCGGATCTGCTCCTCGGTCACCGTGACGATGTCGTCCACGTACGCCTGGATGTGCGCGAACGTCAGTACACCCACCGAGGTGGCGCGCAGGCCGTCGCCGATCGTGCGGTAGGTGTCGGTGGTGGACCACGTGGTGCGCACGCCGGTACGGAAGGACTCGGCCGCGTCGGCGGCCAGTTCGGGCTCGACGCCGATCACCTTGGTATGCGGGCTGGTCAGCTTGACCGCGGCGGCTATGCCGGAGATCAGGCCGCCGCCGCTGACCGGGACCAGTACGGTGTCCGCGGTGGGCAGGTCCTCGATGATCTCCAGGCCGGCGGTGCCCTGGCCGGCGATGATCCGCGCGTCGTCGTAGGGCGGCACGAACGCGTAGCCGTGCTCGGCGGACAACTCGCCGGCCGCGGTGTCCCGCCGCTCCGGGGTGACGAAGACCACCTCGGCGCCCAGCGCGCGGGTGGCCTCGATCTTGACGGTCGGCGTGGTGTCCGGCATCACGATCACCGCCCGGGCGCCGAACAGGCGGGCCGCGTAGGCCACCGCCTGCGCGTGGTTGCCGCTGGAGTGTGCGACGACCCCGCGCGAGCGCTCGGCCTCGGTCAGCCCCGCGATCGCGTTGTACGCGCCGCGGATCTTGAACGCGCCGATCACCTGGAGGCCCTCCGGCTTGAGCCAGAGGGGTCGGTCGGCGTCACCGTGCAGGGACGGCAGCAACGGGGTGCGTACGGCCGTGCCCGCGATCCGCTTCCGTGCGGCCTCGAGGTCTTCGAGAGTCACCAGGTTCGTCATGGCCGCCACCCTACGAGCAGGCGTGGGCGCGCCCGCCGATCTTTTCGCCGGCACGGCCGGCGCGGCCGCTCGGCGGGTCGGGCACGGCCGTGCGGGGTTCGGCGCGGCTATTCCGTGGGTTCGGGCAGTTCGGCCGCGCGGTACTCCCACTTGGTCGAGAGCACCACGGTGGTGCGGGTACGGGCCACCCCGCGGGTGCCGGAAAGGCGGCGGACCACGTTCTCCAAGCCCTCCATGTCCGAGACCCGGACCTTGAGCATGAACGAGTCGTCTCCGGCGATGAACCAGCAGTCCTCGATCTCGTCGAGATCGCGCAGCCGGCGGCTCACGTCGTCGTGGTCGGCCGCGTCGGAGAGCTGGATCCCGATCAGCGCGGTCACGCCCAGACCGAGCGAGACCGGGTCGACGGAGGCCCGGTAGCCGGTGATCACGCCGCCCTGTTCGAGCCGGTTGATGCGATCGGTGACGCTCGGCCCGGACAGGCCGACGAGTCGACCCAGCTCCGCGTACGACGCTCGCCCGTTGCCGCGCAGCGCCTGGATCAGCTTGCGGTCGACGGCATCCATGTCCGTTTCCTCCAGGTAATCGATGGTGTCCACCGGGGGGCGATCAGGGGTCTGCGACATGACAGGGGCGCAAACCCACGTGAGGCCTGTAATTCATTGGACGATTCTGATTCTAACCCTTAGAATCAAAGGCATCGGGAGCTACAAGCCTCCGATGACGATTCGTGGGGAGACAACACCGTGTACACCCTGGAGATGGCCCGCGCACACATGCAGGAACTGCATGCCATCGCGGAACGCTCACGTGCCACCCAGCCGTCCGGCACTCTCAAGCGTGTGAAGCGTCTGGTCGGCCGCCGCAAGTCCGGGCGCTGATCGCCCGGCAGATCCGGCAAGACCCTCAAGGCTCCCGTCACCGCGGGGGCCTTTTCGGTTCCCCGGCCGCCTCGCGTCGGGCGCCGCCCAGTTCGCCGTCCCAGCGCCGGTAGAGGGTGTGCGCGACGCCGAGCGAGTCCAGCGCCTTGCCCGCGACGAAGTCGACCAGGCGCCGCACGTCCTGGGCGCCCGCGTAGAAGGCCGGGGAGGCCGGCAGGATCACCGCGCCGGCGTCGTCGAGCCGGACCAGGTGGCGCAGCGTAGTGCCGGTGAGCGGCGTCTCGCGCGGCACCAGCACGAGCGGGCGACGCTCCTTGAGCGTGACGTCCGCGGCACGCTGGAGCAGGTCCTTGGACAGGCCGATGGCGATGCCCGCGACCGAGGCCGTGCTGGCCGGCACCACGACCATGCCCTTGGCCGGGTACGACCCGCTCGCGGGCCCCGCGCCCAGGTCGCCGGCCGCCCAGTAGCGGACCCGCGCCAGCGCGTCCGCGTCCAGCTCGGTCCACGCGGCCAGGTCGTCGCGCCAGTGCGCGTCGCGGAACGCGATCCCGGTCTCGTCGATCAGGGTCAGCCGGGCGGCCCGACTGACCACCAGGTCCACGTGCTCACCGGCGTCGAGCAGCCCGCGCAACACCGCCGCGGCGTACGGCGTGCCCGAGGCCCCCGAGACGCCGACGATCCACGGACGTCGTCCCGAACTGTCCCGCTCCTGGTCCATGGCTCCTATTGTGGCTTCGTAGCGGCGGCACCGGCCGCAGGGGAGGGGTGCGCATGTCCCGCATATCCGTGTCGGGGGTCCGCGACGCGGCCCTGATCACCGCAGTGCTGATCGGCGCCGTCTGGGTCGTCCAGCTCGTCAACTACACGAGCGACGACTCACTGCTCACGCACGGGATCACCCCCCGGCGGGCGGACGAACTGCCGGACATCCTCAGCGCGCCGTTCCTGCACTTCGGCACCGGACACATCGTCTCCAACACCTTCCCGCTGATGCTGCTCGGCTTCCTGGCCGCGCTGCGCGGGGTCGCCCGCTTCCTCGCCGTACTGCTCACCATCACCCTGATCGGCGGTCTCGGAGTGTGGCTGACCGCGCCGGACCGATCGAACACGGCGGGCGCGAGCATCCTGGTCTTCGGCCTGTTCGGTTATCTGATCGTGCGCGGGTTCGCCGACCGCCGGGTGCTGGACGTGCTCATCGGCTTCGCCGTATTGGGCCTGTACGGCAGCTCGTTCGCGATGGGGGTCACCCCGCTCGCGGAGGGAGTGTCGTGGCAGGGCCACCTGTTCGGCCTGATCGGCGGCGTGTTGGCGGCGCTGGCCTTCCGCCGCCGACGCGATGTGTCGCAGCTCTCGCCCGCGGACCTGCCCGTCGGGTAATGGGGTGGACATCGCTGCCTACCATTCGGGTAGGCACTCTTCGCCGTGCCATCGATCGTTTCTCGACCGGGAGTTCAACTGTGCGTTCGCTCCGGATATCCGCCGCGGCCCTGACCGTACCGCTGGTCCTGCTCGCCGCCGGCTGTGGCGAGTCGTCCTCGGGAGACCCCTTCAACAGCCTGGGCGGTGGCGGTGACGCCCTGGACCCCCAAGGCCCGTCGAACGAGGGACTGAGTGTCGAGGCGCTCTCCAAGCAGGCCGAGACCGGTTTCGACGACCTGACGAACCTGCGCATCCAGGGCACCGGGAAGATCTACGACACCCCGCTCGGCCTGGACGTCAAGATCGGCACCCCCGAGCAGGTCGAGGGCAAGATCACCCTCGGGGACAAGCCGGTGGACCTGATCGGGGTCGACAAGACCGTCTACGTGCGGATCGCGCCCGGCACCGTGCAGACCCTCGTGGACCTGGGCAAGCGGGCCGAGGCCGCGTCCGGTGAGGCCCCGTCCGCCGGCGACTCGGAGCTGGGCGACGAGTTCACCAAGATGTTCGTCGAGGGCGCCAAGCTGGTCGAGGGCAAGTACATCAAGCTCGGCGACGGGAGCGCGGGCAAGCTCGGCCAGGACCTGCTCAAGGGCGGCAAGAAGCCGTCGCTGGACGGGCTGTTCGGCGGGTCCGACGGCTCGCCGTTCGGCGGCTCGGGCAGCTCGCCGTTCGGGTCCGACTCGGACTCGGACTCGGGCGACTCCTCGGACTCGGGCGACAAGCCGAAGCTGACCAAGGGCGAGACCACCGAGATCAACGGGACCAAGGTGATCCCGCTGGTCTCCAAGGACGAGGACGGCGCGACCCTCACCATCTACATCGCGGCCAACGGCAAGCCGTTCCCGGTCCGCGTCACCGCCGACGACAAGAGCGACGGCACCAACGAGGTCACCCTCGACCTCAAGTACTCCAAGCTCTCCGGCGGCATCTCCCCCAAGGCCCCGCCGGCCGGCGACACGATCGACCTCAACGGCCTCCTGAAGTCCTTCGGCGGCGACGGCGGTCTGTTCGGCGAGAACAAGACGGCCTGACCGAAGGCGAATCCGCCCGCTCGGGCGTCGAAGGGCGAAGGCGGCAGCGCAGCTACCACCGTCGCCCGTACGAGCCCACCAGGGATCGGACCCTCCCGCCCGCGCCCCGCGTCGACCCCGGCTGCCGGAAGGCCCCTCACCCGAGGGGCCTTCCGTCTGCGCGGCGTGATCCGGCCGGTCGTTCGTGCACGTCGTGCGTGCGGCGGGCCACGTGTGGGCGCACCGTCGATGGGTCGCGCGGACGCCGGGCCGGTCGGTCAGCGGGCGCCGCGGACCAGGCGGCCCGGCCGCGCGCCGGTGTCGATGCCCGCTCGCCTGGTGACCTGGCCCGCGACGATCGTGGCCACGTAGCCGGTCGCGTTCTGGAGCATGCGGCCGCCGCCGGCCGGGAGGTCGTGGACCATGCGGGGGCGGTGCAGGGTGAGGGCGTCCAGGTCGATCACGTTCAGGTCGGCGCGCTTGCCCTGGGCCACCACGCCTCGGTCGGACAGGCCGTAGAGCGCGGCGGTGTCCATCGTCTGCTTGCGGATCAGGAACTCCAGCGGCAGGCGCTCGCCGCGGCTGCGGTCGCGGGCCCAGTGGGTGAGCAGGAAGGTCGGCTGCGAGGCGTCGCAGATCATCGAGCAGTGCGCGCCGCCGTCGGCCAGGCCGAAGACGCTCGCCGGGTGGGTGAGCATCTCCCGGATCGCCTCGTGGTCGCCGTCCGAGTAGTTGAACATCGGGACCATCAGCGTGGTCCGCGCGTCGTCCTCCAGTTGCAGGTCGTACAGCGTGGACAGCGGGTCCTCGCCGCGCGCCCGGGCGATCGCGGTCACCGTACGCTCCGGCAGCGGCTCGTAGTCCGGGACGGTGTCCATCGGGTACATCCGGTCCAGCATGAACTGCATCGCCAGGTTGACCGAGTCGCCCGGGACGGTCGGGTCGCTGGGCAGGTCGGTCTCGGCCAGGATCGCCGCCTTGACCTCGGGCCGGGCCAACTCGGCCGCGAACGCCGCGTCGTCCAGCTCGCCGGCCGCCCGCCGGTCGTCGATCGCCCGGAACGTCGGTCGTTTGCTGAACGCGTTGCGGGTGCCGAACCCGGTCAACATCCCGAACGGGCGGCCCGCGATCTGCGGATGCAGCCGCGCGCCCGCCTCGTTCGCGGCCTGCGACTCGGCCATCAACTCGCGCCACAACTCGGGCGCCGCGTTGACCTGGAGCAGCGCGAACGACACCGGCATGCCGATCTCGGCGGCGAGTCGACGCATCCAGGCCACCTCGGAGGCGGGCTTGACGATGTCCTCGCCGGACGAGCCGGTCGGGGCCAACTCGAAGACGGCCCGCCCGCCCGCGGCCATCGCCCGTCCCAGGCCGAAGAGTTCGTCCTCCGTGGCGAAGGTGCCGGGTACCGGCTCGCCGCCCATCGCCTTGTGCGCGACCGTGCGCGACGTGGAGAAGCCCAGCGCGCCGGCCTCGATCGCCTCCTTGACGATCACCGCCATCGCCTCGATGTCCTCGGCCGTGGCCGGCTCGTTGCGCGCGCCGCGGTCGCCCATCGCGTACGCGCGCACCGCGCCGTGCGCCACCTGGACACCGATGTCGGCGGCGAACGTGCGCTGTTCGAGGACGTCCAGGTACTCCGGGAAGGTCTCCCAGCCCCACGTCATGCCCTCGGCGAGGGCCGTTCCGGGGATGTCCTCGACACCCTCCATCAAAGCGATCAGCCAGTCCTCGCGGCCCGGCCGAACCGGCGCGAAGCCGACCCCGCAGTTCCCCGAGACCACCGTGGTCACGCCGTGCGACGTGGACGGGTCGAGCACCTCGTCCCAGGTGGCCTGGCCGTCGTAGTGGGTGTGGATGTCCACGAAACCCGGCGTGACCAGGTGACCGGTCGCGTCGATCGTCTCGACCGCGTCGCCGTCCAGGGCCGGATCCGGGCCGTCGTGCCGGCGGACCGCGACGATCAGGCCGTCCCGGACACCGATGTCACCGACGAACCGGTCCGCGCCGGTGCCGTCCACGATCGTGGCGTTGATGATCTTGAGGTCGTACATATGAGCCTCCCCGGTAACGTGGGCAGACCGTACGGCTGCGCATTGTGCGAGTCAAGATGCGCACTATGCGAAAAGATCCAGTAGGGTGCCGGCCATGGCCCCACGACCGTCCCCGCAGACCGACCGACTCGTCTCGCTGATCGACGCGATCGCCGAACGGCCGGCGGAGGGACTGACCCTGTCCGAGATCGCCCGGCATCTCGCGGTGACGCCCGCGACCTGCCATCCGATGCTCGCGAGCCTGACCTCGCTGGGCTGGTTGATCCGCCATCCGACCCGGCGCACCTACCGGCTCGGCCCGGCTCTGGTCGCGGTGGGCCGGGCCGCCGCGCGCGGGCTGGGCGTGCTCGACGTCGCGCGGCCGATCATGGCGCGGCTGCGCGACGAGACCGGCCTGTCCTGCTTCGCGATGACGCCCGGCGAACACCACGTGGCGATCGCCGAGGTGGTCCGCGCGCCGGGACCCGAATCGCACCGGCTGCGGGTCGGCGCCCAGGCGCCGATCACCCCGCCGCTGGGCATCGGCTACGTGCCCTGGGCGGACGAGCAGACGATCCGGCGCTGGCTCGACGAGGCGGACGGCCCGGCCGCGCGCGGGCGGATGGCGCGGGCGATCGACAACGCGCGGCGCCGGGGGTTCGCGATCGAACTGGTCACCGACGTGGAGACCCGGCTGGGCGAGACGCTCGGCGAACTGGACGAGCACCTGGAGGGGCTGGACACGCTCGGCGCGGGCGCGTCGGCGGCCCGGCTGCGCACACTCCTGGAGGAGATCGCGGCCGAGATCGGCGGCTCCGACGGCGGACAGATCGACGAGTTGGAACCGGACCGGGACTACCGGGTGGGCGCGATCAGCGCGCCGGTGCACGACCGGGACGGCGATCTGGTCCTGATCCTGAGCCTGCGCGGCTTCGCGCCCCGGACCGAGGGACGGACGCTGGAAAAGACCGGCCGGCTGCTCGCGGACGCGGCGGCGGAGGTGGCCGCGGCGACCTGAGCGGCCGAACGCCGCAGCCCGCACGCCGCAGCCCGCAGCCCGCCGCCCGCCGCCCGCCGCCCGCCACGAGTCGAACGGCCGCGCCGCGCGCACGACGCCGGACACCCGGACACACCCGGACATACCCAGGCACACAAAAGCCGGTCGGGCCGCGCTACGCGTCCCGACCGGCCGTGCGGCCGAAGCCCGGCTCAGTCCTTGTCCTTCGCGCGCCCTTCCGGGTTGTCCTGGTCGGGACTGCGCAGGTCGTCCTCGCGGTGCTTGAGGTCCTCTTCCCAGCGCTTGAGCATCTCGTCCTCGTCGCTGTTCGACGACGGGTCGCTCGGCTTGCGGTTGTCCTTGCTCAGGGACGACAGGAACTCCGGGTTGTCGTCCGGGGCGAGCTGCCGGCCCTGGTTCCGGCCGCCGAACCCGAAGCCGCCGGAGCCGCCGGGGGTGTACTCGCGCTTGGGGCGTCCGGCGGCGAACCAGCCGATCGGGCCGAGGAAGACCGGCCAGAAGAACAAGATGATGAAGACCCAGGCGATCTTGGGCAGGCTGCGGACCTTCTGCTCATCGGTGGTCAGACAGTCGATGAACGCGTAGATCCCGACGGCCAGGGGCAGCAGAAACAGCAGAACCCTGATCATGTGGCGGTCTCCCAGGCAGGTACTCGGCGCTTGGTACTCGGATGCGTCTCCTGTCCAGCGTAAACGGTCGGCTCCATGAACACCGGATCCCTCACAGCCCGGTGACCTTGCCCGACGCGTGCAGCTCGTACACGAGCGTGATCCGGCGCCGCTCGCCCGCCGTCAATCGCACGTCGTAGCGGACGATTCCCTGCTCGTCGACCGCGTCCGGCGCCGGTTCCGACAGGTCGCCGCGCACCTTGACCTCGACCGCCGACACCTCGGACACCGGCACCCGCTCGCGCAGCACCACCGTCCCGGGCGACTCGGCCCCCGGCGCGGCGATGTGCGAGAGGAAGACGGTCACCGTACGGGTGACCACCGTGCGTCCGGTGAGCGAGGCCGTCGTGCGCGACTCGGTCACCTCGCGTACCACCCGGAAGTCGTCCTCGCTGCCGAACGGCAACCGGACCTCCTCGCCCGGCGCGGCGAAGTCGAGTTGTCCGCGGCCGGTGTACCCGCTGCCGCGGACCAGTTCCACCGGGCCCGCGAGCAGCGCGTGACCGGCGTCGTTGGCGAAGCGCACCACCTGGCTCACGTACTGCGACAGCTCGGGCGCGCAGGCCGCCTCGGGCTCGCACGCCGCGGTGAACGTGGTCAGCCGGACCCGATGCGGGCGGCCGTCGGAGGGCACTTGCACCGGCGCGGGCGCGGCCAGCACCCGGACCTCGCCGCCGTCGTCCACCCCGGGCAGCTCGGTCGAGCCGCCCGCGACCCGGCCGACCGTGGCGATCTCCTCCTCGCGCAGGTCCACCTCGACCTGCTTCCTCTCCACCTGGGTGCGCTCGCGCAGGGTCAGCCGGTCCTCGACCAGGCTCGGCGGACGCGCGGCCAGGGTCGGACGCGCCGTGGACAGGGACAGCGCGACGCCGGACCAGTCCTCGCCGGTGCGCTGCCACACCACCGCGTCGCATTCGATCTCGATCGACCGGCGATCCGGCGCGAGCGTCGCGCGGTAGGCGGGCCGCCACAACGCGCACGGCACCAGGTGCACCACTCGCAGCTCGGCCGACCCGGTGCGCTCGGCCTCGATCACCACCTCGACGGTCGCGGTCAGCTCCGCGGGCTGCTGCTCGGCCACCTCGAGCGCCGCCCGCGCGTCGCGCAGCCGACGTTCCACCGAGGACTGCTCGTCGGCCAGGACGTGCAGTTCGGCGTGCCGGTCCTCGGCCTCGGCCGAGAGCCGGTCCAGCTCGGCGGCCCAGCGCTCGGGCTCGGCCGTACCGAAACCGGTGTGCTCGGCGATGTCGCGGCGCAGTTCGGTCCGGGCCTGCGCGATCAGCGTGAGCCGGGTGTGCAGCCGGTGCATGTGCCGGGACAGCGCGACGATCCGCTCGTCCAGGTCGTGCACGAGGCGGCGCAGCTCGGAGGCGTCCGGGCCGGGGCCGATCGCGGGCCTGGGTGTGTACACCCGCACCACACGCGCGTCGATCGCGGTCGCGGTGCCGTCGTCGGCGATCACCTCGACCCGCAGCGACCGGTCCACGGCGAGCGGGGTCACCGGGCCGACCAGCACCCGTTGTACGCCCTCGGCCACCTCGATCCGGCCGGATCGGGTCACCTGCGCCCGGTCCTCCAGACAGGTCACCGCCGTGATCGGCAGCGGTTCCGGCTTGCTCTCGGCCGGCGTGCTCCGCGCCGGCGTCGGCTGAGTCATCGTCAGACCCTCCTGTTCCCGCCGACCACGGCCTTGGCTGCCGGGATCCGGATCTCGTAGCCACCGGTCAGCTTCTTCCGCTCGCCAGGGGCGAGTTCGACGTGCCACACCCGCGCGCCCGGGACGTGCCGCCCGTCGCGCAGCTCGGTGTCCTCCACCCAGCGCGGCGCGCCGGCGTGCTCCTCGATCTTGACGTCCTTGTCGTCGGTGACCGGAACGCGCTCCAGGATGTCCAGCCGGATCGGCCGGGAGAGGTGGTTGACCGCCTCGATCTCGATCCGGTGGTCGAGCACGGCCGTACCGCCGCGCAGACCCGCCGTCGACTCGCGCATGTGCGCGTTCCGCGACACCTGCACACTCTCCACGACGCCCACGCCGACCCGTTCGCGCGCGCCGGGCGCGAGCGTCGGCAGCGGCACGGTCATCAGGAACTCGCCGGCCACCGAGACGTCCGCCGGACCGCGGAGCAGCGCGTGCGCCGACGCGTTGGCGAGCACGACCGTGCCGAACACCGCGTCGTCCAGGGCCGGTACGCAGACGAACTCGGGTTCGAGCGAGACCTCGATCTCGCACACCGGGATGGTGTGCCACACCCCGTCGGCGGCCACCTCGGCGGGCGCCGTGGTGTCGAAGCGATAGTCGTACGAACCGGCCGCGTCGCGCGGCGCGAGCGCGTGCTCGGGCAGCGTCAGCCGGGCCGGCTCGTCGGCGCGCCGGCGGTACTCCATCGCGACTCCGCCCGGACCGTGCGGCGCCGAGCGCAGTCGGCCGCGGGCCTGGGCGTCGTCCGCGCCGCGCAGTTGCAGAGCCGCGTAGTCGAGGAGGTCGCTGCCGGGCTCGGGCTGCGCCGGCGGGGCCGATTCGGCGCTCGGCGAGATCGGGTCCTCGTCGGCGGCCCCGTCGAAGCGGGCGAGTTCGAAGGCACCTCGGGGCGCGGAGCCTTCGGACGGGGCGCTTCGGGCCCGATGTGACTTCGCGGCGGGGGGACGCGGCGCGGGGGGCGGCGCGCCGAAGCCGCCGGCGGCCTGCATCGGCGGCGCCATGGCCGCCCCCGGGGCGGCCGGGGTGATCGGCGCGGGCATCGGCGCCGCCCGATACAGGATCCGGTCCTCGGCGGCGAGCGTCTCGGCCGCCGCCCCCGCGTACGCCGGTCGCGGCGCCGCCGGGCGCTTGGCCACACCCGCGTCGTAGCCCGCGAACAGCTCGGCCAGCCCGGCCGGTGGCTCGCGCCAGCCCGCGTGCGCGGGCGCGCTCTGCCGGCGGCCCAGGCGCAGCGACTTGAGCTCGGGCAGGTCGGTGCTCCGGGCCAGGTCGGCGGTGGACAGGCCGAGCCGCACGCCGGTCCAGTCCTCACCGGTGCGCTGCGCGACGCAGGCCCGCATGACCAGCGTGCCGCCGGTCATCGCCTCGTCCAGGCGCAACTGGTACATCGGCGCCCAGCGCGCGCCGGGCACGTGGTACTCCACGGCCAGCTCGACCGGGCCCGCCTCGCCGCTGTGCTCCAGGGTGACCACCGCGGTGCCGGACGCCTGGGCCCGTTCGGTGCGCTGCGCGCCGGACGCCGCGTTCAGCCGGGCCCGGAACAGCTCGGTGTCGCGGACCGCCTCGCGCAGTTCCGCGTCGCAGACGCCGATGCGCTCGTACAGCGCCTCGGCCCGCTCGTCCGTGAACGCGGCCAGCTCCAGCAGCGCGGACACCGGTGCGGGGCGCGGCGGATCACCGCGCCGCACGGACGGCCGTACCGCCTCCAGCCCGGTGATCTCGGCCAGTTCCTCGGCCAGCCGGGCGCTTTTCGCCTGCAGCGCCCGGACCCGGGACTCGGCCGCCTCCAGGTCGAGCAGCACGGCGGGCAGGTCCGTCTCCTCGACCACGTCGACGTCGACCACGGGCCGGATGTCGGTGACCCGCACCCCCGCGCCGCCGCCGATCACCCGCGCGCGCAGCCAGTCGCCGTACGCGGTGAGCGGGAATCCGGTCACCCGCACCCGGACCGGACCCGGTGGGCCGGCCGGCAGGTCCACCTCACAATTCCGCACGCACACCGCCCCCACGGCATGGACGACCACCGAACGCAATTCCGAAGCGACCGTGAGCATGTACCCCTCCTGCTCGGCACGAGGGACCAAGGTAGCCCGACCGGCCGGGTGCGCGTGCGGGTCCGGCGAGTCCGTATCGGATACTGGCACGCATGGCATACGGGACCTTGCGCGCTTTCCTGAAGGCACTGGAGAAGCGTGGTGAACTCAAGCGCGTACGCGCGGAGGTCGACCCGCGTCTGGAGGTCGGCGAGATCACCGATCGGGTGAACAAGGCCAAGGGTCCGGCGTTGCTGTTCGAGAACGTCAAGGGCAGTTCGATGCCGCTGGCGATGAACGTCTACGGCACCGACGAGCGCATGCTGATGGCGCTCGGGCTGAAGAGCTACGACGAGTTGTCGGAGAAGATCGGCGGCCTGCTCAGGCCGGAACTGCCGCAGGGGTTCACCGGGATCCGCGAGGCGTTCGGCAAGCTCGGTTCGGTCGCGCACATCCCGCCGAAGAAGATCAAGGACGCGCCCTGTCAGCAGGTCGTGCTCAAGGGCGACGACGTCGATCTGGACCGCATCCCGGCGCTGTTCACCTGGCCCGAGGACGGCGGATCGTTCTACAACCTGGGCCTGACCCACACCAAGGACCCCGACACGGGCGTGCGCAACCTGGGTCTGTACCGACTCCAGCGGCACGACAAGCGCACCATCGGGATGCACTGGCAGATCCACAAGGACAGCCGCAACCACTACCAGGTGGCCGCCAAGCGCGGTGAGCGGCTGCCGGTGGCGATCGCGTTCGGCTGCCCGCCGGCGGTGACGTACGCGTCGACCGCGCCGCTGCCCGGCGACATCGACGAGTACCTGTTCGCCGGCTTCATCGGCGGTCGGCGGATCGAGATGGTCGACTGCGTGAGCGTGCCGCTCCAGGTCCCGGCCGAGGCCGAGGTGGTCCTCGAAGGCTGGTTGACCCCGGGCGAGATGTTGCCGGAGGGGCCGTTCGGCGACCACACCGGCTTCTACACGCCGCAGGAGCCGTTCCCGGCGCTGACCATCGACTGCGTGACGATGCGGGAGAAGCCGCTGCTCCAGTCGATCGTGGTCGGCCGGCCGCCCACCGAGGACGGGCCGCTGGGCAAGGCCACCGAGCGGTTCTTCCTGCCGCTGCTCAAGATCATCGTGCCGGACATCGTCGACTACGACCTGCCCGAGGCGGGCGGCTTCCACAACTGCGCGATCGTCTCGATCGACAAGAAGTACCCCAAGCACGCGCAGAAGGTGATGAGCGCGATCTGGGGTGCGCACATGATGTCGCTGACCAAGCTGATCGTGGTGGTGGACGCCGACTGCGACGTGCACGACTACCACGAGGTCGCGTGGCGCGCGTTCGGCAACACCGACTACGCGCGCGACCTGTTGTTGACCGAGGGGCCCGTGGACCACCTCGATCACGCGTCGTATCAGCAGTTCTGGGGTGGCAAGGCGGGCATCGACGCGACCCGCAAGCTGCCCGAGGAGGGCTACACGCGCGACGGCGGCTGGCCGGAGATGGTCGTGTCGGATCCCGAGACCGCCGCCAAGGTGACCCGCCGATGGAAGGAATACGGACTGTGACGTCCGCCGCGCTACCCGCACCCGGGGCACCCTCGGAGGTGGGCCGGGTCAAGGCGTTCCTGCGCCTCGTGTTGATCGAGCACTCGGTCTTCGCGCTGCCGTTCGCCTATATCGCGGCCTTCACCGCGATGTACGAGAGCAACGAACGGCTGCACTACCGGGAGCTGTTCCTGGTCACCGTGGCGATGGTCGGCCTGCGCACCTTCGCGATGGCCTGCAACCGGATCATCGACCGCGAGATCGACGCGCGCAATCCGCGCACCGCGTCGCGCGAGTTGGTCACCGGCGCGGTGTCGGTGCGCACCGCGTGGATCGGCGCGCTGGTCGCGCTGTTCTTCTACCTGGTCGCCGCCGCGCTGCTGAACCCGCTGTGCCTGGCGCTCGCGCCGGTCGCGGTGATCCCGATGGTGATCTATCCGTACGGCAAGCGGTTCACCAACGTCCCGCACGCGATCCTGGGCATCGCGCAGGCGATCGGGCCGGTCGGCGCGTGGCTGGCGATCACCGGCGAGTGGTCGTGGCAGGCGGTCGTCCTGGGCCTGGCGGTGGGCACCTGGATCGGCGGCTTCGACCTGATCTTCGGCTGCCAGGACGTCGCGGCCGACCGCGCGCACGGCGTCAAGAGCGTGCCGGCCAAGTGGGGCATCGCCGCCGCGCTGAACGCCTCGAAGGTCACCCACGTGGTGACCACGCTGCTGTTCATCTGGTTCGGCGCGCTCACCGGCGCGGGCTTCTTCTGGTGGCTGGGCCTGCTGATCGTCGGCGCGGCGTTCGTGTACGAACACTCGCTGCTCAAGCCGGACGACCTGTCCAAGCTCAACCGGGCCTTCTTCACCACGAACGGTTTCATCGGCATCGCGCTGTTCGTGTGCGCGCTGTTGGACCTGGGAGTGCGCGGGCTGCGGCCGTAGGCCGCGGGGTGAGGGCATGCGGCGTGGGCGCCGCTGGGGCATCGGCGATCGACCCGCCGGGCGGATGCGGGGCCGATCGCCGGGCCGCCGATGTCCTACGAGACACTGCCGCCCGCGCTGAGCCTGCTCGCCGACCAACTCTCACCCCCGCCGATCTCGCCGTAGGGCGACGGCGAAGCCGGCCACGCAAATCCCCGTCGCACCGGTCGGAACAAGTGGCGGAACCGGGAGGTACTACAGGGACGCTTCGATTGCCTCGAAGATGTCAGAGCCGGTCTCCCGCTGCCGACCGGCAGTTCCGACCAATCGGCAATGTAGCCGGGCTTCGGACCCTCAAAGTGGTTGAACATCTGCGCCGTCCGGAGGCCACGACGGAGCAACCTTCTATCCACGCGTCAACCTGGCCGCATTCCTCGCACCGAGGCCCCGAAACCGACGGACCTGTTCATACACGGCGCCCGCCGCTTTGCGACACCGCCCTCGTTCAGACGTCCGCCCAGACGAATGGTGGATCGTTCCGGGCATCGTAGACCTTGATTACCTCCTCGACGAACCCTTCGAAAGTCACCACCTCGGCGGGCGTTGGACGCCGACCGAACGGCGGCTTGGGACGATCGACGTCGTAGAAGTCCACCTTCCCCCGGTCAGGCCCCGAGTGCTCGTACAGTGCGATGTAGAACTTCTCGAAGAGGTCAGCCGGCGCGTTGACATGGTTCCTACCTGCGCGGTTGCGGAAGTAGCGAACAGCCGCACCGAAGGATGACGGGGCGTCCTTGTCTCCACAGTCGTCGGCTGCGTCGTACGGGAGGAAGAGCACGCCGATCATGACGGCGTACGGCTGCCGCTCGTGGTAGTCCATGGCCTCGGAGCGAAGCTCGTTGTCGTTCCGGCTGTAGTTCTTGGTGTACCGCTTCGTCTTCGCGTCACGCTGGTGAATGTGCTTGAGAGAGACGCCCAGCCCCAGGCCAAGCTCGGGAGTGGAGTAGTTCACATCCAGCTTCTTGAACCCCTTGGCAGTTCGGGCCCGAGACTCCTGTCCGGTTCCATCGGCATGAGGCAGGATGCCGACGAACGTGCTCCGCAGACGGTCGGCAAAGAGCACTGCAAGCTTGTTGGCGAACTGTGTCGCGTACTTGGTACGGGTGCCCTGTGCCGCGTCCTCTGCCGGACGCGGTAGTGCATCTAATATGTCCGCGAAGGTTTTGAACTCTGACGTCATGCCCTTGCCCTCCTGGCGGGATGTGGACATGACCTTAGTGGATGCAGCCTGATAGCCCTTTCATGTCCATGCATCCCCGTATAGACCAACCCTCTGCAGGGGCCATGCGAGCGGTCTATCGGAGACGAGAACCAGGCCGGGTCGGTATGCCTTGCCTGGTTGGCTTTGGCCTCAGGCTGCGTTGGTCAAAGAGCGCCTAGGGCCGACCCTGCTCGGTTCGTCTGCGCCGCGGCAGCTTTCCGGGTCCATCGACTCGACATGCTGTTTCATGTCGATGAGGAAATTTTCATCGAACTTCAGTTTTGCCTTCTGGGTGCGCGAATAGAACCCAGCGGCGGCACGGTGGCTTAGCGGCGTGAGGCCACTGTGCTCGACCAGATCCATTAGGTGTGTGTACGGACGGTGCTGGGGCCACATCGTGGCGCAGGAGCGCCACTTCCTGCCCTTCCTGCCCCAAGCGGCCGTAGGCCACCGAGCACTGTCCGACAGCCTGTCGGCTTCGGACTCGTCGTACTCGCCTGGGTTCACCAGTCGCTCGCCCAGCCACTGCGAGACACCGACCGTGACCGCATTGCCGACCAGCTTCCAGCGGTCGCGGCCACCTTTCCTGTCAGCCGTCGCGTCGGTCAGGGTCCACCCCTCGGGGAAGCCCTGCAGCCGTTCGGCGTCCGTGATGGAAGGCGTCACGATCCTGCGACCCACAGGATTCCCGGGAACCCAAATCCCTGGCGGTGATGGGATGCTCAGAGCCGAACCACCCTTGACTGTCGGCACTGCATCCCGTGCCCAGCCCAGGCCACGGAGACCCTCGGTCCAATAGAAGCCGTGCGCATCCGTGGCCCGGTTGCTCTCATCGGGTTCGCCGGCGTCCTCAGCGAGGAGAACACCGCGCGGATCTTCGGTGAGGCTGGCGACGAAGAGTACGCGCTGGCGGCGCTGAGGCACGCCAGTGAATCGAGAGTCGACGAGTCGGTACGCCCAGGAGTAACCAAGGGCTTCAAGCTCCTGCACGAGGTGGAGCATCGCTTTGCCCTTGTCGAGCACGAGCATGTTCCGCACGTTCTCAAGAACAAGCCACCGTGGGTGATGCTTCTGGAGAAGCCGAAAGACGTGGGAGACGAGCCCAGACTGTTCGCCCCCGATGCCGGCGGTACGCCCGGCCTGTGAGAGGTCCTGGCAGGGAAACCCGGCGGTGACGACGTCCACGTCACCAGGAAGGGCCTTGAGATGCTGTACGTCGGACTCGAGTGGGGCGTCGGCAAACTGCTTGGCGAGAACAGCTTGGGCGGGTCCCCATACCTCACAGAGCATGGCCGTTTCGAGCCCAGCCCGCTTGAGGCCGAGTTCAAGCCCGCCGATGCCTGCGAATAGACCCGCGACTCGGAGGGGCATTTGGCTCCCGTCTTTCTGACTGCTCACGACGCGATCCTGTCATATAGGTCCGTCACAGCAGGACCGTACGCATCGGCCGTGCTATCCGATTGGTATCCCTCAAGCCCACCCACCCGGCACAACCTCGGCGGGCGAGATCAGCATCACATCGACCAAGCGCGCATGGGCCGCGCGTGTTCCCTACACGTTCCGTTGCGGCTGCCCAGGCGAGTTGCAATCCGCCGACCGACGGCTGGGCAGACGGCCGCACAAGAGATTCTTGTTCGAATCGGTGCTGTCCGCGGCCCCGTAGGGCTCTGGAGTGGCCCAGGGATGTACACGCTCTCGTATGAGCGGATGCTCAGTGCACCGCGCTCCAAGGTCATCAGCCGGTGCAGCCGCTCGGGGACTTCATCCAGGAGCCGCACCCACTCTCCGTCCTCCTGCGCGCGACGGGCGGTACGAACCCCAGGCTCGTGATCGGAGGGTCAAAGAGCGCTTCGACGACGGCCTGGTAGTCGGGCGTCGGCCAAGGCGGCTCCGCCGACTCCCACGTGCGAATTCGGCGGACGCTGACGCCGAGTCGGTAGCCGACCTCCAGCGCCTTGGCTTCGAACGCGTCGGCGAAGCGCTGCTGCGAGATGAGCCCCATAAGCTTCCGGGCGCCTACGAGTGCGGGGTTTACGGGCTGCGGTTTCGGACGTTGCATGAAGACCCCCGAGGTCTCTCGATCCCAGACAAGATCCCAGCCGAGGCCCGCCACAATCCAACGAAGCACCTAGCGACGAGGTGCGGAGGCGATGGCAGTGGCCACAGCAAGCGTCGGGATTCCGGAAGCATGGATGCATCGCTGTTCCCACGAAACGGGTCTGCCCCGTCGCCCCGCAAGGGCGACGGGGCAGACCCGTTCGATGCGAAGGAGCCGCAGCTCAGACGCCCGCGTACGAGTGCAACCCGTTCACGAAGATGTTGACGCCGTAGTAGTTGAACAGGAAGCAGGCGAAGGCGACCAGGGAGACGACCGCGGCCTTGGTGCCCTTCCAGCCGGCCGTGGCGCGGGCGTGGAGGTAGGCCGCGTAGGCGACCCAGGTGATGAAGGACCAGACCTCCTTGGGGTCCCAGCCCCAGTAGCGGCCCCACGCGTTCTCCGCCCAGATCGCGCCGCAGACGATGGCGAAGGTCCACAGCGGGAAGATGATCGCGTTGACGCGGTAGGCGGTCTTGTCCAGGGACGCCGCGCTCGGCAGCCGGGCCAGCTTCTCGTCGAAGCGGCCGAGCTTGTCGCCGCGGGCGATCCTGCCCTCGTACTTCTGCCGGAACAGGAACAGGATCGAGGCGAGCGCGCCGATGTGGAAGGCGCCGAACGAGACGATCGCGGACGCGACGTGGATCCACAGCCAGTACGAGTCCAGCGCCGGGACCAGTTGCTCGGAGTCGGTGTACAGGACCGTCACCGCGACGCCGAGCGTGGTGAGCACCGGCAGCGTGACGAACAGGCCCAGCCAGCGCACCGGGTACTTCCACAGCAGCACCAGGAAGGCCGCGACCACCACCAGCGAGACCGAGGTGGAGAACTCGTACATGTTGCCCCACGGCGCCCGCTCGACCGAGATGCCGCGCGCGAGCACGGAACCGGCGTGCAGCAGGAAGCCGAGCACGGTCAGCGAGACCGCGACCCGGCCGATCCGGTCGGCGCGTTCGTCGCCGCCGGCCACGTTGCCCTGGTCGTCGGCGCCGGCACCGTCGTGCCCGCCCTCGCGCAGCACCACGACCGGCCGCTCGGCCACCGCGACCCCGCCGGCCGCGCCGGCGTTCGCCGCCGGCTCCAGGACCTCGATCGACAGGTCGGCCGAGCGTTTGGCCACCGCACCGCTGCTGCCGAAGGTCCATTCCATGCAATAGGCGAAGAACGCCATCAGGTAGACGGCGATCGCCGAATACATCAGCACATTGCTGAATTGGGCGAGGTTCTCGTTGACGCCCACGCTCACTCCTTGACCTTGGTGCCGGGTGAGTTCGCCGGCGCGGCCTCGCGCAACGCGTCCACGAACTCCTGTACCTCATCGCCGAGGCCCCCACCCTCGGTGCGGGCGAGCCCGCCGACCTCGACGACCGTGTGGCCGTCGGGGCCCTCCACCGCGCGCACCCACATCCGGCGGCGGCGAACGAACAGTGACAGCACGAGGCCGACGATCGCGGCCACCACGCTGAAGAGCGCGAGCCCCTTGCCGGGCTCACTGGCGACCTGGAAGTTGGCCCAGGTCTTGACGCCGTCGAAGGTGATGGTGCCGGCGCCGTTGGGCAGTTCCACGGTGTCGCCGACCTTGAGCGCCTTGCGCCACACGTCGGAGCCGTTCATGAACTTCGACATCTTGTCGGCCTTGAGCGCGTAGATGTTCTGCGGGACGCCCGAATCCATGCCCAGGTCGCCCTCGTAGCCGCTGATCATCAGCCGGGGGTTGAGCAGCGAGGGGAACACCGAGATCGGACCGCGCTTGGGGTCGACCAGCAGGTTGCCGTCCTGGTCCATCGGCGCGCTCGGCAGGAACTGCGCGTCGAAGCCCAGTTGTTTGAGCCCGGCGCTGACGTCGGGGACCTTGATCACGCCGGTCGAGGTGCGGTTGCCGTCCTGGGGCAGGAACACGGTCGGGCCCTTGTAGGCGATCTTGCCCTTGGCGTCGCGTACGGTCACCTCCGGCGCGTAGCCGGTGGCGATCATGAACACCTTGGTGTCGCCCACCTCCAGCGGGTGGTTGACCTTGATCTTCCCGGCCTTGTCCTTGCCCTCGTGCCCGTACCAGGACTCGATGTTCGCGGTGAACGACCTGGGCTCGCCGCGCTTGGCGCCGGTCGGCTGGAACGTCTGCTCGACCGACTTGAGCCGGAACCCGAACGGCTCCAGGTTGTCCGCGTCCACGAGCGCGCCGAACTGGCGGTCGTCGTACTGGGTGAGCACGTTCGCGAAGCTGCCGCCCTCGACCACGATCTTGCCGCCCTTGACGCTGTACAGGCTGCCCAGGGCGAACGCGACCAGGATGCCGAACAGCGCGATGTGGAAGAGCAGGTTGCCGCTCTCCCGGGCGTAGCCCTTCTCCGCCGCGATCGAGTCGGTGCTCGGGTTCAGCCGGAAACGACGCTTCTTGAGCGCGACGCGCGCCGCGGCGAGCACCGCGTCCGGGTCCGCCGAGGTCTCCCAGCGCGCGTGCGCGGGCAGCCGGGTGAAGTTGCTCGGCGCCTGTGGAGGCTTGGCCCGCAACGTCTTGGCGTGCGCCCAGCAGCGCGGCACGATGCAGCCCGCGAGCGAGACGAACAGCAGGATGTAGATGGAGGCGAACCACCACGACGCGAACACGTCGAAGAGCTGGAACTTGTCCATGATCTTCGCGCGTTCGGGGTGGTCCCGGAAATACTGACCGACCTTGATCGGGCTGACCGGCCGCTGCGGGATCAGCGTCGGCGGCGTGGCCGCGACCGACAGCAGGAACAGCAGGATCAGCGCGACCCGCATCGAGGTCAGTTGCCGCCAGAGCCAGCGCAGCCAGCCGAGCACGCCCAACTGCGGTTGGCGGATCTCCTCGTCGCCGTCGTCCTGCGCGGGCGCGGTCGACATCCCGGCATCGGCCCTGGCCTCGGGCTTCGCGATCCCTTCGAGGTCGTCGTCGCGGGCGAGGTCGTCGTCGGTTCGGGTCTCCAGGCTCATCAGAATCCGATCGTGTATTGCCCGGCCCAGGACTGCATCTCACGCATCATCTGGTCCCACGCGCCGGTGAGCATCAGTACGCCGAGCAGCACGAGCATGCCGCCGCCCAGGCGCATCACCCAGACGTAGTGCTTCTTGACCCACCCGAACGCACCGAGCGCCTTGCGGAACGCGAGCGCGGTGACCAGGAAGGGCACGCCCAGACCCAGGCAGTAGGCCACGGTGAGCAGCGCGCCGCGATTGGCGCTCGCCTCGCTCACCGACAGGTTCAGCACCGCGGTCAGGGTCGGGCCGATGCACGGCGTCCAGCCGAGCCCGAACACCATGCCCAGCAGCGGCGCGCCGACCAGCCCTATGGCCGGCCGCTTGTGCACCCGGAACTCGCGCTGCATGCCCGGTAGCACGCCCATGAAGGACAGTCCGAGCACGATCGTGACCGCGCCGAAGACCTTGGTGATGGTCGCCTGGTGCGCCAGGAGCGTCTTGCCGAAGTAGCCGAACGCGGCGCCCATGGAAACGAACACGGCGGTGAAGCCGAGCACGAACAGCAGCGTGCCCAGGAAGAGCCGACCACGCCGGGCGTCCTTCAGGTCCGCCCCGGACACCCCGGTGACGTAGCTGACGTAGCCGGGGACCAGCGGCAACACGCACGGTGAGAAGAACGAGATCAGCCCCGCGAGCAGGGCGATCGGCAGGGCCGCGAACAACGACCCCGTGTAGACCGTGTTGTTCATCCCCTCGGCTGCGACGAGCACCTCGATCAGGCCTTCTCGTTCGGCACGGGCTCGTTCAGCACCGGGTCGATCATCGAGCGCAGTTCCTCGATGGTGACCGCCCGCAACACCCGGGCCGCGATCCGACCCTCACGGTCGATGATCAGCGTGCTGGGGATCGCGTTGGGGTTCAGGTTGCCGGTGAACTTGAGGATCTCGCGCGCGTCCGGGTCCCACAGGCTCGGGTAGGTGATGCCCTTGCTGTTGGTGAACGCGATCGCGTTGTCCTGGGTGGCGTCGCGGGTGTTGATGCCCAGGAACTGCACACCCTTGTCCGCGGTCTCGGTGTGTGCCTGCTGGAAGTCGGCGGCCTCGGCCCGGCACGGCGGGCACCACGAGCCCCACACGTTCAGCACCACGACCTTGCCCTTGAACTCGGCGAGGCTGATGTCCTTGCCCTCCAGCGTCTTGCCGGAGACCTTCGGAGCCGCGGTACGGTCGCCCGCCTTGGCCCGCACGATGCCGCTGTTGTCGCTGTCGACATAGCCCTTGCCGTCGCCGCTGCTCTTGCCGCCGGCGCTCATCCCGCCGCAGCCGGTGAGTGCGAGCAGGGCCGCGGCGGTGAGCAGCGCGGCACGACGAGGCAGGCGGCGTGTGAGCATGTGAAAAGTTTCGCATGCCTCCGCGACCGCTCCACGCGGGGTCCGTCGTGCCGCTGACACTGCTTCAGTTCATCCCGATTCGTCCTAAATAAATAGGGCACTATGCCCCGAATCCGCGGTTCTTCGTCACGCCCCGAAGCCGCGACTTCGCGTCACGCCCCGAAGCTCTTGTTCTGCGTCTTGCCCGCGAGCTTCGCCGGCAGCAGGTCCCGAGCCGGTTCGCTGTAGCCGACGGAGACGATCTTGTCCCCCTCGTAGGTGAACGTGGTGAGCGACGCGAGCGAGCACTGCCGGTTGCGCGGGTCGTGCCACAACCGCCGCCGCTCGACGAAGGAGCGGGTCACCCAGATCGGCAACTGGTGGCTCACGCACACCGCCTCGTGCCCGCGCGCGGCGTCCCGGGCGGCGCCGAGCGCGCCCATCATCCGCACCACCTGCTCGATGTACGGCTCGCCCCACGAGGGCTTGAACGGGTTGGTGAGGTGCTTCCAGTGCGTCGGGTTCTTCAGGGAACCGTCGCCGACCCCGAAGGTCTTGCCCTGGAAGATGTTCTCCGCCTCGATCAGTCGATCGTCGGTGGCGATCTCCAGACCGTGTCGACCGGCGATCGGCGCGGCGGTCTCCTGGGCGCGCTCCAGCGGCGAGGACACCACGTGCGTGATGTCGCGCTCGGCGAGGTGGTCGGCGACCCGCTCGGCCATCTTGTTGCCCAACTCCGACAGGTGGTAGTCGGGCAGGCGGCCGTACAGGATGCCGTGCGGATTGTGCACCTCGCCGTGGCGCATGAGGTGGACGATCGTCACGTCGCGGTTGGTCTGCGGCTTCTGAGCCATCGTCAGTTCTCCTGGGCACTCGCTGCGGCGCGGGCTGCGGCCGGCAGCGCGTCGAGGATACGGTTCACGGCCGCGTCGTCGTGGGCCGCGGACAGGAACCACGCCTCGAACGCGCTCGGCGGCAGGTACACGCCGGCGTCCAGCATCGCGTGGAAGAACGCGGAGAAGCGGAACACCTCCTGCGTGCGGGCCTGGTCGTAGTCGTGCACCGGGCCATCGGTGAAGAAGACCGAGAACATGTTCCCGGCCGTGGACACCGTGTGCGCGACGCCCTCCTTGGCCAGGGCCGCCGACACCTCGGTGCGCAGCGCGAGGGAGACCGCGTCCAGGTGCTTGTACACCGCGTCGGTGCAGTACCGCAGGGTGGTGACGCCGGCCGCGGTGGCCACCGGGTTCCCGGACAGCGTGCCGGCCTGGTAGACCGGGCCGAGCGGGGCCAGGTGCGACATCACGTCGGAGCGTCCGCCGAACGCGGCGGCCGGGAAGCCGCCGCCCATCACCTTGCCGAAGGTGAGCAGGTCGGGGACCACGCCCTCGAGGCCGAACCAGCCCGCCTTGGAGACCCGGAAGCCGGTCATCACCTCGTCCGAGACGAACAGCGCGCCGTGCCGCTCGCACAGCGCCTTGACGCCCGCGTTGAAGCCCGGACGCGGGGTGACCACGCCCATGTTTCCCGGCGCGGCCTCGGTGATCACGCACGCGATGTCGTCGCCGTGGACGGCGAACGCCGACTCGACGGCGGACAGGTCGTTGTACGGCAGCACGATCGTGTCGGCGGCCGAGGCCCCGGTGACCCCGGGCGTGTCCGGCAGCGCGAAGGTGGCCAGGCCGGAGCCGGCGGCGGCCAGCAGCGCGTCCACGTGACCGTGGTAACACCCGGCGAACTTCACCACCTTGGCCCGGCCGGTGAAGCCGCGCGCGAGCCGGATCGCGGACATGGTGGCCTCGGTGCCGGAGCTGACCAGGCGGACCTGTTCGACCGGGGCGACCCGGGAGACGATCTCCTCGGCGAGTTCCACCTCGCCGGCGCCGGGTGTGCCGAAGGAGGTGCCGCGCGCGACCGCCTCGCGCACGGCCTCCTGGACCGCGGGGTGCGCGTGGCCGAGGATCATCGGCCCCCAGGAGCACACCAGGTCCACATATTCACGGCCGTCCGCGTCGGTCAGGTAGGGGCCTCGGCCCGAGACCATGAAGCGCGGCGTGCCGCCGACCGCGCGGAAGGCGCGCACCGGCGAGTTGACCCCGCCGGGGGTGACGGCCCTCGCACGCGCGAACAGGGCGGCGGAGGCGGGTGCGGGGTTCTCGTTGACAGAGCTCACCCGGTCATGCTCTCAAACAAACCGGGCACACCCGTCGCCCGCGGCTCGCCCGTCGGGTGGACCAACCACATGGGCGCCGGGGAGGGTGTGCGCGGATTCGCGTTGGTTCCCGGGGATCCGCCAACCGAAACCGGGGGCGGGGAGCAGTATGATCGGGCGACCCGGACCCGTGCCCACGGGTGAGGCATGTCCGGCGGGGTGCAGCACGACGATCGGGGTGCGCGCGTGGCGGCGAGAACTCGTCGGGGTGGGCGGTCCGGGCGACACCACCGGATAGCCGGCGGTCTCGGACCGGTGCTGGCGACGCTGTTGGCGCTGGCCGGCACGGCCGCGTGCGGCGGCGGGGACTCGGACGACGACGGCAGGACCGGGCTGCGCGGCGCGCTGGATCGGGTGCGCGACGACGAATCCACCCGGGGCTGGTTCGAGTACGGCGACACGGCCGCGATCACCAAGGCCAACGGCGGCGGCGACTTCGCCGGACCCTACGGACCGCTGATCGGGACGGGCTACCCCGACCTGGCCGCGATGCGCGATCAGGTGGCGCCGGCCCTGGGCTTCGACCCGACCAGGGCGAGCGAGGCCTGGTCCGCCGGCCGACCGCCGTACCAGGGTGGGGTGTTCGTCGGCGGCTTCGACAAGGGCACCGTGCTCGGCAAGCTCCGTGAGCTGGGCGGCAGGCCGGACCCGGCCGAGCCGAGTGTGCAGCGGCTGCGTCCCGACAACGAACTGGGCCTGGACGACCCGCTGGCGCAGAAACTTCCGCTGGGCATCAACCACTTCAACGTGATTCGGGTCACCGACAAGCAGATCGGCTACGGCTCCACCGGGCGCGGCGCCGACCTCGGCCGGGGCGGCACGATGCTGGGCGCCGATCCCGTCGTGCGCGCGCTGGCGACCTGCCTGGACAAGCCGCTGGCCGCGGTGATCACCGATCGCGTCGCCGGCGGCGAGCGCGCGAACGGGCCCAGGATCGCGGTCGGGGTGACCGGCAACGCGGGCGTCCCGGGCACCGACGTGATGTGTGTGGCCACCGGTTCGGAGCCGGCCGCCCGGGCCGAGGCCGATCGGCTGCGCACGGTGTTCACCGGCGGCGGCAAAACCGCGCAGGGGGTGCCGTGGAGCACGGTGCTGGCCGACGTGCGGGCCGAGGTGGTCGAGACGAACGTGGTGAAGATCACCGCCCGTTCGGCCGGTTCGGTACGAACGGCGGTATTCGTCAAGGCATTGAACGACCTGTCGCTCGGGCAGACTTTCTCGGGCGGGCCGCCTGGCCGGGAGTCCTGACGCATGCCGGGGCGGGACCGGTTCCGAGTGGTGCACACCTGTTACTCAACCGCGGTACGGAATGCCCGGATGACCTGCGACGATCTTCAACGAGTCCCCTCGATCACCGACCAGACCGAGACAAGCGAGCAGGGAGCGATGGCGTCGGGCGCCACGGGTGTGCGCACGTGTCACGGAGCCGACCTCGGTCGGGAGGTGCACACGTGGGCGTGACATATGAGTACTTCGGCGCACCCGATCGCGCGACCGCGGCGCGGGTGCCTCCGCTGATCGATCCGACCGACACGGTGGAACGTCCCAGCAATTCCTATGTGTCGTTCGTGAAGCCGGAGACGGTCAGCGCGATGGTGCTGTCACTGCTGGGGGACACCCCGCAGGACGCGACGCCACCACTGGAGCTGGTCGTGCTGCATCCCGCGCACGCGGTGATGCAGTTGCCGCCGATGCTGATGGACGTGCTGCGCAACGCGACCGAGGAGGAACTGGGCGCGGCGGCCTTCATCTGGTCGACGTTCCCGGATCGGCGAGTGCCGCGCGACGCGTATCTGCTGTACCGGATGCTGCACGACTGGACCAAGTTCGCCCGCGAACTGCACCACGCCGGGCACCAGTTGTACTGCCTGATGCACTCGTGACGCGGCCGGACCCGGCACCCCGGAGTCGACCCCTCCTCGATTAACCCGCTTGAGTTATTAACCCAAGCGGTTTAACGTGCGATCCATGACAGGGACGCACGGCGCTGCGGCGTCGGACCGCGGTGCCGGCGCACGCCTTTTGATGATCGAGGCCGCGGAACGGCTGTTCGCCGAGCGCGGCATCAACGGGGTCTCGCTGCGCGAGATCGGCGCCCAGGCCGGGCAGCGCAACACCGCCGCCGCGCGCTACCACTTCGGGTCGAAGGAGGCCCTGGTGGACGCGGTCTTCCGGCACCGGATGGAGCCGGTGAACGCGCGGCGCCTGGCGATGCTGGACGAACTCGACCGAGCCGGGCGCGGGCACGACGCCCGGGGTCTGGTCGAGGCGTTCCTGTACCCGCTCGCCGACACCCTCGGCCGGGCCGGGAAACCCGGTTGGTACCTGCGATTCAGCATCCACGCCGCCTTCCTGGAGGGCACCGCGGTGCGCGACCTGGCCCGGGAGGAGTGGACGCGCGGCGTCTACACCGTG
The DNA here is from genome assembly GCF_053594475.1 of Embleya sp. NPDC001921. NCBI lineage: Bacteria > Bacillati > Actinomycetota > Actinomycetes > Kitasatosporales > Streptomycetaceae > Embleya > Embleya sp. NPDC001921. Next base: position 39,576 of record NZ_JBSFEO010000052.1, read on the forward strand.
CGCGAGCGCATGCTCGGCCTGCTCGCCGACTTCCCCGCGCGCCTGCGCGGCGAACGCTGGGTGCTGGTGTCGTCCTATCTCACCCACGCCCTCGCCGACCGCGAGATGGCGCTGCACCACCCCGGCGGGCGCACCCTCACCGACCGGGAGGTCTTCCTGGCGGGCCTGACCGACACCGCCGTCGCCCTGTTGCTGGCCCCGGTCTCCGCCCGGACCGAGGCCGCGCTCGAACGATCCACACAGGTCCCGCCCACCCCGGGGCCTCGCTCCGATCCGGAGGTTCGGCCATGACGAGCACCATCGAACAGCCCACCTACGAGGACCCCACGCCCGCCGCGGCCGCCGCGCTCGGCCTGGAAGTCCGGCCGCTGGCCGGGAACATCGGCGCCGAGATCTTCGGCGTCGACCTGACCGAGCCGCTCACCGACGAGGTGGTCGCCGAGATCCGCGCGATCTGGTTGAAGTGGAAGGTGGTGTTCTTCCGCGACCAGCACCTGACCCAGGAACAGCACAAGGCGTTCGGCCTGCGCTTCGGCGAACTCGCCCCGGGACACCCGACGTTGCCCGCAGCCTTCCCCGAACACCCGGAGATCCTGCTGCTCGACAACGAGCAACTGGGCAAGGACGCCGGGGGCGGCTTCGTGGAGAGCCGCTGGCACACCGACGTGACCTTCATCCCCGACCCGCCGACCGCCTCGATCCTGCGCGGGGTGATCGTGCCGCCGTACGGCGGTGACACCCAGTGGGCCAACCTGGCCCTGGCCTACGAGCAACTCTCCGACCCGCTCAAGGACTTGATCGACGGGCTGCACGCGGTGCACCACAACACGCTGCCGATCAAGCGCGGCGAACTGCCGGGCGCACTCGCCAAGCGTTTCCTCGGCGACGGGCTGCGCGCGGTGCACCCGGTGGTGCGCGTGCACCCGGAGACCGGCGAGAAGGTGCTGTTCGTCAACCCGAACTTCACCAGCCACATCCTGGAACTGACCCGGCAGGAGGGCGCGCACATCCTGCAGATGCTCTACGCGCACATCGCCGACGCCGCGTTCAGCGTGCGCTTCCGCTGGCAGCCGGGCAGCATCGCGTTCTGGGACAACCGGGCAACGGTGCATCTGGTGCCCACGGACGTGCCGCCGGGCATGCGCCGCTCGATGCAGCGGGTGACCCTCCGGGGCGCCAACTCGGTCGGCCCGGACGGCGCCGAATCCTATGCCCTGAACACCTGAGCACCCCAAGGGACACCGATCGACCCCGCATGTGGGGATCCGACGCTCCGCCACCTGACGGGGCGTCGGATCTGCCGGTCGGACATCAGCGAGGGGGCTTGTCGGGTCGGCCGATTCGACGCGATGCTGTTCTCCGGGTGGCGTTTGTGCACCACCCGTTTTGCGCCCTCGCTAGATGCGAGATCGCTGCCGACAGCCTTGGGGGGCGGCCGATGCCGACACGGGACCCGATGTTCCAGGGGCGCAGGCTCCGAGCGTTTCTTCGCCAGACACGCGAGGCGTGCGGGTACATCCAGCGGGACGTGGCGCTGGAAATGGATTGGTCGCTCTCGAAGCTGATCCGGATCGAGACCGGCCAGGTGAACATCTCGACCACCGACCTGAAGGCGCTGCTCCAGCACTACGGCGTGGTCGAGCCCGCCCGGGTCGCCGAGTACATCGACATGGCCAGGGCCTCGAAGCAGCGCAGTTGGTGGTACCAGTACCGCAACCACATCACCAACGAGTTCAAGGTGCTGCTCGGCTACGAGTCCTCGGCCACCGTCATCCGCAACTTCGAACCGCTCCTGGTCCCCGGCCTGTTACAGACCGAGGAGTACGCGCGCGAGGTGCTGCGGATCATGTCCCCGCCGGACACCCCGGGCCTGGACGACCTGGTCGCGCTGCGGATGGAGCGGCAGGAGCGGCTGATCCGACCGGACGGCCCGGCCATGCACTTCATCGTGGACGAGAGCGTGATGCACCGCACCGTGGGCAACGCGGCGGTGATGCGCAACCAGATCCGGCGGATGCGCGACTTCGGGGAGTGGCCGAACATCACCCTGCGGGTGATCCCGTTCTCCGCCGGCCTCTACTCGCGGGCCCGGATCGCCTACCAGCTCCTGGAGTTCCCGGACATCGAGGACGAGGCGGTGCTGTTCATCGAGAACCCCTCGGGCGACATGATCATCCGCGAGGGCAACCAGGAGGATCCGCCGGCCGTCTCGCCGCTGTCCTATCTGGAAACGTTCTGGGGCATCGAGCAACTGGCCTCGCGCGACCTGGCGCCGGCCCTGCTGGACACCGCCCTCGAACGCTTCGGCCCCGCCGCGGGACACCCGCTCACCGGCACCGACGGCGGCGAGTAGACGATGTGCGGACGGCGTAGTGGCAGCAGGCCGGCTGCCTGCACGCGCGCTGCCAGGATGCGAGTTGAATACATCCCAAGAGCCACTTGGCTGATTGCGCGTTCCTGCGCATAATGACAAGAGGTATCCGTTGCTCGATGTCGATGAGCAGCACGGTTTCGCGGCGGCCACCGCGAAGCTCCGAACGAGTTGTTCCGAAGTCGGATTTCATGACTTTTCGGGGCAACTCGTTCTTTTTTGCATCGTCCCTCGCATAGCCGGATCGACTCACTCTGGCGGAAGCGGACATCCCCATGCACAATCACAGATGAGGGCATAATCGCCGTCCACCCCGCCCCTGCACGGTACACACCGTCGCCACGAAAGGACGCCTGATTAGGGAAAGGGGGTGAACTCGTGCAGGACGACTTCGAGAGGATGCTTCGCGTGATCTTTCTGCTGGTAGCCGTGGCCGCGGTGACAGCAGGAGCGCTCTATTACACGCTCCGGGCCGCCGGTCTGCTCACTCTCATCGGGTAACGGATACCAACCCACCGGGCCCTGTGCCCATGTCATTCGCGGCCTGCCGTTAAGGCAGGCCGCCTCGCATGTCCGGGCCCGACGTACCGAAGGCGATGGGCCGAACCCGGCCGGGTCGCGGCGTTCGGAGTTCAGACCGACGAGCGGCCGGCCTCGGCGAGGAAGGTCCCCCAGGACCGGGCCCCGAAGGCCAGGCGAGGCGTGGGCGCCTTCGAGTCCCTGACCTGGACCTCGTCGGCCAGCCTTGCCTCGACGCAGTTGCTCGTTGCGCTCGCGCTGCTCTTGCGCCACGCACGTCCCAGCGGATCGAACTCCGCCATGACTTGCCTCCGAATAGGGCCGATGGAAATAGGAAAGCCGCCGGTCGGATGATTCCGTGCAGGGTCGACACCTCTGCGGGTTGACCGACTTCGAGGGCGCGCGCATAGCTTAGCGCCCGACCTCGGCCGTGCGTGAAATCCGGCCACACCCATCCGTATGAAATCCGCGGTCGTCGCATGGCGAATTGCCAGGTGGCGGATTGCACCGTCGCTCACCCGTTCGCAGCATTCCCGACCCGCCCGGATATGACCGGGGAACGGGAGCGAGCGAAAGCCGTGAATTCGGAACATCAGGGTCCGGATCCGTTCTTTCCCAGTCGTTTCCGGAGGCTGTCGACCAATCGGAGGAACGGCTCCGCGGGCGGGACCCGGTCCGGGTTGATGACGGTCGTGTGGACCACCGCCACCACCGGACCGCTGCGCACGATGCCGTAGTCCACGTACTGGTCCTGGCTGTTCACCAGACCCTGGGTACGCCACACGCTGCCGTCCCGGTCCAGCGCCTTGATGTCGATGGTGCCGTCCGCGGTCGGGTTGGGCCGGTTGGTCGGACACGGGCCGGACAGGCCGCCGGTGAGGTCGGTCGCCGCCACCTCGGCGGTGCGCTCGTCCGGGTAGCGGACCAGGACGACCAGGCCCCCGCCCTGCCCGTCGTGCAGGTACAGCCGCTCCTGGGTCTGCACCGCGCCCAGTCCGGAGATGGTCCGGGTGGTGCACGGGCCCAGTTCGTCGGCCATCGCCTGCCGGGTCTCCACCACGTGCCAGTTCTCGTACGCCCCGGCCACCACCGGGAACTCCTGCGCGGTCGGATAGAAGGTGTCGGCCAGCTCCGCCTGCGTCGAGGTCACCGGGCTCGCCACCGGACGCGACGCGGCGGCCTGCCGGCTCCGGGGCCGGGTGTCGTCGGACCCGGTGCTCACCAGCGTCACCCCGCCCGCCAGCACCGCGAGCGAGGCGGCGCCGATCAGGACCCGGTTGCGCAGGCGCCGACGGCGGACCGCCTTGTGGATGCCCGCGACCGGCGGCAGCGGGACCTGCGGGGCGATCCGGACGACGAGTTCACGAAAACGCTCGTCGAGCCGCTCGACGTCGTGGTCGTCGTCCGCGTGCTCAGGGCTGTGCCGCATGTCCGAACTCGCCATTCCCCACTCGATCGGGCCTTACCGACCCGACAGGCCGTTCCGCATTCGACAGGTGTTCAGTTTGACGTATGGGCCGAGCGCGATGGTTCCCGGCCGCTCGGCCGCTCATCCCGCCGTGCGGGTCAGCGTGCCCCGCGACTCGCTGGTCCCCACACTGGCCGGCGCGACATAGGAGAGCGTGGTCGGGCTCTGCTCCTTGAGAATCACCCGGCCGTCCGCGCAGCCCTGGTTGCGGGTCAGGTGACTGGTCAGTTCGACGCCGGTGTCCGCGCCGACCGAGAGCAGCTCCAGGTCGGACTCGCAGTCGGCCTGCTCGCCGAACAGGCCGGTGGCGGTGAGCTTGCTGACCCCCACCTTCTTGTCGCCCACCTTCCCGCCCGTCAGTGTGACGGTGACCGTGGACACACTGCCGAGCTGCGATGTCATCGTCCCGGCCCAGGTGCCCTTGTAGACGCTCGGCAACGTGCCCGAGCCGGTCGGCGGGGCGGTGGCCGACGTGCCGCCGCTCGGCCGGTCGGAGGCCGGCGGCGGGGTCGAGGCGCCGGGCCCGCCCGGACCTCCCCGGGCGGTGGACGGGCCGTCCTCGTCCCCGGTCCACGGCCGCAGCAGCGCGAGCACCACGACGCCCGCGATCAGCACGGCGGCGAGCGTCACCAGCCACGGCCGGCGCCACCACGGACGCGGTGCGGCGGGCTGCGAAGCCGGTCGCAGCACATACATCTCGGGTACCGGCCCCGAAGGCGGCGGATCCGAGGCCGCCGAGCCCGGGGAGGCGAGGTCCGAGGGCGGCGAATGCGCGGGCGGGACCCGGGCGGGCGTCGCGGACGTGGCGTCCGGCAGGGCGTACGTCGCCGCGGCCGCCGTCTCCGGTGGGCGGTCGTCCCCCGTGGGCGCCCCGCTCCCGGTGGCCACGAACGTACCCGCGTCCGGCGCGCCGTCCTCGTCGAGTTCGAGCAGTTCGATCGCGCGCCGGGACAGCGCGGTGGTCAGGTCCGGCGGCAGCCAGTTGCCGGCCACCAGGTCGCGCGTCCCGTCCGGCGCGAGCGCCGCGAGCAGTTCCGCCGGGGTCGGCCGGGACGCGGCGTGCTTGGTCATGCACGCGGCGACGATCTCCCGCAGCGCGGCCGGCACCTCGTCCAGGCGCGGCTCCTGCGCGACGATCCGGTACATCAGGGCCTGACCGCTGCCCTCGCCGAACGGTCCCGCGCCGGTCGCGGCGAACACCAGCACCGAGCCGAGCGAGAAGACGTCGCTGGGCGGGCCGATGTCGCGCCCGTCGACCTGCTCGGGTGACATGAAGCCCGGCGACCCGACGGTGTGCCCGGTGCGGGTGAGCACCGACGCGTCCATCGCGCGCGAGATGCCGAAGTCGATCACGCGCGGCCCGTCCAGGGACAACAACACGTTCGACGGCTTGATGTCCCGGTGCACCAGGCCCGCCCCGTGCACCGCGACGAGCGCCTCGGCCAGGCCCGAGCCGAGGGTGCGCACGGTCTCCTCGGGCAGCGGCCCGCGCCCGGCAACCGCCTCGTACACGCTGGGGCCGGCCACGTAACCGGTGACCACCCACGGCGTCGTGGCCTCGGTGTCGGCGTCCAGCACCGGCGCCGTCCACGCGCCGCCGACCCGCCGCGCCGCGTCCACCTCGCGGCGGAAGCGCTCGCGGAATCCGGGATCGTCGGCCCACTCGGCACGAACCACCTTGATCGCGACGATCCGGCCGCCCCGATTGCGGCCGAGGTAGACCCGACCCATGCCGCCCGCCCCCAGTACGCGGAGCACCCGGTAGCCGCCGATCCGCCGCGGATCCTCGGGCTCCAGCGGTTTCACAGGACATCCCCCTCGTCGTCCGGCAGTTGGCCAGAGAATACGCGGCTGTCCGCATTTGGGGGGTCCCGGAAGGCCGGTCCGGGCCGGATCCGAGGTGCTTCCCTCGGGCCCGGGCCCGGACCGGCGGTCGGCTCAGAACTCGACGGGCAGCGCGATCAGGCCGCGGATGAAGGAGGAGGGGCCGTGCGCGAGGTCGGCGTCCGGGGCCAACCGCAGGTCCGGCAGCCGGCGCAGCAGCTCCTCGAAGGCGACCCGGATCTCCAGTCGGGCCAGCGAGGAGCCGAGGCAGAAGTGCGGGCCGGTGCCGAACGCGATGTGCTGGTTCGGCGTGCGGAAGGCGTCGAAGCGCTCGGGAGCGGTGAACACCTCGGCGTCCCGGTTGGCGGCCCCGTACAGCATCATCACGATCGAATCGGCCGGGATCACCGTCCCGTGCAGTTCCACGTCACGTGTCGTGTGCCGGGCCATGTTGACCACGGGAGACACCCAGCGCAGCGATTCCTCGACCGCGGACGGGATCAGCGTGGGGTCCTCGCGCAGCCGGGCGAGCTGGTCGGGGTTGGCCAGCAGCGCGGCGATCCCGCCGGAGATCACGTTGCGGGTGGTCTCGTTGCCGCCCACGAGCAGGAGCAGGGACTCGCCGATCAGCTCGTCGAAGGACAACTTCTCGCCGTCGATCTCGGCGCCGACCAGGATCCCGATCAGGTCGTCGGAGGGGGTCTTGCGGCGGTCCTCGATCACCTGCGTGGTGTAGGCGACGTACTCGGTGAACGCCTCGCCCGCCTTGTGGCTGAGCTCGCCGCCGTCGGAGAGCATCACCATCACGTCGGCCCAGTGCTGGAGCTGGTCGCGGTGCTCGGCACCGACCCCGAGCAGCTCGCCGATCAGTGTCATCGGCAACGGCGCGGAGAACTGCCGGACCAGGTCGGCGCCGGGCCCGGTCGCGATCATCGCGTCGATCAGCGAGGTCACGATGTCCCGGACGTGCTCCTCCATCGCGGCGATCTGCCGGGGGGTGAAGCCCTTGGAGACCAGCTTGCGGCGGCGGTAGTGGGTCGGGTCGTCGGAGTCGATCATCGACGGCTGCGGGTAGCCGATCGGGCGCGAGCCCTTGGCCGAGGAGAACAGCTCGGGGTTGCGCTCGGCCCAGGCCAGGTCGGCGTGCCGGCTCAGGCCCCAGACGCCGGCGCGCTCGCTGTAGTACACCGGCGCGTGTTCGCGCAGCCACGCGTAGTCGGCGAACGGGTCACCGGCGTACCAGTCCCGGTCGAGCAGGTGGATGTCGCGGATCGTGGGAGCCGTCATGGCAAGCCTCCGTGGTGATCACGTGTCGAGCGGAACGAAGAGTCGGACGGCGGTGCGCATCAGGTCCTGCACCTCGTCGAGCGCCCGGCCGCGGGCGGTGAGGCTGACCAGACCGGAGAGCAGCACGTGGCCGAGCACCACCTCGATGTCGCGCCGCCGGTCCCCCGCGGCGCCGTCCTCGGGGTCGGCCGGCTCACCGAACGCCAGGCCGGTGATCCGGTGGATGCTCTGGTGGAAGGTCTCCTGCGACTGACCGGAGGACGGGTCCGGGGCGGTCGCGGCCTGCACCACGGCCTCGGTCAGCAGCCGGTTCTCCGCGCTCACCTCGACGATCCGGCACAGCAGCGCGGCCAGCCGGCCGGCCGGGTCCGCGGGCAGCGGTCGGCCGGCGAGTTCGTCGGCGAGTTCGCCGATCCACAGCGCGGACACCTCGCTCAGCAGGTGGTTCTTCGAGGTGAAGTAGCGGTACACGGTGGCCCTGGCCACCCCCGCGCGATCCGCGACGTCGTGCATCGTCACGGCCGCGTATCCCCCCTCCAGCGCGAGGTCGCACGCGGCGCGCACCAGCCGCTCGCGCCGGGCCTGTTGGTCGCGGGTGAGCGACCTGGTGAGAGTGATCGTCGAGCTGGTGCGGGGTTCGGCCACGGGAGAGCCTGTCCTCTGGGGTCGTGCGTTCGGGGGTTGGTACCGCGGGCTTGGTACCGGGCCGGGTGCTCGGGACGACGCGACCGCGGGCGGTGCGCCGACTCGTTCCGCGGTGATCTTGCCTACGGATGAGACGGAAGTCTAGTCTGACGTCTCGTCAGATTTAGTGAGAACGTGTTTCCGTATTTGCCTCGACCGCACGCCCTTGGCCCCGACGAACGCTGGAGCTGCCGTGACCGCCAGACAAGGACCGCTCGCGGGCATCCGGGTGGTGGAGTTCGTCGGCCTGGGGCCGGGTCCGTTCTGCGGGATGTTGCTCGCCGACCTGGGCGCGGAGGTGCTGCGCGTGGATCGCGCGGACGAGGCGCGCAAGGGCTACGCGAAGCCGCCGCGCAATCCGATGAACCGGGGCAAGCACTCGATCGCGATCGACCTCAAGCACCCGGACGGGGTCGGGTTCGCGCTGCGGCTGCTGGCCGACGCCGACGCGCTGATCGAGCCGTTTCGGCCGGGCGTGATGGAGCGCCTGGGCCTGGGCCCGGACGTGGTCGCCGAGCGCAACCCTCGGCTGGTGTACGGCCGGCTCACCGGCTGGGGCCAGACCGGGCCGCTGGCCTCGGCCGCCGGACACGACATCGACTACATCGCGCTGGCCGGGATGCTGGAGCCGATCGGCCGGGCGGGGCAGCCGCCGAGCATTCCGCTGAACCTGATCGGCGACTTCGGCGGCGGCGGCCTGCTGCTCGCCTTCGGCCTGGTCGCCGCGCTGCTGGAGGCGGGCCGCTCGGGGCGGGGCCAGGTGGTGGACGCCGCGATGATCGACGGCGCCGCGACGCTGGGCGCGACCTGGTTCACCATGGGCGCCGCCGGGATGCTCGGCCCGCGCGGGACCAACATGCTCGACGGCGGCGCGCCGTTCTACGACGTGTACGAGACGCGGGACGGCCGGTACGTCGCGGTCGGCGCGATCGAACCCAGGTTCTGGGCCGAACTGATCCACCGACTCGGCCTGGCCGAGGACCCGGTGTTCGCCGACTTCGCCGCGCAGCACGACCCGGCGCACTGGCCGGCGATGAAGGCCCGCCTCGCCGAGGTGTTCGCGGGCCGCACCCGGGACGCGTGGTGCACGCTGCTGGAGGGCACCGAGACGTGCTTCGCCCCGGTGCTCTCGCCCGCCGAGGCGCCCGCGCACCGCCACCACGTCGAGCGCGGCACCTTCCTGCACGCCGACGGCCTGCCCGAGCCGGCGCCCGCGCCGCGCTTCTCCCGCACCCCCGCCGCCGAGCCGGCCCGGCCGGTGCACCCGGGCCCGGCCGCGACCGGCGGCGACACCGACGCCGCGTTGGCCGCGTGGGGTGTCGCCGCGGCCGACGTCGAGCGCCTGCGCGAGGCCGGCGCGGTCGTCTGAGGCCGCATCACCACCAGTACGGGCAACAGGTATCAGCTCAGGTATCAGGCAGGGGACCGCATGGAACTTCACGAAGCGCTGTACACCACGCGCGCGATGCGCAGGGTCGCGCCGGATCCGATCCCGCACGAGGTGCAGGCCCGCCTGCTGGACGCGGCGGTACGCGCGCCCAGCGGCGGCAACGCCCAGAACTGGCGTTTCCTGCTGGTGGACGACCCGGGCGTCAAGGGCCGGATCGGGCCGCTGTACCGGGACGCGATGGACTCCCTGTGGAAGACCGTCTACGCAGCGCGCGTGGCCGCCGCCGAGGCGGATCCGGACAGCGCGGAGAGCCGGTCCTTCGTCCGCACGCGGCGTTCGTCGCAGTGGCTCGCGGACAACTTCGAGCGCATCCCGCTGTTCATGTTCGGCTTCGTCCGACAGGACCCCACCGGCGGCTCGATCTTCCCGGCGGTGTGGAGCGCGATGCTGGCCGCGCGCGCCGAGGGCGTGGGCAGCGCGCTGACCGCGGTGCTCGGGATCGCGCACCGGGACGCGGTGTCGGAGGTGCTCGGGGTGCCGGCCGGCCAAGGCTGGCACATGGCCTGCTGCGTGTCCTTCGGCTATCCGACCGGCACGTGGGGTGTCGCGCCCAGGACTTCCCCGGACCAGGTGGCCTATCGCAACGGCTGGGGCGAGCCGATCGGGTTCGAGGTACCGGCACCGCTGTGGCCGGCCGACGGTGCGGCGTACGTGCCCACCACGTTCGAAGGAGATGCCCGGTGACACGTGCCGACCTGCCGCTGCGGGACACGGTGGCGCTGGTGACCGGCGGCGGGAGCGGGATCGGGCTGGGCTGCGCGCGGCGGTTCGCCGCCGACGGCGCGCACGTGCTGATCGCGGGCCGCAGCGAGGATCGACTGCGGGCCGCGGTGGCCGAGCTGGACAAGGACGCGGCGGCCGGCGTGCGGGTCGCGTACGCGGTGACCGATGTGACCGAAGAAGGCCAGGTCGAGGCGGCGGTGGCGAGCGCGGCCGAACTCGGTTCGCTGCGCGCCGTGGTCGCCTCGGCGGGCGGCAACTCCACGATGGGTCCGCTGACTTCGATCGACACCGGCAAGTGGCGCGAGACGGTCGAGCTGAACCTGACCGGCACGATGCTCGTGCTCAAGCACAGCGCCCGGTTGATGGCGGCGGCCGGCGGCGGTTCGTTCGTGGCGATCTCCTCGATCGCCTCCTCGACCACGCACCGCTGGTTCGGCGCGTACGGCGTGAGCAAGGCCGGCATCGACCACCTGGTCCGGCTCGCGGCCGACGAACTGGGCGCGAGCGGCGTCCGGGTGAACAGCATCCTGCCCGGCCTGGTGGCCACCGAGATGGTCGACGCGGTCACCCGGGGCGGCCCGGTGCTGGAGGACTACCTGGCCTGCACCCCGCTGGGTCGGGTCGGACAGGCCGACGACATCGCCGCGCTCGCGGCCTTCCTGGTCGGCCCCGAGTCGACCTGGATCACCGGCCAGAACATCAACGTGGACGGCGGCCACCACCTGCGTCGGGGCCCGGACTTCCGGGCCTTCCTGGAGCCGGTCTTCGGCGCGGACGGCCTGCGCGGCATCGTCGCGGAAGGGAACTGACAATGACCCAGCGGGTGTTCAACCTGGCGGACCTGTTCGAGGTCGTGGTGGACGCGTGTCCGGACCGGCTCGCGCTGGTCGCGGGCGAGGTCCGGCTGACCTACCGCGAGTTGGACGAGCGGGCCAACCGCGTCGCGCACGCGTTCGCCTCGGCGGGGCTGGCGGCCGGCGACCACATCGGCATCTACTCGCGCAACCGGGCCGAGTGGCTGGAGGCGATGATCGGCGCGTTCAAGGCGCGGATGGTGCCGATCAACATCAACTACCGCTATGTGGAAGAGGAACTGCGCTACATCGTCGACAACGCGGACCTGGCCGCACTGGTCGTCGAGCGCGGCTATCTGCCCAAGGTCGCGGCGGTGCGGGCGGACGCGCCAGCGCTCGCGCACGTGTTCGTGCTCGCGGACGAGTTCGACGACAAGCTCGACGACACCGTGGACTACGAAACGGCACTCGCCGCCGAGAGCGGTGCTCGCGACTTCGAGCAGCGCTCTCCCGACGACCGGTACATGGTCTACACCGGCGGCACCACCGGCTTCCCCAAGGGTGTCGAGTGGCGCTCGCACGACATCTTCTGCTCGGCGATGGGCGGCGGCAACTTCGGCGGCGAACCGATCGCCGACCCCGAACTGCTCGCCGGCAAGGCCCAGGGCGCTCCGCTCGTACAGATGTTGACCACACCGCTGATGCACGGCAACGGCCAGTGGGTCACCTGGATCACCCTGCTCAGCGCGGGCACCGCGGTGCTGTGGACCGGCCTGCGCTACGACCCGGCCGAGATCCTGCGGGCCGTCGAACGCGAGGGTTGCGTCACGATGATGCTGGTCGGCGACGCGATGGCGCGCCCGATCGCGGACGCGCTGGAGAGCGGCGGCCACAAGCTCGAGACGCTCAAGGTGATCGGCTCCGGCGGCGCGCTGCTGTCCCCGTCGGTCAAGGCCCAGCTCACCCGGCTGGTCCCCGGCCTGTACATCGCCGACAGCTTCGGCGCCTCGGAGTTCGGCGCGGGCAGTTCGCAGACCCCGGGCGGCCGATTCCCGCTCAAGCCGAAGACCGCGGTGCTCGGCGAGGACCTGCGCCCGGTCGGCGTGGGCGAGAGCGGCCGGATCGCCCGGACCGGGTACATCCCGATCGGCTACTACAAGGACCCGGTCAAGACCGCGGACACCTTCCACGTCGACCCCGACGGTGTGCGCTGGGTCATCCCCGGCGACTTCGCCCGGGTCGAGGACGACGGCGACGTGACGCTGCTCGGACGCGGCTCGGTGTGCATCAACACCGGCGGCGAGAAGGTCTTCCCCGAAGAGGTCGAGGGTGTGCTCAAGGCGCACCCGGCGATCTACGACACCGTCGTGGTCGGCGTCCCGGACGCCCGCTTCGGCGAACGGGTGGCCGCGGTCGTGTCGCTGCGCCCGGGTCACACGCTGACCACACAGGACCTGGCCGAGCACACCCGCGACCGGCTGGCCGGGTACAAGATCCCGCGCGACCTGGTCACGGTCGCCGAGGTGCCGCGCACGCCGGCCGGGAAACCGGACTATCGGTGGGCGAAGGAGACGGCCGTGGCGGCGCTGTCGGGCTGAGGTGGTCGAGGCGGCGGGGCGGCCGGGCGGCGCGACGGGTTCCGGGCGCGACGGGTTCGGGGCGCGACGGGTTCGGGGTGTGGCGCGTTCCGGGCGCGACGGGTTCCGGGTGTGGCGCGTTCCGGGCGCGGCGGCGGAGTCGCGGGCGCGGCAAAGGCGCGAGCGGGAGGTCCGGCGAGGGGGCGCGGGCACGGCGAGGCGGTTGTGCCGCGGGCGGGATCCCGCGGCGCGGCCCGCTTCACCTATCGTGGCTCCATGACCGTCCCCCACCAGCGCCCCGGACTGCTCGCGACCGGAATCCGCTGGAACGACGGTCGACCACACCTGGTGCTGACCGACCCGGCCGACGAGCAGACGCTGCACCCGCTCGCCCCCGGGACCACCGCCGGCTGGCGGCTGTCCGGTCCACGCACCTGTGTCGGCATCCGGCGCAAGACCGGTCGGCGGGTGGCGTGTCCCACCCTCGCGCCGCTGCCGCCCACGGCCGCCCGATCGCAGTGCGACGCGTGCGCGCTCGCCGATCCGGGTCGAAAGCTCGCGCGCGACCAGGCGATGGACGACCCGCGCCCGTTCTCGCTCTACCTCGCGTGGTTCGGCCCCGGCCTGGTCAAGGTCGGCCTCACCGCCACCGAACGCCGCGCGGCCCGGCTCGCCGACCAGGGCGCGCCGATGTTCACCTGGCTCGCGCACGGCCCGCTGGTGCCGATCCGCAGCACCGAGCGCAAGTGCTCGGCCACCGGCACGGTCCGCGAACGGATACCGCACCGGGCCAAGGCGGCGGCCTGGTGGCGGACCCGCACCCCCGGTCCGCCGACCGAACTCGCGCAGGCGCACGCGCGGTTGACCCCGCTGCTGCCGGACACACTGACCCCGGCCGAGTGCGACATCCAGGACCTGACCCGGTTCTACGGCCTGACCGACCCGCCTCCGCCGACCCGGGACCAGGTCGCCGCGCTCGCCCAGGACGCGGTGCTGCACGGCGAGTTCACCTGCGTCGCGGGTCACGACGCGCTGATCACCACGGACACCGGCCCGCTGTTCGTGGACCTGCGCCTGCTCACCGGCTGGCGGCTGACCCCCGATCGAGGCCGCACCTCCGGCGTCGCGGTCAAGCCTCTGGACACCGGGATGGCGCCGGACGGGTCGGTACAGGAAGGGCTGTTCTAGGGCGTGCCTTCAATCCCCCGCCGAGCTCCACGACGGGGGATTGCGGACACGCCCTAAAGCATTGCCGAACGACTTTCGCCCGGCTTCGGTTCCGGAGCACGGCGGGCCGACGCCTCAGATCCGCGACACCGCCGGGCACTCGTCCGGTTCGGCGTCGGCGTCGATCGGCTTGCTGCGGTCGTACGGGTCGATCGTCGCCGGGGCGTGGCTCGGGCCCTGGGGGTCGCCTTCGAACTCCGGGTGCACGAAGCCGTCCAGGCGGGTGCACGAGCTGTTCGCGATGTCGGCGTCGACGTTCCCCAAGGCGACCCGGCCGCGCGCGGTGGCCTGATACGGAGCCCGGTAGACCTTCGTCTCCATCATCCTGCGGACCACCGAGCGGGTGACACTCGCGCCGGAACCACTGCCCGCCTTGGCCACCGGGTAGACGAACGAGAAGTCGGCGTGCACCGTCAGGGTGCCCTCGCGATCGGTGTCGTAGGTCATGACACCGTTCACCTTGACCACCCGGCCGACCAACTCGACATCCTTGGGATCGAATCTGGTCAGCCACGACCGCGCGTTGTCGCCGTCCCATCGATTGGCGATCACCGCGTTCTCGATCCGCGCGGCGACCCCGTCGGCCGGATCCAGCAGGCCGAGGAAGGTGGTGGGTCGGCCGCCCGCGAGCACCTCGCGGTCCAGATTGCCCGCGATCAGCAGCCGGCGGGTCACGTCCAGCGCCTCGCCGACCTCGGCCGCCGAGTACCCGGGTACGGACTTGACCTCCGGCAGGCTCAGTCCCGCCTCGTTGTCGGCGTAGTTCACCGCCGGCGAGCCCGCGAACGGGTTCGTCCTGGTCGGCCGATTCGGGTCCACGCCCCGCCGATCCGCCGCCGTCGACGGCACGGAGGTGGCAACGCCGGTGACCGGCGGCTGCACCATCGGATCGTCCGCGGTGGCCGTGTTCGACCCGCTGAACCAGCCGTACACCCGGTCCGGGGCAGCGGCGAAGGCCACCACGGCGAGCACCGCGGCGAGTACCAGGATCGTGCGCAGCGGGCGCCGCCCACCGCGCCGTTTCGGCCCGTCGGCGCGCCAGGGCACATGCTCCGGCGGCTCCTCCGCCCACTTGCGAGCGAGCATCCGCGCCCGCGCGGACCCCTCGACCCGGGTCGCGCCCTTGACGAAATTCTCGTCGAACACATACCCCTCGAACGGGTCGTTCGCGTCGGCCCCACCCGACGCGTCACCCGCCTGACCGTCCGTCCGGTCGCGGCCATCGGCGGCGTCCCGGTCCCCCCTGCGTTCCGACACGCGAGCAAGATATCGACGCCAACCGACAGGTCCGATCACGGGTGGCGCAGATCACGTTTCCCTTCGAAAGCAGCGGTTCCCCGACACGGACCGTTTCCGTGCCGAACACGCCCGGTCTACCTACCCCCGAGTTCACGACAGCGCGCGTCTTGACTTCGAGTTCACTCCAACTCGTACGCTCCCGATCATGAACGACAACGCACCCGAGACCACCGACACGACCTCGGACACCCGCTACGAACGCGGCCTGGCCGTACTGCGACAGGTGGCCGGCACCGATCGGCCCGCCGTCCTCGACAGCCTCGCCGACATCGCCCCGGACCTGGCCCGGTACACCGTCGAGTTCGGCTACGGCGACATCTACTCGCGATCCGGACTCACGCTCCGACAGCGGCAGTTGGTCAACGTCGCGGCGCTGGCCGCACTCGGCCGCGCGGAACCGCAACTGCGCTTTCATCTGGCCGGCGCGCTCAACGTCGGGTGCACGCGGCGCGAGATCGTGGAGACACTGATCCACGTCTGCCTCTACGCCGGCTTCCCGGCCGCGCTCAGCGGACTCGGCGCGGCCCGCGAGGTCTTCGAGACCCACCCGGCGGCCGGGGAACCCACACCGGCCGAGCCCCCCGCGCCCGGCGAGACCACCGACGACCGCTACCGCCGGGGCCTGGCCGCGCTCTCCGAGATCGACGGCCACGCCGGCGAACAGGTGATCGCCTCGCTCCGCGACATCGCCCCCGATCTGGGCCGGTACCTGCTGGAGTTCGCGTTCGGCGACGTGTACGCGCGCACCGGCCTGGACCTGCACTCGCGCGAACTCGCCACGGTCGCGATGTGCACCGCGCTCGGCACGGCCGCGCCGCAGCTCGCGGTGCACATCCACGCCCTGCTCAACGTCGGCGGCACCGAGGAGGAGGTGGTCGAGACGATCACCCAGATGGCCGGCTACGCCGGTTTCCCGGCCGCGCTCAACGGCGTCGCCGTCGCCCGCACGGTCTTCGCCGAGCGAGCCGCGCACCCGGACCGGAGCTGGGGCGTGTCCGAGGGCGTGGCTGTGGGCCTGTCCGAGGGCGTGACTGTGGGCCTGTCCGAGGGCGTGGCTGTGGGCCTGTCCGAGGGCGTGACTGTGGGCGTGGCCGCGGGTGTGGCCGAGGACGCCTCCGCCGCGTCGTCCCGCGGCAGCACGTACGGGTCGCGACCCGGCCCCCGCCCCCACGCGATCGGCGCGAAGCGGCGGTAGAGGTTGAACACCGGTACGCAGTCCGGCCGCGGCCGCCGGGTCGACCCGCCGCGAGGCATCCGGCCGCCGCCGGTGGGTCAGACCTGGTAGCGGTTCGGGGCGAAGGCCCGGGGGTTGTCGCGGATCCAGGCGGACGTGCGGCGCAGTCCCTCGGCGAGGTCGACGCGGGGCTTCCAGCCGGCGAGTTCGCGAGCCTTGGTGTTGTCCGAGAGCAGGCGTTCGACCTCGCTGCCGGTCGGACGCAGGCGCGTGGGCTCGACCACGACCTCGGCGTCCCGGCCGGAGGCGAGGATCAGCGCCCGGGCGAGTTCACCGATCGAGACCTCGGTGCCGGTGCCCAGGTTGATCACCTCGCCCAGGGTGGCGTCGGCCAACGCCACCGCCAGGAACCCCTCGGCGGTGTCGGTCGCGTAGGTGAAGTCCCGGGTCGGGGTGAGCGAACCGAGCCGCACCTCGCGGCCGCCCGCGTGCAGTTGGGCCAGGATCGTCGGGATCACCGCACGGGCCGACTGGCGCGGACCGTAGGTGTTGAACGGCCGCACCACCGACACCGGCAGCTCGAACGCGTACCGATAGGACAGCGCCATCATGTCCGCGCCGATCTTCGACGCGGAGTACGGCGACTGCGGCTGGAGCGGGTGGGTCTCGGCGATCGGGGCGACCAGCGCGGTGCCGTACACCTCGCTCGTGGAGGTGTGCACGAGCCGGGCGCCGTGCCGCACACACGCCGCGGCGACGTTCTGCGTGCCGACCACGTTGGTCTGCACGTACGCCTCGGGTGCCTGGTAGCTGTACGGGATCCCGATCAGCGCGGCCAGGTGGAACACCGTGTCGCAACCCGCGACGGCGTCCAGGACACGATGCGCGTCGCGAACGTCGCCCGCGAGCATCTCCACCCGCCCGTCGGCCATATGGGCGGCGAGGTGGCCGCGTTCGGCGTACGGCTTGTAGTGCACGAGTGCGCGCACCCGGGCGCCGCGTTCGACCAGCAGGTCGACGAGCGTGCTGCCGATGAAGCCTTCGGCGCCGGTGACCAGCACGGTGCGGCCGGTCCAGTCGGCCGGGGCCGGGGCCGAAGTCGGGCTCGGGGTCGGGGTGTTCGGGTCGAGGCTGGTGGTCATGCGATCCTCCGGGATTCGTCGGTGTGCTGCGGAGCCGGTGCCGCGGACCGGCCGATCGTGCGCAGCACCGCGGCGGCCAGTCGGTCGGCGGCGTGCGCGTGGGTGTCCGGCTCGCTCGCGCGGGCCATCGCGGCCAGCCGCAACGAGTCGGCGAGCAGCGGTTCGAGTACCGCCGCCAGGTGCTCGCCGGTGCACGCGGCGTCCGGCACGAGCAACCCGGCGCCGGCGTCGCACAACACGCGGGCGTTGTGCGTCTGGTGGTCGTGCGGCGCGTACGGGTAGGGCACCAGCACGGCGGGCACGCCGATGGTGGCCAGTTCCGCGACGGTGGCCGAGCCCGCGCGGCAGACCACCAGGTCGGCGGCGGCGTACGCGAGGTCCATCCGGTCCAGGTAGGCGACCGCCTCGGCCACCGGGCTGCCCGCCACCGCGGCCCGGACCGCCTCGAACGCGGCCGGGCCGGTCTTGATCAGCAGTCGCACGTCGGCGCGCTCGCGCCAGCGCCCGGCCAGTGCGACGGCGGCCTCGGTCAGTCGCGAGGCGCCCAGGCTGCCGCCGTTGAACAGCACCAGGCGCGCACCGCGCGGCACCCCGAGCCGGGCCCGCGCCTCGGGGCGCAGCGCGGACCGGTCCAGCCCGGCCAACTCGCCGACCAGCGGCATGCCGACCGTCTCGGCGGCCAGGCCCGCGGGCAGGTGCTCGCGGGTGCGGTCGAAGGCGAGCGCGACGTTCGGGGTCAGCCGGGCCGCGAACCGGTTGGCCCGACCCGGTACCGCGTTGGACTCGTGCACCACGCTCGGCAGACCCGCGAGCCGCGCGCCGACGATCGCCGGCGCGCTGGGATAGCCGCCCATCCCGACCGCGACCTGCGCACCCTGGGCGCGCAGGATCTCCCGGCAGCGCAGCCCGGAGCGCAGCAGCGCCGCGGGCAGCAGGTAGCGGCGCAGCCCCAGCGCCGCGTCGAAGGGAATCATGTCCACGGTGTGCAGCCGGTAGCCCGCCGCCGGGATCAATCGGGTCTCCAGACCGCGATCGGTGCCCACGAACGAGATCACCGCTCTCGGATCGGCGCGCCGCAACGCGTCCGCGAGAGCCAGCCCGGGGTAGATGTGGCCGCCGGTGCCGCCGGCCCCGATCAGCACCGAGAGCGGCCGGTCGCCGGGCCCTTCGTCGAGGTGTTCCGCATGTCCTGAGCGCATGACACCGAAGCCTCACGGCCCGGGATAAGAGAGTTCTAAGCGTCCCTTTTGAGAGCCTTGGCCCCATGGGCAACGGACCGAGAGTGCTGGTCGTCGACGACGACCCGGAAGTACGCGCCGCCGTCGAGGACGGCCTCGCGGTCGAGGGCTACCTCGTGCGCGGCGCCGCCGACGGCCCGGCGGCGCTGAGCGAGGTGGCCGGTTGGCAACCGGACGCGATCGTGCTCGACATCCTGATGCCGGTCCTGGACGGCCTCGCGGTGTGCCGCCGACTGCGCGCCCTCGGCGACCGCACCCCGATCCTGGTGCTGACCGCGCGCGACTCGGTCAGTGACCGGGTGGACGGGCTGGACGCGGGCGCGGACGACTACCTGGTCAAGCCGTTCGCGCTGGACGAGCTGACCGCCCGCCTGCGCGCGCTGCTGCGCCGGGTGGCCCCCGAACCGGCCGAGGAGCGCGCCTACACCTACGGCGACCTGACCGTGGACCCGCGCACCCGCACCGGCAACCGGGGCGGCCGGCCACTGGAGTTCTCCCGGACCGAGTTCGCCCTGCTCGAACTGCTGCTCCGGCATCGGGGCCAGGTGTTGCCCCGCGAGGTGATCATGGACCGGGTGTGGGGCGCGGACTTCGGTCCCGACTCCAACTCGCTCGCGGTGTACATCGGCTACCTGCGCCGCAAGCTCGACGCGGGCGGCGAACCGCGCCTGGTGCACACCGTGTACGGGGTGGGCTACCGGCTGGACCGCGACCCGGACCGCGGGTGAGGGCGCACGCGCGGTGGCGCAGGCGTCGGCCGCTGCGCACCCGTCTCGCCCTCGCCTGCACCGGCGCGGTGGCCCTGGTCGCGCTCGGGGTGTGCGCGGCGGCGTACACGATCATCCGCTACGAGTTGGTCCATCAGCTCGAACTGAACCTGACCCAGCAGGCCACACAGGTTCGGCTCCAGCACCGCGCCGACCCGCCGGGCGTGCTCCAGGGCGAATGCGCCTACCTGGCCGCCCCGCCGTGCGCCCAGATCGTGCCGGCCGACCCCGGGGCCGACCCGTCCGCGCCGTATCTGCTGCCGGTGGGGTCCGCGACACGCGAGGTGGCGGCGCGCGAACGCCGGGCGTTCCACACCAAGGTCACCGTCGGCGGCCGGCCCGCCCGGATGCTGACCACCCAGGGTGGTCCGGGCAAGGCGATCCAGGTGGCGCTGCGCTCGGACGGGGTGGACAAGGGCGTCCGGCAGGTGGGCGAGCTGATGGCGGCGGTCGCGGCGGCGGGCGTGTTGCTCGCGGCCGGGCTGGGCTACGCGGTGGCCAGGACCGGCCTGGCCCCGGTGGCCCGACTGACCGCGACCGCGAAGCGGATCGCGGCGACCCGGGACGCGAGCCTGCGCATCGATGTGCCGCCGGGCCGACGTGAGGACGAACTCACCAGCCTGGCCGGGAGTTTCAACGCGATGCTCGGCGAGCTGGAGCAGTCGGTGACCGCGCAGCGACGGCTGGTCGCGGACGCCTCGCACGAGTTGCGCACCCCGCTGACCGCGCTCCGCACGAACGCGGAACTGCTGGGCCTGGCCGACCGGTTGACCGCGGATCAGCGCGAACGCGCGAGCGCCGGGCTGCAGCGTCAACTGCGCGAGGTGACCGGCCTGGTGAACGACCTGATCGAACTGGCCCGGGACGAGGAGCCGCAGCCGCTGGTCGAGCAGGTCCGGCCGAGCACGCTGGTCGGGCACTGTGTGCGGGCGGCCCGGGGCCATTGGCCGGCGGTGTCCTTCGAGTTCGTCGATCTCGCGGGCGAGCGCACGGTGCCGGGCGTACCCGCCCGGCTGGCCCGACTGGTGTCGAACCTGCTCGACAACGCGGCCAAGTTCAGCCCGGCCGGCGGCCCGGTCGAGGTGGTGCTCGGCGTCGACCTCGAACTCACCGTGCGCGACCACGGTCCCGGCATCGCGCCCGAGGACCTGCCGTACGTGTTCGACCGCTTCTACCGGGCCTCCGCCGCGCGGGCGCTGCCCGGTTCCGGGCTCGGGTTGGCGATGGCCCGACAGATCGCCAGGGCACACGGCGCCACGCTCACGGCCGAGTCCGCACCCGGCGGTGGCGCGCTGTTCCGATTGCGGTTCGCCGCCGCGCCTTCGGCCGCGGCACCCCCGGCGCCCCCGACGACCGCGCCACCGGCCGGCGGGCCGGCGAGCGGACCGGGCTGACCGACACGGGCGATTCGGGCGGGGCGGGCGGGGCGGGCGGGCCGGGCCGGGCCGGGCCGGGTCAGCCCCGGTCGGGGATCAGGTGCCGCGAGCCGTCGATGCCCACACCCTCGCGCCGCAGCGCCCGGGTGCGGTGCTCGCGCGGGCTCAGCCCCCGGACCCGCTTGAACGCCGTGCTGAGCGCGAACGCGTCGCCGTAGCCCACCTTCTCGGCGACCCCGCCGACCGTGGCCGTCGGCTCGCACAACAGGTCCGCGGCCAGCGCGAGGCGCCAGCCGGTGAGGAAGGTCATCGGCGGCTCGCCGATCACCTCGGCGAACCGGCGCGCCAGCGAGGCCCTGGACACTCCCGCCTCGGCGGCCAGCGACGCGACCGTCCACGGCTGCTCGGGGTTGTTGTAGATCAGGCTCAGCACGTGCCCGATCACCGGATCGCGGTAACCGCGGTACCAGCCCGGCGCGTCCGTGCCCGAGCGGGCGAACCACGTGCGCAGCATGGAGATCAGCAACAGGTCCAACAGCCGGTCCAGGACCGCGTCCTGCCCCGGCCCGTCCTTGACGATCTCGTCGGCGAGCAGCGGGATGACCGGGGAGTCCGACTCGTCCGCGCGGATCACCGCGAGCGTGGGCAACGATTCGAGCAGCGAACGGCTGACCTCGCCGGCCATCTGGTAGGTCCCGGTCAGCATGATCGTCTCGGCGTCCGCGCTGTTTCCCCACGAACGCACGCCCAGGGCCATCTCCTTGGCCAGGTCCCGCCCTTCCGGGGTCGAGCAGCGCTGGCCCGGATGGATGATGATCTGCGGCTGCGAACCCGGCTCGTCGGAGATCCGATAGTGGTCGGGGCCGCGTACGACGGCCACGTCGCCGGCGGTCAGCCGTACCGCGTCCCCCCGGTCGAGCGCGATCCACGCGTGCCCGCGCACCATCGCCACGATGGTCAGCGGCGCCTCGTCGTGGATCCGCATGGACCACGGCGGACTCAGCATCGAACGCAGCAGGAAGGCGCCTTGCGCCCGAGGCCCGTTGAGCAGACTCGCGAGAGCGTCCATGCCGAAATCTTAGACGATCAAACATGTAATTGGGCGCTTCAGCGATGTTAACTCTCACCGCCAGGGCCTTGAATAAAGCCATGACGACGAACGAGCAGCACACCGCGAACACCACCGACACCACCACGCTGGTCCTGGGCGGGACCGGCAAGACCGGCCGCCGGATCGCCGAGAAGCTCACCGCGCTCGGCCGTTCGGTCCGGCTCGGCTCCCGGTCGGCGCCCATCCCCTTCGACTGGGAGGACCGCACCACCTGGGCCCCGGCCCTGCGCGACATCGACAGCGTGTACGTCTCCTTCCAGCCCGACATCGCCGCCCCCGGCGGCGCGGACACGGTCGGCGCGCTCGCCGACCTCGCGGTCGAGAGCGGCGTCCGGCACCTGGTCCTGCTGTCCGGTCGGGGCGAGCCCGAGGCGCAGGACGCCGAGGCCCGGGTGCGCGCCTCCGGCGCCTACTGGACCGTCGTGCGGGCGAGTTTCTTCGCGCAGAACTTCGACGAGGGCGAGTTCTTCGGCCCGATCATGAGCGGCGACCTGGCGCTGCCGGTCGGCGACGTGGGCGAGCCGTTCATCGACGTGGAAGACATCGCCGACGTCGCGGTGGCCGCGCTCACCGAGGACGGGCACACCGGCCAGGTGTACGAGGTGACCGGTCCCAGGCTGCTGACCTTCGCCGACGCGGTCGCCGAGATCGCTCGCGCGTCCGGCCGGGAAATCACGTTCACGCAGGTCCCGTTGGAGGCATACTCGGCGGTCCTGGTCGAGCACCAGGTACCGGCGGAGGTCATCGACCTGCTGTCCTTCCTGTTCGGCGAGGTTCTCGACGGGCGCAACGCACACGTCTCCGACGGCGTGCGGCGGGCGCTCGGCCGGGCGCCTCGCGATTTCTCCGACTACGCACGTGACGCCGCCGCCCGCGGTGTCTGGAAGGTGTGACCATGAGCGGCCCCCTGTTCATCCTGACCCTCGTCGCGGCCCTGGGCTGCGCGAGCATGGGCGGAGTCTTCTTCGGCTTCTCCTCCTTCGTCATGGCGGGCCTCGGCCGGCTCCCGGCGGCTCAGGGGGCCGCGGCCATGCGGTCGATCAACGTCACGGCCGTGACCGCCCCCTTCATGGCCGGCCTGTTCGGTACCGCACTGCTGTGCGTGGGCCTGGGCATCGCGGCGATCGTCTCGTGGGGCGAGGCGTACGCGGTCTATCTGCTCGTCGGCGCGGCGCTCTACCTGGTCGGCACGATCGTGCTCACCGCCGGGTACCACGTGCCCCGCAACAACGCGCTCGCCGCCGTCGAGCCGAACTCCGCGGCGGAGGAGCGGCTGTGGGCCGGCTACCTCGCCGACTGGACGCGGGCGAACCACCTGCGCGCGCTCTCCGGCATCGCGGCGGCGGCCTTCCTCGTCATCGCCCTCACCCGCTGACCCCGGCTCCGCAACCACCCGAACACCGCAGCACCGCAGCACCGCAGCACCGCAGCACCGCAGCACCGCAGCACCGGCGACACGATCACCAACCACTCGACAACGGGGACCCCGGCATGAATCGGCAGCTCAATCCACCCGAAACCACTCCCTCGACCCGAACCGCCGCCATCCTCCTCGGCGCCACCCTGGTCACCACGGGCCTGGTCGCCGGTGTCTACTTCTGCTTCGCCGTAGCGATCATGCCGGGCCTGGGCCAGGTCGACGCCCGCACCTTCGTCGACGTCCTCCAGCAGGTCAACAAGCGGATCGAGAACCCGGTCTTCTTCGCCTGCTTTTTCGGCGCCCCGATCCTCGGCGCGATCTCGATCCACCGCATCCGCAAGCTGGGCAACGGCGAAACCACCCGCTGGGTCGTCGCCGGCGTCGTCCTCGCCTTCGTCGGCATGCTGATCACCATCGGCGGCAACATCCCGCTGAACAACAAGATCAAGGACGCCGGCGACCCGGCCCGGATCGCCGACCCCGAGAAGCTGCGCGACGACGTCGAGAACGCCTGGATCGCCTGGAACATAGCCCGCACCCTCGCCGCCACCGCCGCCCTGGCCGCCCTCACCCGAGCCATCCACCTCCTCCCCCGCACCACCCGCACCCCCTGACCGAACACGCAGGAAGACCCGCCTCGGTGAGCGATTGCTCGCCGGAGCGGGTCTCGGTGTGTTGGCGGTCGTCCACCGCGCGGTCCTCGGCGGACGCTGCTCCATTCCGGTGAACGATCGGCATTCGAGCGTCCTGCCCGGCAGCCGACTCGCACATTGGTGCGATGGACTTCATGGATCTGCGCCGTCCCGAGTACTCGTACATGTTCGGCTTCCTGCAAGCCGACGGTCACCTCTCCGCAGACTCCCGTCAACGCGGCCGACTGAGCCTGGAAGTAGGCGTCTGCGACCGTGAGTTGTTGGAGCGCTTCCAGCGCCTGTGCCCATACCCGAGTGCGATTCGCGAGCGCACGCGCACGACCAACTTCTCGGCCGAACACACTTCGGCGACCTGGTCCGTACACGCGCTGGAGGCCCGCGAGACTCTCCGAAGCCTGGGATTGCCCTACGGCAGAAAGTCCGCCTCGATCGGCCCGCCCGACAACGCTCATGTCGCGCGTGACTACGTACGCGGGCTCGTCGACGCGGACGGCGCGGTCGGCATGACGGCCAAGGGCTATCCGTTCCTGAGCCTGACCACGTCGAGCCGGCCCATCTCGGACTATTTCTGCGCATTCGGCCTGGCCATCAGCGGAGTACCGCGACACCCCGGCAGGAACGTTCGCGATGGTGTCTTCAACATCCTCTACACGAGCGATCCGGCCGTTGCGATCGCGCGCGAGCTGTACTACGACGACAGTCTCGCACTCGCGCGAAAGGCCGCGAAGGCCGAGAGTGTCAAGGCTTGGGAACGCCCGGCCCACATGCGAGCCCGATCGGCACCACGTCGCTGGAACGAAGCCGACGACACTGTCGTGCTGTCCCACCCGGCCGATATCGCCGCTGAATTGCTCGGCCGAACCGTCGCGAGCTGCGCCATCCGCCGATGGCGGCTTGCCAAAGCGGGGGAGCCGGTCGAACCGGCTCCCCCGCAGTTGACGCTGTTCTCGTGACGCCCCGTCAGCCCTTGACCGTGATCAGCGGCTTCAGGTGCGTGACGATCTCGACCAGATCGGACTGCTGGCGCATGACCCGATCCAGGTTCTTGTACGCACCCGGGATCTCGTCCACGACGCCCGCGTCCTTGCGGCACTCGACACCCTCGGTCTGCTCGACCAAGTCCTTCACGGTGAACCGCTTCTTCGCGGCGTTCCGGCTCATCTTCCGGCCCGCCCCGTGCGATGCCGAGTTGAACGCGTCGATGTTGCCGAGGCCGCGCACGATGTACGAACCGACCGCCATCGAACCCGGGATAATGCCGAGATCGCCACTGCCGGCCCGAATCGCGCCCTTACGGGTCACCAACAGATCCACGCCGTCGTAGGTCTCCTCCGAGACGTAGTTGTGGTGGCACGAGATGGCCCGATCGAAGGTGACCTGGCGCTTCGTGAAGTACTTGGACACGACCTCTCCGTACAACGCGAGCATCAGATCCCGGTTGAGCCGCGCGTACTCCTGCGCCCAGTACAGATCAGCGCGGTACGCCTCCATCTGCGGCGTGTGCGCGATGAACACCGCGAGGTCCCGGTCCACGAGATCCTGGTTGTGCGGCAGCGACTGCGCAACACCGATGTGGTGGTCGGCGAGTTCCTTGCCGATGTTGCGCGAACCAGAGTGCAGCTGGAGCCACACCCGGCCCTCGTTGTCGCTGTCCAGGGACAGGTAGTGGTTTCCACCGCCGAGCGTGCCCAGCTGGCTCGCCGCCCGATCCCGCCGGAAGTGCACCGCCGGAGCCAGCTCGTCGAACCGGCTCCACATGTCGTCCCAGCGCGCGACCGGGAACGCGTGCAGCTTCCGCACGTCCACCGGCTCCTTGTGGCCCATGTGCCCCACCGGCACATTCGCCTCGATCCGCGAACGCAGGTGTGCCAGGTCGTCCGGAAGGTCCTTGGTGGTGAGCGAGGTACGGATAGCGGACACGCCACAGCCGATGTCCACGCCCACCGCCGCCGGGCAGACGGCGTCGCGCATGGCGATCACCGAGCCGACCGTGGCACCGCGGCCGTAGTGCACGTCGGGCATCACGGCGAGGCCGTGCAGCCACGGGAGCGTGGTGATGTTGCGGAGCTGCTGCATGGCCTGACCCTCGACCGCGGCCGGGTCGGTCCACATGCGAATAGGTACCCGGGCGCCCGGGACCTCGGTGTACGACATATCTGGATTATTCTCCTGAATAGGTATGGCTGAACATGAGCGCGTCGGCTCGAAGTCTTGGTGGGCTGCCCCGGCGCACTCCGGGGAGTGAGTCCGGGTGCGGCACGGGGCAGCCGGTGGCGGGCGCCGCAGGGTTGGCGACTGCGGGACCCGCGGAGCGGGAGCGAAGCAGGGGTTACACGCGGCGGGCCGAGGCGCCTTGGACGGGGCATCGGCCGTTGTCACGGAACCGCACCGGCTCGCTCCTCTCCCTACGAGGACAGGACACACGGAAGGACCTGTCGTGGCTCGGCCTCCATCAAGCCACGGCAACGGCCCACCCCGCAAAGGATTTTCCGGGCCGGGGCGGGCCGGACCGGGGCGGGGACGGCCGACGCGCGCCCCGCGCGCACACCCGCGCGCCGCTGTGACAGCCAACCGGGTCGGGCGTACATTCCCGAGGCATGTTCGTCGTCGGGGTAGCCGCGTGGATCACCGCCGTAGCCTGTGTCGTCTTCGGGCGCGACCGCCATCGGCCCCGGGTGCGACCCGTGGTCCGCGACTTCGACGGCGACGGGCCCCGGGAGCGCACCGAGTTCCCCCGAGCCGCCCGGGCCGGATGGATCGCAGGTGTCGCCGCCGCCGCGGTGGGCTCGGCGGCGTTCGTGCTCAGCGTCAGGTGAGCCGAGCCGACCGCTCGCCCGGGTTGCCCAAGTAGCTCGGGGCACTCGGGGCACTCGCATCCGCCGGATCACCCGGGTCGCTCACGGCACTCGGGTCCGTCGAACCACTCGCGTCGCCCAGGCCGCCCAGGGCACTCGGGTCCGTCGAATCACCCGGGTCGCCCAGGCCGCCCGGGTCGCTCAGTTCGCCCGGGCCACCTCGGGTCACCCGGGCCACCCGGGTCACCCGGTTCGCTCAGGTGAAGACGACCGTGCGGGTCCCGTTGAGCAGCACCCGTCGCTCGGAGTGCCACTTGACCGCGCGCGACAGCGCCTGGCATTCGACGTCGCGGCCGACCGCGACCAGGCCGGCGGGGGTGACCGCGTGGTCCACCCGCTCGACCTCCTGCTCGATGATCGGGCCCTCGTCCAGGTCGCCCGTGACGTAGTGGGCGGTCGCGCCGATCAGCTTGACCCCGCGCGCGTGCGCCTGGTGGTAGGGCTTGGCGCCCTTGAAGCTCGGCAGGAACGAGTGGTGGATGTTGATCGCCCGGCCCTCGA
This sequence comes from Embleya sp. NPDC001921, assembly GCF_053594475.1. Lineage (NCBI taxonomy): Bacteria > Bacillati > Actinomycetota > Actinomycetes > Kitasatosporales > Streptomycetaceae > Embleya > Embleya sp. NPDC001921. Next base: position 67,036 of record NZ_JBSFEO010000052.1, read on the forward strand.
GCTGCTTGCACAGGTCGTTCGACAACACCTGCATGTAGCGGGCCAGCACCACCAGTTCCACGTCGTTCTCGCGCACCAGCGCGAGCAGCCGCGCCTCGGCCTCCGGCTTGGTCTCCCGGGTGACCGGAATGTGGTGGAACGGCACGCCGTAGGAGCGGGAGAGCTCCTCGAAGTCGCGGTGGTTGGACACCACACCCACGATCTCGATCGGCAGCGCGCCGATGCTGCTGCGGAAGAGCAGGTCGTTCAGGCAGTGGCCGAACTTGCTGACCATCACGAACACGCGCATCCGCGCGTCCCCGTCGTGGATCTGCCAGTCCATGTGGAAGGACGCGCCGACCGCGGTGAAGCCGGCCCGCAGCGCGTCCAACTCGACGCCCTGCTCGGCGGTGAAGTGCACGCGCATGAAGAACAGGCCGGTGTCCCGGTCGCCGAACTGCTGGCTGTCCACGATGTTGCAGCCGGTCATCATCAGGAAGCTGGCGACCGCGTGCACGATGCCGCGCTTGTCCGGGCAGGACAGCGTCAGCACGTACTGGCTGCCGGTCGACACGTCACCGCTGCCGTCGACAGGCTGGGTCTGCTCGGTCATGGACGCGCCCTTCTTATCCATCTGCGGCATTGGTTTCGGCCTTCCGGATGCCCGATCCGCCGGCTGTTCGCGCGGCCCGATCCCGGACGGGACCCGGCCGGCCGGGCGGCCCGGCCGGTCGTACAGGATCCCACGTCCCGCGCGGGCTCAGCGCCCGCCGGTGCGGATGCGGAGCACGTCGAGCGAGTCGGGGGGCGCGTCCGGGTCGTCCTCGTCCGCCTTCGCCAGCGCGACGTGCGCGGCCCGCGAGGTGGCGACGACCTGCGGCCAGCGCGCGTGGGTGAGGTAGGCGGGCGCGGGCGCGTCCTCGCCGATGTCGTGCAGGACGGCGAGGATCTCCACCACCGCGGCGTCCACCAGCGCGGCCTCGTCCGCGTCGACGACCAGGCGCCCGATGTAGGTGGTCGCGGACCAGCGGTCCAGCCACGAGTCGCCGACCAGGCGATAGACGGCGTCGGTGATCGAGCCGTACTCCGGGCGGCCGGCCAGCCAGGACTCGCGCTGGAACGTCGGGTCGCCGAACATGTGCAGCGCGGAGCGGACCTGGGCCCGCCAACGCCACCACGGAACGGTGCTCTGGCGCATACGTGTCATCGTGGCGCCTCCTCCCCTGTCCCCGCTTCGGTTTCGCCGATCCGATCCCGTTTCGTTCCCGATCGGTTCCGGACGGGATGCTTTCGATCACCTCTAATTTCCACCGATCATGCCGCAGACCGGACCGATCCCGACAACCGGGCGGTCCGGTCGCGGGTCGGTCGGCCGCGCGGCTCGCTCAGTCGACGATCTTGATGGTGATCAGCCCGCGCTCGACGTCGTACACGCGCAGCGCGGCCACGTCGAAGCCCGGGTGGTCGCGGATCCAGTTCTGCGCCACGAGCAGGATCCGGGCCGCGGTGTTGAAGGTCTGCGCGGCCTCGGTCGAGTAGTCCCCCGGCAGGTGCGAGGACAGGTCGGTGTCGATCGCGACCTCGTACTTGCCCTTGTGGTCCAGCGTCAGCCGCACCTGCTGCAGACGCGTGCCCTCCGGGGTGGTGTGCAGCGCGGCCAGCATCGCGGAACCGTAGTCGTCCGCGGCCGGCTTGCGGTCGTCCCGCTCGGCGCCGAGCCGGAAGTCGATCGCGTCGCGGTCCGAGTCGAGGATCTCGATCCCGCCGACCCACAACGCCGGATGGTCCTCCGCCCACTGGGCGGTCTCGGTGAGCAGCTTGCCCGCACGGTCGCGGACGATCTCCTCGGCCCGCGTGTCCGAACCGTTGCCGCGGACCAGGTCCGTTTCGAGCGTGACCTTGTAGACCTTGTACGAGCTGGCCACCCGGACCTTGCTCACGTGTATCCCGTGCGGGGTCGTGCGCAGGTGGGTCAGCAGCTCGGTCCCGTAGGCACCCGATTCGGGAGTGTCGCCGGCGGCGGCGGGCGGGACCACCGGCGGCACCGAGCCGCTCGGCCGGTCCGCGGCGACGGGCTTGGGGCCCTCCGAGGTCAGGCGCGCCGAACTGGGCCCGGCGGTGGCGACCGTGCCGGCGACCCGGTCGGTGTCGGGCGATCCGGAGCACGCGGCGGCACCGGTGATGGTCGTGGCGAGCAGCACGACCGTCGACAGTCGTGTGCGCTTCCGTATGCGTATCAAGGTTCGTGTTCACCCCCTGTCACCCGCCCATGGTGCGGGTTGGCCCTCGGCTCCTACCAGGCGGGGGGTGGCGGGCCCTGGAAATATACCGCTTTGCCGGTACCCCGATCCTGGACCGGGACTTCGGGCTCGACGGGTCCGAAGAACCCGCGTCAGGGGTCGACGGCCAGGCGGTAGCCGCGTTTGGTGACCGTGCGGACCAGGCTCGCGTACGGGCCCAGCGCGGCGCGCAGTCGGGCGATCGCCGCCTCCACCGCGTGTTCGTCGGTGCGCGTGTCGGCCCACACCCGGCGCAACAACTCGGCCCGGCTGAGCACCCAGCCCGGCTTCTCGGCGAGCGCGCGCAGCACCGCGCCCGGTACCGGGGGCAGCCAGATGGTCCGACCGTCGACCAGCAGCGCGTTGCCCTGCAGGACCAGGCGCTCGGTGCCGGTGTCCAGTTCGCGGCGGGCCCGGGCGGGCAACGTCTCGGTGATCGTGCGCACCAGCGAGCCGAGCCGGCCGCGCTCGGGCCACACCGACTCGACGCCCTGCTCGGCCAGCGGCCGCGCGCACACCGGGCCGATGCACACCGGCAGCACGTCGGCTCGCAACGCGGCCAACACGTCGGCCCGGCGGCCGTGTTCGTCGGCGGTGTCCAGGAACGCGCCGATCGCGGGCGCGCTGGTGAAGGTGAGCGCGTGGAGCTCCCGGCGCGCGGTCTGCTCGACCAGGCGGCGCACCGCGCCCGGGTCGTCCGGCGGCCCCCAGCGATAGACCGGGATCTCCAGCACGTCCGCGCCGCGTTGGCGCAGCGCGTCGGCGAAGCCCTCCAGCGGCGCGCCGTGTTGCTGGACCGCGATCCGCCGCCCGCGCAGGTCGCGCGCGAGCAGCCAGGCAAGCACCTCGTCGCCGGCGTCCGAACCGGGCGAGTACACCTCGCGCAGGCCGCACGCGCGCACCGCGGTACCCGCCTTGGGCCCGCGGCTGACCACCACGGCGGCCCGGCACGCGGCGGTCAGCCGGGCGCCGCGCCCCCAGCCCTCGGCGGCGGCGAACCAGCCGCGCCAGCCCACGCCGGTGGTGGCCACCACGTAGTCCAGGCGACGGTCCAACGCCTGCTCGGTGGCCCGGCGCAGGATCGTGTCCTCGGCCGGCGGCACGATGCGCACGGTGGGCGCGTCGACCACCTTGGCGCCCAAGCCCTGGAGCAGGGCGACGAGTTCCTCGCGGCGCCGGGCCGCGGTGACGCCGATGGTGAACCCGATCAGCGGTTCGTCCCCCGTGCCTGTCTCCATGGGGTGAGACTCGCCGACGTGTGTTACGGCTCTGTTGCCGGACGGTCACGCGGGAGTTAGCGCGTGCGTCGAAAGCCGCCGGGGCCGGGGCGGGTCCGCCGGCCTCGCGTTCGCCGTCCGAACCGGACCGGGCGAGTCGGGGGCGCGGAACTCGTCGGCGACCGGTCCGGAGCGGTCCCGCCGGCCCGGAGTTCGCCGGCCGGCGGGACCGGCGCGGGTCCGGGGCTCAGAACTCGCCGGCGGTGCGCTTCTTGAGGTTGTGCTCGGTGGCGATCGGGTTCCACAGCCCGACCACCTTGTTCTTCGCGGTGGTGGCCCGGCCGCTCGCGCGGTCGGCGGCACGCTTGTGGTCGGTGTTCTCGGCGTGCTTGCCCTTGCAGCCGCCCTGGGCCATCTCGGTTCCCCAGGCCGCGAGTTCGCGGTCCGACTCGGCGGAGGCGGTCCACGCGTCGCGTAGGCCCGCGACCAGTTGGGCACCGCCGGTGAGCTTGTCGGTGGACAGCTTGGCCAGGCCGGCGAGTTGCTGGTCGCGCTGCCGGGCGGCCTCGTTCAGGGACTGCGCGCCGGCCGCGGGGTCGTCGCACTTCTGGATCCGCTGTACGGCCTGGGACACCACCTGGCGGGATCCGGCGCCGGCCTGGAGGAGCCGGTCCACGGCGGACGCCTGGGCGCCGGCCTCGTCGGCCTTGGCCGGCGGTGCGGTGGTCCCGGGCGTGCCGGTGCCCGACGGGTCCGGTTTCGCGGACGAGCCGGTCGCGGCGCCCTTGTCCGCGTTGTCGCTCTTGTCGTCGTCGCCGAACGCGCCGCTGGCGAACACGCCGATCGCGGCGACCACGACGAGCGCACCGACGCCGGCCGCGATCAGCGGGGTCCTGGGCCGCCCGGAGCCGGAGCCGCCGCGGCCGTCCGGCCCGGGCCCGTGCGGCGGGGCGCCCGGCGGCGCGTACTGCGGGGAGTACTGCTGCGCGGCGTATCCGGCGGGCACGGGCGGCCCCGCCTGGCCGGGGGCCGCGGGCTGCGCCGGGTAGGCGGGAGGCGCGGGCTGCGCCGAGTAGGCCGGCGGCAGCGGTTGTCCGGAGGTGCCCGCGGGGCCCGGTCCGGCCGGCGAGGCGCCGACGTCGTCCCGGAACAGTCCGGCCGGGAACACCTGGGTGGCGTCGGCCGGTCCGGCGGCGGGCGCCGGGCCGGAGCGGAACAGGTCCGGCCCGACCGCCGGACCGGCCGACGCGCCGGCGGCGCCGGGCGCCCCCGGGGGCGCGTGCATGGGGCGCGGCGGTACGTGCCCCGGCGCGGCGGGCGGCGCGAGCCCGGGCAGCGGCGCGAGGCGGGTGGCTCCGGGTTGCTCGGCCGGGCCTCCCGGTGCCTGCGGGTGGGGCGGGTTCGTCCGATACGGCTCGCTCGGCGGGTAGGGCGGGCCGCCGTACTGCTGCGCCGCGCCGTAGGGCTGCTGTGGCGCGCCGTACCCCTGTGGCGGGCCCTGGTCCGCGTAGTCCTCGAACCTCGGCAGCACCTCGGTCTCGTCGCGCGGGAGTTCGAGCGGACCGAACGGCGACGGCCCCGGCGGCTGCTCGCCGCCCCCGCCCCGTTCGCCCCCGCCGCCGTCCGCTCCACCGGATCCCATGCCATCCACCCGTTCGTCGCCTCGAGCCGTCGCGCCCGGCGGTCGCGCGACCGTCCGGTTCGCCCGGCGGCCGGTACCGCGTTTCGCCCGACGGTAACTCAGACGTTCGAGTGGCGAACAGCGGCGCACCCCCGGGCGCCCCGACCCCGCCGGCCACGATCGGCCGGCGGAACGCCTCTTCGCGCAGGTCGGCGGCCCGCGCGCGGCTCAGACCGGGACGGCGTGCGCGGCCTCGGCGAATTCGCGGACCACGTGCTCGTCGCGATACGGCTCCAGCCGGCGCTGGAAGTCCTTGAGGTATTCGAGGCCGCGCGCCGAGTGCAGCCGGCCCACCAGGTCCAGCGCCTGTGCGCCGACCGCGCACGCCTCGTCGAGCCGGTTCTGTTGCAGGTGCGCGGTGGCCAGCAGCAGGGTGTCCACGGCCCGCCGCCGGACCCGCGTGTCGGCGTGTCCGTCCAGGGCCGCGCGGGCCGCCGCCTCGGCCTGTCGGGGCCGGTCCAGGTCGCGGTAGCAGTGCGCGAACTCGTCGGCGAGGTACGCCTGGGAGAAGTGCCCTATCCACTGCGGATCCTCGTCCGGCGTCGCGACGTCCATCGCGGACTGGGCCCGGGACAACGACGCCTCGCACGCGCGCGCGTCGCCGAGCAGCGCGTGCCCGCGCGCCTCGGCGGCGTGGAACATCGCCTGGGTGGTGGGCGTGGCCTCCTGCTTGGCGCCCTCCTGCGCGGCGCGCGCGAGCTGGGTGATCTCGCGCGGGTTGCCCAGGCTGCCCGCGAGGTGGCTCATCCCGGCGGCGAGCACGTATCCGCCGTAGGCGCGGTCGCCCGCGGCCTGGGTCAGCCGCAGGGCCTGGATGTAGTAGCGCTGGGCGAGACCCGGCTGGCCGGTGTCCACGGCCATGTAACCGGCCAGCTCGGTGAGGCGGGCCACGGCCGCGAACAGGGCGCGGCCCGTCTCGTCGGAATAGGTCCCGTTGAGCAACTGGGTGACCACGCTGCCCAGGTAGTGCACGACGACCGGGCGGATGTGGCCGGCGCCGAACCGGTGGTCCAGCGCGGACAACATGTCCGTGGTCGCGCACACCGCCTCGATGTCGGAGGCGCCCACGCGCGGCCCGCCGATCCGGGCCACCTGCGCGTCCGGCTCGGTGATCAACCAGTCCCGGCTGGGCGCGACCAGTGCGGCCACCGCGACCGAGGAGTTGAGCAGGAAGTCGCGCCGGTTGACGTCGCTGCGCCACAACTCGGTGACCACCTCGACGGTGGCCGCCGGCGTGGCGGCGAACTGGAGGCCGACGTTGGTCGCCAGGCTGCGACCGTCGGCCATGCCGATCTCCTCGACGGTGACCGGCCGGCCGAGCTTGCGGCCGATCGCCTCGGCGATCAGGTTGGGCACCGCGCCGCGCGGCTGTTGACCGCGCAGCCAGCGGGCCACCGAGGTCTTGTCGTAGCGCAGGTCCATGCCGTGCTCGGCCCCGCACATGTTGACCCGGCGGGCGAGCCCGGCATTCGAACAGCCGGCCTCCTGGATCAGTGCCGTCAACCTTTCGTTGGGCTGCCTGCTCGCCTGCGTTCGCGCGGCCATCGGCGTTCCCTCCCCGACCCGTCGGTGCGGGCTTGTGGCATGCGGGATCGGCGCGACGGGGATCCTCCGGCCCCGTCGTGTCCTCGCCCTGATGCCTGATGAGTCCGTGATGCGTGTCCAGCGGACGTCATCCACCTGCCGAGATCCGGACCGGCCGGAATTGCCGATGTTGCCCGGCAGTCGTATGAAATGTCATCCGCGTACGGAGCGTAGTGACCCGTATAGAGCAGCGGATAGGGCACCCTTCATTGCGCCCCCTGGTCTGCACCCATGCGCCCCCCTTGCGCCGGATGGCCACCGATGATCCCGTCGCCCCTGATCACCCGGTTTCACCCACCCGGAGCGCGACGCTCCGGCGCGCGACCCCGCACCGTTCGGGGCCCGCCGTACGGGTGGCCACGAGTGCGGCGCCGGCCGGCCGTAACCATCCCGTGGTCCCACAGTTGTGCAGCACGTGGAAGACACCCTGGGGGCCCGGCAGCTCGCCCGCGACACGCTTGTAGAGTCCGCAATCCGTTACGCCGAGGACCGGCACTGGGACGTGGTTCCCGGCGCCTCGGTGATCGAGAACAGTGCGGGGCGTCGTTGCAGCTGCGGCCATCCCGGATGCGCCACCCCGGGCGCGCACCCCATCCTGCGCGACTGGGCGGTCCAGGCGGCCAGTTCGCCCGCGCTGGTGCGGCGCTGGTGGAGCGAGCACCCGGACGCGGCGATCCTGCTGCCCACCGGTCGCGGCTTCGACGTGATCGACGTCCCGGAACAGGCCGGCTGCCTCGCGCTGGCCCGCCTGGAACGCATGGGGCTGCCGCTCGGCCCGGTGATCGCGACCCCGACCCGGCGGCTGCAGTTCCTCGTGCTCCCCGGCGCCCGGGACAAGATGGGCGAGATGTTGCGCCGCATCGGTTGGGGCACCAGCGCGATCGACCTGATCCCCAAGGGCGAGGGCGACTGGGTGGTCGCCCCGCCGTCCCGGATGGGCAGCTCCGGCAGCGCCTCGTGGGCCCGCGAACCCACCGAGCTCAACCGCTGGCTTCCCGAAGCCCGTGAACTGGTGAGCCCGATCGCCTACGCCTGCGGCCGAGCACTGGTCGAGGCCAGGTAGCGAACACCCTGCCAAGTGGCCGCGAGGTCCCACCACGCCGCCGCATCGCGGTAACTCCGCAGCCATCCCACCCGAAGGCACGGGTGGGCGGGCGGGCGCAAAACCCCGATCCACCCAAGAGGCAACGCAAGGGCCCTCGCACCCGAACCGTCTCGGATACGAGGGCCCATCAACCCGCGCGCTACGCGCAACTACCGCGCGGCCACGAACACGTGCGACGCGACCTCCGGCGACAGCTCCGCGGCTTCGCCGCCGCTGCCCGCCATCACGCCGCCCGCGGACTCGTGCACACTCACGACCGCCCCGGGACGAATCCCGGCTCGGCGCAACGTGTACATCAGTTGGGCGTCGGTCTGCAGCGGCTCACCGAGCCGCCGCACCACGACGTTCTTGCCTTCCGGCCCCGCCGACTCGAGCAGCGTGACCAGCCCGCCTTCCTTGAAGGAGTCGGCGTGCAGCTCCTGGTCCAGCTCCTCCAGGCCCGGGATCGGGTTGCCGTACGGCGATTCCTTGGGATAGCGCAGCAGTTCGAGCAGGCGACGTTCCACCTGCTCACTGATCACGTGCTCCCAACGGCACGCCTCGGCGTGCACCTGTTCCCAGGGCAATCCGATGACGTCCACGAGCAGGCACTCGGCGAGCCGGTGCTTGCGCATGACCCGCGTCGCGATTCCCCGCCCTTCGGGCGTCAGTTCCAGGTGACGGTCACCTTCGACCGTCAACAACCCGTCCCGCTCCATCCGTGCCACGGTCTGGCTCACGGTCGGCCCGCTCTGCTCCAGCCGCTCCGCGATCCGCGCCCGCAGCGGGACCACGCCCTCCTCCTCCAGCTCGAAAATCGTCCGGAGGTACATCTCCGTGGTGTCGATGAGTCCACTCACGACCAGCGGCTCCGTTCTTGGTGGTCCTGCCGTCCAATTCTGACGCACCTGGACCGCCGACGCGGACGTCCGGACGATCGAGCCTCCGCGGCTTTCCCCGTCCGCGCCGTCCCGCGCGTGCCGCCGCGTCATCCGTACGTGTTTCCCGCCCGTGTGGGCCCACGCTGTGGGGTGCGTACGGTCATAACGTTCCGGTATGCCATTGCCATCCCGGAAGACCGCGGGATCCTCCGGATCCCCCGATCGTGTACATGTCCTCTGGTTCCGTCGCGATCTGCGGCTGGCCGATCATCCGGCACTGCACGCCGCGGCCGGAACCGGCTTTCCCGGCACCGGGGACGGCGAGCCCGCCCGAGTGCTGCCGCTGTTCGTCCTGGACCCGGTCCTGTGGGACGCCTCCGGGCCCGCGCGCCGGGCACACCTGATCCACTCGCTGCGCGCCCTGGACGCGGACCTGCGCGAGCTGGGCGGGCGCCTGGTGATCCGCGCGGGCGACCCGACCCGCGAGCTGCCCGCGCTCGTGCGCGCGGTCGGCGCCGCCGAGGTGCACGTCAGCGCCGACTTCGGGCCCTACGGGCGCACCCGCGACGCGGCCGTGGCGGCGGCTCTCGAGGTGCCGTTGCGGGCCACCGGATCGCCGTACGCGGTGGCCCCGGGGCGGGTGCGCAAGGCCGACGGGTCGCCCTACCGGGTGTTCACGCCGTTCCTGCGCGCGTGGCTCGAGCACGAATGGCGCGCCCCGCTGCCGCGCCCGACCGACCTCGCGTGGGCGCGGGCCGACTCGGTCGACTACCCGGCCGCCCCCGCGCCCGCCGGGGTACGACTGCCCGAGGCGGGCGAGCGGGTCGCGCTCGCGACCTGGGAAGCGTTCCGCGCGCACGGCCTGGACCGCTACCGCGAACTGCGCGACCGGGCCGACCTGGCCGGCACCTCGCGGCTGTCGGTGCACCTGAAGTTCGGCGAGATCCACCCGCGCACACTGCTGAGCGGGCGCGTCGACGAGACCTTCCGCGCCGAACTGGCCTGGCGCGAATTCTACGGCGACGTGCTGTGGCACCACCCGGAGACCGCGCGCGAGTACCTGAACCGGGACATGGCCGACATGCGCTACGACAGCGGCCCGGACGCCGACGCGCTGTTCGACGCGTGGCGCGCGGGCCGGACCGGCTTCCCGTTCGTGGACGCGGGCATGCGGCAACTGCTCGCCGAGGGCTGGATGCACAACCGGGTGCGCATGGTGGTCGCATCCTTCCTGGTCAAGGACCTGCACCAGGAGTGGACGCGCGGCGCGGCGCACTTCATGCGGCACCTCGTGGACGGCGACCTCGCCTCCAACAGCCACGGCTGGCAGTGGACCGCGGGCTGCGGCACGGACGCGTCGCCGTGGTTTCGGATCTTCAATCCGATCACCCAGGGCCGAAGGTTCGACCCCGACGGGGACTACGTCCGGCGCTACGTGCCCGAGTTGCGCGGCATCGCGGGCAAGGCGGTGCACGAGCCGTGGAGGATCGGCGTCGAGGGCTATCCCGACCCGGTCGTCGAGCACGCCGAGGAAAGGCGCGTCGCACTCGACCGCTACCGGGCGATCCGGCGGTAGGGTGCCGGATCCGCGTACGCACGGCGGATCCGTATACGAAGCTCGGAACACACCGAAACGAACGGGAGGACCGGGGATGGTCGAGCTGGGTGCGCGCTACCTCGACGCGGCGATCGCGCTGCTCGAGCGGCTTCGGGACGAAGAGTTGCCCACCGTCGACCGTGCCGCGGACCGGATCGCCGAGGCGTTGGCGGCCGGCGGCCGGCTGTTCGTGTTCGGCGGCGGCCACTCCGCGCTCGCCGCGCAGGACGTGATCTACCGCGCGGGCGGCCTGATCCTGGCCAACCCGCTGATCGCCCCCGGCAACGAACTCACCGTGCGCCCGATCACGGTCAGCACCGCGGTGGAAAAGCTCGCCGAACTCGCCGGCCCGGTCCTGGACGGCGCGGGCCTGCGCAAGGGCGACGCACTCGTGGTGATCTCGCTGTCCGGACGCAACGGGCTGCCCGTGGAGCTGGCCCGCCAGGCGCGCGAGCGCGGCGTGCTCGTGATCGGCGTCACCTCGATCGTGGCCAGCAGGGCCGAATCGCCCAGGCATCCGTCGGGTACGCGAGTCCTGGACAACTGCGACATCGTGCTGGACACCGCCATCGCGCCCGGCGACGCCGCGCTGGACGTGGACGGCGTACCGCAGCGGATCGGCCCCACCTCGGGTGTGGTGTGCTCGGCGGTGCTGCAGACGCTCATGGTCGGCGTGATCGGCCACCTGGTTTCCCGGGGAGTCGAACCCCCGGTGTTCATGTCCGCGAACGTCGAGGGCGGAGCCGCGTGGAACGAGCGGTTGCTGGCCGAACACGCGGACCGGATCTTCTACCTGAGGTGAACCCGGCAGTGCATCCCAACGCACGGTCCCAGTCCCCCGATCGGCGGACCTCGGACCGACGCTCTCCCGCCGCTCCGCCGCCGGCGGCCGAGCCGGTCGACGGGTCCGACCCGTACTCGGCCGCGATCGTGGTCCCGGCCCGCTTCAACGGGCCGCCGGGCATGGGCAACGGCGGCTATCTGGCCGGGCTGCTGGCCGCGCGGGCGACCGGCGGGACGGCGTCGGGGGTGACCGTGACGCTGCGCCGCGCGGTGCCGCTGGATCGGCCGCTGCCGGTCACCCGCGACGCCGCGACCGGCGGGCTGACCCTGGATCAGGAGGACGGGCCGATCGCGGAGGCGATCCCGGTCGACGCCGCGCTGCCGCTGCCCACGCCGATCGACGCGGTCACCCCGGCCGAGGCGCGCGAGGCGAGCCGGGCGTTCCCCGGCTTCGCGGCGTGGAACCCCTACACCGGGTGCTTCGTGTGCGGCACCAAGCGTGCCGAGGGCGACGGCCTGCGATTGTTCCCCGGCCTGCTCGCGGACCGTCCGGACACCAACGCGTGCGTGTGGACCCCGCACACCTCGCTGGTGGCGCCCGGTACCGAACAGATCGGGCCCGAGTTCGTCTGGGCCGCGCTCGACTGCCCCGGCGGCTGGACCGGGATGGACCGCGACACCGCGCTCCTGCTCGGCCGGATGACCGCGCACGTGTACGCGCTCCCCTATCCGGACGAACCGTGCGTCGTGCTCGGCCGCCGACTCGGCCGCGAGGGCCGCAAGGTGCGCACCGCGACGACGCTCTACGACGCCGAGGGCCGGGTGGCCGCGCACGCCGAACAGGTGTGGATCGCGCCGCGCACCTGACGCCCGCCGCACCAGCGGCGGGGGCCACGGCCGCGGATCACGCGCGTCGTGGCGCCGGGGAACCCGCGCAGCGGGTCAGGTCCGCGAGAACGGCTTCGGCGAGGCGTTTCGAGGCAGGGTGCACCCGCTTCGTCCAATCCCGATGCCCCCTGCATCTATTCCTGATTTCGATGTGGGATCGGGCACCCCGTAAATGCGTTGCACCCGCCCACGAGCGGATCTAACCTCACTGGCACACGGGAGAGGAGGTGGTCTGAAGTTGCATAGCATTCGGACGCGTGAGGTGGCTGCCCGCTAGCCGCCACTCCGGTTTACCGGCTCGGCAGGCCCCGTCGTGAGTGCACCGCGACGGACGCAGGCAGGCGGCCGGCAACACCAGGCAGACACCCGACCCGCAGGTCGCCGGGATCGTCCCCCGGCCTTCGTTCCACCTCACCGAGGTGGACGGAGAAGCGACCTGCGGGTCGCTGTCGTTCGCGGGCTTGATGACCGACTCGACGGCGGACCCGAGCGCGCCGACGCCGGCCTGAGCCGGCGGCCGGTTCGGGTCACGGGCTCAGTCGCTCGACCCGCCACCGCGACCCCTCGCCGCCCTCGACGCCCTCGCGCAGGTACAGCAGTCGGTCGTGCATCCGGTTCTCGCGCCCCTGCCAGAACTCCACCGCGTCCGGCCGGACCCGAAAGCCGCCCCAGAAGTCCGGCACCGGGATGTCGTCGATGGCCGCGAACCCGGCCTCGGCCTCGGCGTACCTCTTCTCCAACTGCTCGCGCCCGGACACCGGGGTGGACTGCTCGCTCGCCCAGGCACCGATCCGCGAGCCGCGCGGCCGGGAGCGGAAATACTCGGCGGTGGTCTCCCGCGCCACCCGTTCGGCCGAACCGGTCACCACTACCTGACGCGCGAGCGCGTGCCACGGGAAGAGCAGGCTCACCGCCGGGTTCGCGGCCAGTTCGACACCCTTGCGCGAGCCGTAGTTCGTATAGAAGACGAAGCCCCGCTCGTCGAACTCCTTGAGCAGGACGGTGCGGGTGCTGGGCCGTCCGTCCGGCGTCGCGGTGGCCACGACCATCGCGTTGGGCTCGGGCAGTTCGGCCGCCGCCACCTCGGCCAGCCAGGCGGTGAACAGCGGGAAGGGGGTCGGCGGCAAGGCGCCGACGTCGATGCCTTCGCCTCGGTACTGCCGGCGCATCGCGGCAAGCTCGGTGAACTCCACGGACAACGAGTACCACCAGTCGCCCGCACCCGGCACGATCACCCCCGACGAGTGCGGTTCGGGTGACCGACCCGGCCCGATTTGTGCCGGACCTCACTCGCCCGGGTGTGTTCCGGCGTAGGTCGTCTCGATATCAAGAGATATCCTGATCGACGGACTTCGATCGGCCCATACCTTCAGGCGAGGCACCATCCCCAGCCTCGCCCGGACCGAGCGGAACACCTCCCCGAATCACCGGCGGACCCCAGGTGCGGAGCTTGATCGGCACCATGCGCCCCGGCCTTTTCGGGGGAAGACACGGTGTGGTAATGCGGGGTATGAAAGACCCGGCCACAAGTCAGTCGAGATCGCATGAGGAGCCGCCTGATGTCCGAGTTCGTACCCGGGCTCGAAGGAGTCATAGCGTTCGAGACGGAGATCGCCGAACCCGACAAGGAGGGTGGCGCGCTCCGGTACCGAGGTGTGGACATCGAGGACCTCGTCGGCCACGTCTCGTTCGGCAATGTCTGGGGCCTGCTGGTGGATGGGGCGTTCAACCCCGGCCTGCCGCCGGCCGAACCGTTTCCGATCCCGATCCATTCGGGCGATGTCCGCGTGGACGTGCAGAGCGCGCTGGCCATGCTCGCCCCGGTGTGGGGTCTGAAACCGCTGCACGACATCGACGACACCCAGGCGCGGGACGACCTCGCCCGGGCCGCCGTGATGGCGCTGTCGTATGTCGCCCAGTCGGCCCGCGGCTTGGAGAAGCCGATGGTCCCGCAGAGCGAGATCGACAAGGCGCAGACCATCGTCGAGCGCTTCATGATCCGCTGGCGCGGCGAGCCGGACCCGCAGCACGTCAAGGCGGTCGACGCCTATTGGACGTCGGCGGCCGAGCACGGCATGAACGCCTCGACGTTCACCGCGCGGGTGATCGCCGGCACCGGTGCCGACGTCGCGGCGTGTCTGTCCGGCGCGGTCGGCGCGATGTCCGGCCCGCTGCACGGTGGTGCGCCCTCGCGCGTGCTGCACATGATCGAGGAGATCGAGCGCACCGGCGACGCCACGGCGTACGTCAAGGGCGTCCTCGACCGGGGCGAGCGCCTGATGGGTTTCGGCCACCGGGTGTACCGCGCCGAGGACCCTCGCGCGCGTGTGCTGCGACGGACGGCCAAGGAGCTGGGGGCGCCTCGCTACGAGGTGGCCGCGGCGCTGGAGAAGGCGGCGTTGGAGGAGCTCCAGGCTCGGCGACCCGACCGGATCCTGGCCACCAACGTGGAGTTCTGGGCCGCGGTGATGCTGGACTTCGCCCAGGTGCCGGCCCACATGTTCACCTCGATGTTCACCTGCGCCCGGACCGCCGGGTGGAGCGCGCACATCCTGGAGCACAAGCGCACGTCGCGCCTGGTGCGTCCGGCCGCCCTGTACGTCGGCCCGGGCACCCGCCCGATCACCGAGGTCCCGGGCTACGACGACACGGTCCGCAACCTGAAGCACTGAGCCTTCGACACCTTCGCCGCGCTCGACGCTCACCCGGAGCCCCGTTACCCGTCAGGGTGCGGGGTTCCGTCATGTCCGACGCGACCCGGGGTCCGCTCGGACGCGACGGATCCGGGTCAGGCGCGACCTTCCAGGATGGCCACCTGGCGCTCGTCGTCGGCGCGGGGACAGGTGCCGCACAGCGCGTCGGGCTCCAGCGTGTACCAGAGGCAGCACACGCTCTGGGTGCGGTTGCGGTGGGTGCGGCCCTCGGTGCCCCGGAGGGTACGGAATCCGGCGTCGCGCTTGAACCGGCCGGTGTCGCCGGGAAACAGTTCGCCGAGTTCGCGGACCGCGCGCTCGCCCTCGTCCGCGCCGAGCGAGCGGCCCAGGTACCAGACCGCGCTCACCACCTCGTCCGCCACCATCCCCCACACCACCCGCTCACCGCGCCGCAGATGTGGCCGGAACGCGGTGAGCAGCGGCTCCAGGTGCTCGGACACCGCGCGCAGCAGCACCGCGCGCAGGGCGTTCTCGTCGGCCACCACGCGCGCGCCGGGAGCACCCGCGTCCGGGTCGTCGGGCAGGCACGCGAAGGTGGTCGAGGTGACGGTGAGGCATTTGCTCGACCGTTCGGGCGAGGGGTCGAGCCATACGTCGTCCAGGTCCACCAACGGGACCCGGCGGCCCAGGAACCACGGCCCGGCGAACATCAGGCACGCGTACCACGCGTAGCCGTGCAGGGCCCACATCGCGATCGCGTCCGCGCGCGGCTCGGCGTCCACGGACGCGGTGATCCGCTGCCGCTCGGCGGTCAGCACACCCTCGAGCACCTCGGGGTCCTCGGCCACGCGCGCCACGCGCAGCAGACCCGCCCGCGGGTGCCCCGCCTCGACCGTGATCAGCGGACACGCCGCGCCGAGCCCGCGAAAGGTCTGCGCCAACGCGGGGCACGGCCCGGACTCCCGAAGATCGACCAACGTCATGGTCCGAAGGTAAGGCTTGCCTAACCCCGATGTCCACGCGAGTGATCGAGATGTCCCGCACATCACCCGAGTGCCGAGGGGCGTACGCCCTCGTCGCTCGCCGAGGAAGGACTACCGCGACCGCCCGCCCGCACTCACCCGAACGGCCGAACGGCCGCATGGCCCCGACTCGACGGGAATCGGAGCCACGCGGCGGGCGGGGGCTCGGCGGGCGAACGCATAGGGTCGTGCGTCATGGATACCGCCACGCCCGAACTGACCTACGGCGACATCAGGAACGCCGCCGAGCGCATCGTGGGCCAGACCCAGCCGGTCACCATGATGCCGATCCATCCGTCGCCGCACGTGTGGCTCGCGTTGGAGTACATCCAGCACACCGGGTCGTTCAAGGCGCGCGGCGCCGCGAACTTCACCACCGCGCACATCGAGGCGGGCACCATGCCCGAGGCCGGTGTGGTGATCGCCTCCGGCGGCAACGCGGGCCTGGCGTGCGCGTGGGCGGCGCGGAGCGCCGGGGTGCGCTCGACGGTGTTCCTGCCGGAGACGGCGCCGCGGATCAAGGTCGAGCGGCTGCGCACGTACGGCGCGGACGTGCTGCTCGTGGGCCGTGAGTACGCGGACGCGCTGGAGGCGTCGCGGCGGTTCGCCGAGGACACCGGCGCGCTGTTGTCGCACGCGTACGACAACCCGCTGATCGCGGCGGGCGCGGGGACGCTGGTGCCGGAGATGGTCGCCGGCGTGCCCGGCAAGCTGGACACGGTCATCGTCTCGGTCGGCGGCGGCGGGCTGTTCGCGGGCGTGGCGACCGCCGCCGAGGAGCACGGGATCCGCACGGTCGCGGTCGAACCGGAGAACTGCCGGGCGCTGAACGCCGCGCTGGAGGCGGGCGAGGTCGTGGACGTGCCGACCGACTCGATCGCCGCCGACTCCCTGGGCGCGCGCCGGGTCTCCGCCACGGCGCTGGCCACGGCGCGGCGCACCGGCGCGTTCTCGGTCCTGGTCTCCGACAAGGCCATCGTCGAGTCCCGCCAGGCCCTGTGGGACAACTTCCGCATCGTCGTCGAACACGCCGCCGCCACGGCCCTCGCCGCCCTCTCCACCGGCGCGTACACCCCGGCCCAGGGCGAAAAGGTCGCCGTCATACTGTGCGGCGCCAACACCGACCCGGGAAACCTGGTCTAGATCCAATACCAGTGACTTTGGTGGGGTTCGGTCGTTGGGTGGGTTGTGCCAAGGCCTGGGCAGGTGAAGTCGTCGACGGGAGAGCGGTTCTCGGATC
>NZ_JBSFEO010000053.1:0-80645 GCF_053594475.1 Embleya sp. NPDC001921
CGCATGCGCTCGGCCAGGTCCAGCGCGGCGATCACCCGACGGCACTCCGGCTCCGACAACGCACCCAACGCCTTCGTCGGATCCCCGAGCAGCACCACCCGGATGACGCCCTCGGGGTGCCGCGTGGTCGGGGTGGTGACCACGCCCGCGACGATCGCCGCGGTGTTGTTCCCCCTGGGCCGGTCGACTTCCACCAGCGCGCCGTGTTCGTCGAGGTCGTACTCGGCGAAGTCGCCCAGCAGACGGACCAGTTCATACGGGTACACGGTGTTGCGGCCACTCGCGCGCAGCACCTTCTGGCGGTAGTCGTCGACCGGCTCCACCGGCTCCACCGTGCGCTCGCCGACCGTGAGTTCGGTGCCGCCGGAGGCGTCGAAGGTGATCCGTACCACGATCTTGTTCAGTTCACCGGTCTTGCGATCGCGCTGCCGCAGGATGAACAGGATCTCCTCCAGGCCGGCGCCCGCGGTGGTCGGCAGTACGCGTCCGGCGATCGTCTCCAGTTCCGCGCGGGTGATCTCGCTCGGCGGCCAGACGTAGATCACGATCCGGTTCGTGTTGGCGTGTTTCGTGGTCGACCGCCGCGACCGCGCGCGGCGGATCGAGTCGAGGCAGGTGGCGAAGACGTCCTCGGCCGTCGGCAGCGCGAGCAACCTGCCGTCGTGCCCGCGTAGTTCGGTCAGGTCGCGGACCTGGGCGCAGGCGACGAGCCGGTCGTCCGACGGGTTTTCCTTCGCCACGCACTGGTAGAGGTAGACCTCCTCGTCCGACGAGGGCAGTCGGGTGAGGTCGAACCCGCTCAGCCGTTCCAACTGCATGCGCTGCGCGATGTAGGGATGCAGACCGCGAATCAGTCGCTCCTCGGCCATCCCGGTGCCCGACGGGCGGAACGTGAAGTGGTGGTGCATGACCGTGCCCCGGCTGCCCGCGACGGTGACGGTGAGTCGGCGGACCCGGTTCGGCAGCGCGTGCAGGTCGAGGACCTCGTGCAGCGCCGTCGCCATCTCCTCGGAATCCGCCGGCTGCTTCTCCCAGGCGAGATAGATGTCGGCTTCGACGGCGTCCTCGCCCGCCAGTCTCGCCAGCCCGCGCAGCGCGCCGCCCAGCGCGTCGAACCGCACCGCCGCGGAGACCAGGTGTGAACTCGCGCGCTCGGCGACCACGAACGTGCAGCCCGCGACCTCGGTGGTGCGCACTCCGGTCAGAGCCTTGTTGCCGTAGTACCGCCGGGTCAGCACCTCCAGCATGATCGCGTTGTCCCGGTCGTCGCGCACGAGCCGCCGGCCCAGCAGCCGCACCAGCGGCTCGGTGCTGCGCACCATCGCGGCGATGCGCTCCGCGCGGTCCGGCGCGTCCGGGTGGGCGTCCAGGTGGCGCAGGTGCTTGCGGACGTCGGCGTACACGCGAGCGCGGTTGCGGCGCAGCAGCGGCTGGGCGAACCAGGCGAACACCATGCCGCGCGCGAGGTCGGCGACCGCCGGGAAGCGCACCTGTGTGGCGGCCACCAGCCGCTCCAGTACCAACCCGGCGGGCTCGCGCAGCGTCTCGTCCGGCGGCGGCTCGCGCAACCACGCGCGCAGCAACGTGGTCACGAGCAACGCGTCCGCGGACGCGCGTTGTTGGGCGAGGAAGATCCGGAACACCGCGGCCTCGAGCGCGGTCGAGGGCTCCGACTCGGTGACGCCGTAGTGTCCCAGTGCCTTGGCGAGCTTGGCCCGGAAGGCCTCGGGCAGCCCGGCCCGTTCGACGTCGAGGCTTTGCAGATAGGTGTGGAAGTGTTCGCGGGCGCTGTGTACGTGGCCGTGACCGTCGCCGGCGCCGTCCTCGCCTGCCGGGCGGTTGCGGCTCAGTTCGGCGAGGTCGGCGAACATGTCGACGAGCTCGAGTTCCTCGGCCAACGGTCGCCCGTGGCCCTCCTCGGCGGCCGCCCGGCGCGCGGTGAGGTAGTCGTCCAGGACCCGGCGTTCGTCGTGTGGATCGACGTCGAAGCCCAGAAGCAGCCCGCGCAGGTCCGCGAGGCCGCGGGCGACGCGCTCCCGCGTCGGGATCGTCGCGGGCGCGGCGGGCAGGTCCAGTTCGACGGATTCGGCGGACGAGGTGTCCTCGGCTCGGGCGGTGTCGTCGGCGAGCGGTTCCAGACGCAGCAGTGGTGCCCCGGTGTCCACCTGGCTGCCCACGGACACGGCGCACTCCTTCAGCCGCGCCTTGAACGGCGCCCGCAGCACCGTCTCCATCTTCATGCTCTCCAGCACCAGGACCGGCGCGCCCGACTCGACCTCGGCCCCGACCGCCACCGGCGTGGCGACCACCAGCGCGGGCGCGGGCGAGCGGACGACGCCGCCCTCGTCGCGGCTGACCCGGTGGGTGACGCCGTCGACCTCGACCTGGTGGACCGGCCCGTGGGTGTCGGTGAGCAGGCGGTAGGGGGTGCCGTTGACGATGATCTGGCCGGTGTGCCGGTCGAAGCGGTCGAGCTCGAAGTCGGCGGTGCGGATGTCTTCGCCCGCCTGGATGCCGACGCGGAACCGGTGTGCGCCGACCCGAGCGACGCGTACGCGGTAGCCGACGCCGCGCAGCTTGAGGTCCAGCGGCCGACCGCTCTCGTGCCGCACCTGCGGGCGTCCGCCGAACGCGGTCGACAACAGCCGCCGGCGCTCGACGCGTTCGTCCTCCTCGTACGCCTCGATCGCGGCGGCGGCCAGCGCGACGGCGGAGTGCCGGTGCGAGACGAGCCGGCCCTGGGCACGCACGCGGTCGATCCAGCCGGTGTCGGCGCTCGCGTCGATCACCTCGGGCTGGTCGAGCAGATCGAGTACGAAGCTCTTGTTGGTCGCGCCGCCCTCGATGATCACCGTGGTCTGCGCCATCGCCCGGCGCAGCCGGCCGAGCGCCTCGTCGCGGTCGCGGCCGTAGGCGATGATCTTGGCGATCATCGAGTCGAAGTCGGCCGGGATGGTGTCGCCCTCGCCGACGCCGGTGTCCACCCGGACGCCCGGTCCCGCCGGCAGGTCCAGTCGCGCGATGCGGCCCGGGGAGGGTGCGAAGTCGCGGTCGGGGTCCTCGGCGTTCAGCCTGGCCTCGATGGCGTGCCCGCGCTCGGCGGGCGGCTCGCCGTCGAGCCTTGCCCCGGATGCCACCCGCAGTTGCGCCTTGACCAGGTCGAACCCGGTGGTGATCTCGGTGATCGGGTGCTCGACCTGGAGGCGGGTGTTGACCTCGAGGAACGCGAAGCGTTGCTCGCCGGGGTGGTACAGGAACTCGACGGTGGCCGCGCCGCGGTAGTCGACCGCGATGGCCAGTCGTTCGGCCGATGCCTTGAGTTCGGCCGTCTGTGCGGGGCCGAGGACCGGTGAGGCGGACTCCTCGATGACCTTCTGGTTGCGCCGTTGAATCGAGCAGTCGCGGACGCCGAGCGCCCACGCGGTGCCCTGCCCGTCGGCGATGACCTGGACCTCGACGTGCCGGGCGCCGGTGACCAGGCGCTCGAGGAAGACGATGCCGCTGCCGAAGGCGCGCGCGGCCTCGTCGCTGGTGCGCTCATAGGCGTCGGTCAGCTCGGCCTCGCTCGTGACCACCCGGATGCCGCGCCCACCGCCGCCGGCGGTGGCCTTGAGCATCAGCGGGTAGCCGATCTCGGCCGCCGCCGCCAAGGCGGCGTCCAGGGTCTCCACCGCGCCGCGACTCCACGGTGCGACCGGGACGCCGACCTCCTCGGCGATCAGCTTCGCGCCGATCTTGTCACCGAGTCGGCGCATCGCCTCGGCGCTCGGGCCGACGAACGTGACACCGATCCGCTCGCACAACTCGGCGAACGCCGGGTCCTCGGCCACGAAGCCCCAGCCGACCCAGGCGGCGTCCGCCCCGGTCTCCACCAGGGCCCGCTCCAGGACGGCGTGGTCGAGATACGGCCGGGCCGAGGCGGGGCCGAGATCGTAGGAGAGGTCGGCCTCGCGCACGAAGGTGGCCGCGTGGTCGACGTCGGTGTGCAGGGCGACGGTCTCGATCCGGGTTCCGGTTTCCGCGGCCAGTTCGCGGACGGCGTGGACAAGCCGCATCGCGGCCTCACCACGGTTGACGATGGCGACACGACTGAACACCCGAACGACCCTCCTGTGAACCGACGATGACGCGCCGCGACAGGGCGGCCCGGCGGTGACGACCTCCGTCCCGCGGCCATGGCCATATCGCAGACGGCGCACGCTACAGGTGACGGGGTGTTCCGAACGACCACCGACCGTCACGTGCCGCGGCCCGACCGGGGCGGGCGCGACGGTGGTCGGGGCAGGTTCCGCCGCACCCGAACCGCACCTCGTAGCGGGTCCTCGGCACCGCCCGCCCCGATCACCCACACGACGGGTGCCCTCGGATCCGGCTTGATGATTGCCTGATTGGCCGTCATCCGTTCGGAGTAGCGTCGCTCGTCCTCGTCTTCCGTCCTCGCGTTCGGCGCTCTCCTTCGGCGCTCTCCTTCGGCCGAACCGAGCAACCCCCCGTGCGAGTGCCCGCGTTGGGGTCGTGACGCCGGTCGTCGACTCGTCGGCCCGGTCGGCCCCGGCCGTCGCGCGGTGTCGGGCACGCGGGCTTCGTGGCCGTCCCCGCCCGGTCGCGCGCCGTCGCGGGCGGGTCGAGCCGACGGTCCGCCGTGCTCTCGTCGCTTTCCGTGCTACCTTGATTCCAGTTGCAGTTGTGGTCCTCATGAACTCTATGTGCACCTGACGGGCGTGATCCGTGGGTGCACTTTTTGTTTGTCCGGTCATCTCCGGGTGGGCTCCTCGCGGCGACACGGAATCGCACATCGCGAATTCCGGCACTGCCCCCGAAAGACGGAGAATGACATGGCGACCACCGGCACCGTGAAGTGGTTCAATGCGGAAAAGGGCTTCGGCTTCATCGAGCAGGACGGCGGCGGCCCGGACGTCTTCGCCCACTACTCGAACATCGCCGCCCAGGGCTTCCGTGAGCTCCAGGAAGGCCAGAAGGTCTCCTTCGACGTGACGCAGGGCCAGAAGGGCCCGCAGGCGGAGAACATCGTTCCCGCCTGACGCTCTTCGATGTCCCGTGCGGGACCCGCGCCGTCGAGGCCGCGGGTCCCGCTTCCGTTTTCGCTTCGCGACCGCGCCACCCGCGCACCGGACGGCGGCGGCCACGACGGAGCAGCACGTGCCGCGCGGGGGCGTGGTCACCCGTGGGTCAGGGTTGCTTCACCGGTGGCATGCCGGCCGCGTCGCGCAGTTCGGCGTTCAGCCGCAGCGCCTCTTCGAGTCGGTCCTCCAGGAGCACTGTGCGGCAGGCCGCGTCCACCGAGGTGCCCTGGTCGACTCGACCGGCAATCGCCGCACTCGGCCCGGGACTTCACACCGGCCGGTCGGCGGGGCGGAGGCGTTCGTCGGCCGAGGCCGACGTGTCGCTCCTCGCGTCGGGCCGGGCGCGGGGCAGGAGCAACGCCGGCAGCAGGCCCAGGGCGGCGAGTCCGGCCAGGGTCGACAGGGTGGGACCCATCGTCGAGGCGGGCATCGCACTCACGGGCCCGACACCGGACGACCTCGGCGGCATCATGCCGGCGGCGACCGCGATGCCCAGGGTCGGACCGACGTTCATCGCGGTCTGTTTGAGTCCGCCGACGACCCCGGCGTACCCGGGCGGCGCGTCGCCCACGACGGTCCCGGTGGCGGTGACCATCACGGCGGCGAACCCCGCGCCGAGCACGGCCAGGGCCGTCTCGGTGAGGATCCATGTGCTGCTCGGACCGACCCTGGACAGCGCCGCGATGCCGAGGACGACCAGGCCGACGCCGGCGATCGCGGTGTGCCGCGCTCCGTACCGGCGCAGCGCGGCGGTGGCGACGGGCGCGCCCAGGACCATGAGCGCGGTCAGCGGAAGCACCCGCAGAGCGGTGTCGAGCGCGTCGAGCCCGAGCACGCCCTGAAAGAAGAACGTGCTCACGAACAGGGCCCCGAACATGCCGCCGCTGACGACCAGCAGCAGCACCATCGATGCCGTCACCGGTATGGAGCGGGCCACCACCGAGGGCACGATCGCATCGGCGGCGCGGCGCTCGTGGACGACGAACACCACCGCGACGCCCGCGGCCGCCGCGAACCCGAGCCACGTCGGCGCGGCGGCCCATCCGTGCGCCGGAACGTCGGCCAGCGTGTGCACCAGGATCGCGAGCGCGCTCGCGAGCAGGGTCGCACCGACGAGGTCGAGCCGCCGCGATCCGGCACGCGCGGGCGTCGGCACCCGCAGGGCGAGGGTGAGCGCGGCGATCACGAGCGCGGCGGGGACGTTGATCCAGAACACCGCGCGCCAGCCAAGTTGTTCGACGAGCACACCCCCGAGCAGGGGCCCGGCCGCCGCGGCGATCCCGATCGCGCCGGTACGGATGGCGACCGGCGTACCCAGGCGATCCGGGGCGTAGGCCAGTCTCAGCAGCGCGAGGGTGGCGGGTTGCAGAAGTGCGCCGAACACCCCCTGGACCGCCCGCAGGACGATCACCCAGCCGACGTTCGGCGCGAGCGCGATGCCGGCCGATGCGGCGCCGAAGCCGAGTACCCCGATGAACATCAGCCGGGGGTGTCCGTATCGGTCGCCCAGGCGTCCGGCGATGACGAGCAGCCCGGCCACCGCGAGCAGGTAGCTGGTACTGGTCCACTGGACCTGCGCCACACTCGCGCCGAGGCCGCGCTGGAGACTGGGCTGCGCCACGAGCAGGACCGTGCCGTCCAGCGCGACGATCATCGCGCCGGCCACGCTGACCGCGAGCGCGAGGTGTCGCCTCGTGTTCTCGTTCATGCGGTCGCCGGGCCGAGGTGCGCGTCCAGGGCCGCCGTGACGAGCAGGTCGAGATGTCCGCCGTCGGGGCCGACTTCGGGGCCGACTTCGGGGCCGCCCTCGGAGCCGCCTCCGGGTCCTCCTGCGGGCCCTCCTGCGGATCCGGCGCCCGCCGACGTGGTGTCGAGCGCGAGTTGCAGGCTGTCCCAGGCCCACAACTGGGCGATGCCGTGCAGGTTCGACCAGAGCGCCGCGGCTGTCACCTCCGGCGACGGCAGCGGCAGCGGCAGCGGCAGCGGCAGCGGTGGCGACGACGCCCCGGAGTCGCTCGGTGCGCCGCCGCGCCGCGCGTCCTGCTCCCGCTCCGTCCGGCATTGCGTGATCAGCCCGACGATGATCTCGAACAGCGGGAGGGTCGACTCCCGGAGCCGCGGTTCCGGCGATCCGTGTCGTTCGCTGTCCAACAGGTCGTGCCGGAACATCAGCTCGAACATGCCGCGGTGCTCCAGCGCGTACCCGACATACGCCCGTGCGAGCGCCGCCAGCCGGCCGCGCGGCGACGCGCCGGCGACGGTAGCGGCCTCGAACCGCGTCCTCAGGTCCGCGAAGCCGCGCCGGGCGATCGCCGAGAGCAGCGCGTGATGCGTGGCGAAGTACCTGCGCGGAGCCCCGTGCGACACCCCTGCCCGGCGAGCGATCTCACGCAGTCCCAGTGCGCCGATCCCGTCGGTCGTCACGACGTCCACGCCGACGTCGATCAGCCGTTCCCGAAGCGATTCCTCGCGTGCCATGTGTGCCATGGACAGTGTCTACCATCATGCGTAGACAGTGTCTACGCCGGACGTGGACACTGTCTACGCTTACGGCTCCCGCGCGGGCGAGTCCCCAGGCCTCACGCCTTCCGCAAGGCCGCCGCGCCGGAGCCCGACGCGGCCGGCTCGCCGGCGGGGCTGTTCAGGGGCAGCCGAACCGCGAAGACCGTCGCCTCGGGGCGGCTGGTCACGTCGACGACGCCCCCGTGCGCTCGGACCAGGGACCACGCGACCGCCAGGCCGAGGCCGCTGCCGCCGCGTTCGCGGCTGCGGGCCCGGTCGACGCGGTAGAAGCGGTCGAAGATCCGGGCCTGGTCGGCGGCCGGGATGCCGGGGCCGGAGTCGGCGACGCGTACCACGGCGGTACCGCCCTCCACCGCGACCGTCACGGTCACCCTCGTCCCGGCGGGAGTGTGCACGGCGGCGTTGGTCAGCAGGTTGTCCAGCACCTGCCGGATCCGCATCGGGTCGAGCCGCAGCCGCACCGGATCGGACCCCGCCGACAGGGTCAGCGGGTGGTCGGGGCGGCCCGCCCGGAACGCGTCCGCGGCCTGGCGGGCCAGCTCCACGAGGTCCGCCTCCTCCAGCCGCAGCGGTGCCTCGACCTCACCGGCGTCCAGGTGGGCGAGCAGCAGCAGGTCGTCCAGGAGCACGCTCATCCGGGCCGCTTCGGCGCGCAGGCGAGCCAGGTGCCGGTCGCGCTCCTCGGGCTCGTTGGCCGCCGCGTACTGGAACAGGTCCGCGTACCCGCGAACCGACATCAGCGG
Source organism: Embleya sp. NPDC001921 (assembly GCF_053594475.1). Lineage (NCBI taxonomy): Bacteria > Bacillati > Actinomycetota > Actinomycetes > Kitasatosporales > Streptomycetaceae > Embleya > Embleya sp. NPDC001921. The sequence goes on from NZ_JBSFEO010000053.1 coordinate 8,351, forward strand.
GGTGCGCAACTCGTGCGACGCGTCCGCGACGAAGCGCCGCAGCCGTTGTTCGACCTCGGTACGCACCGCCAGCGAGTCGTCGATGTGTTGCAGCATCGTGTTGAACGCGGTGCGCAACTCCTCGACCTCCGGCCCGCCGTCGCTGCCGTCGGCGCGCATCGACAGTCGCGCGGAATCGGTCAGGTCGTGCGAGGTGATGCCGTGAGCGGTCCGCGCCATGTCGCCGAGCGGCATCAGGCCCCGGCGCAGCAACGCCCGGCCTACCAGCACCAGCGCCGACAGGGCCAGGGCGAAGGTCACCGCGAGCACGGTGATCAGCCGGCGCGTGGTGTCCTGGATGTCGTCCATCGGCGCGGCGCTGACCAGGATCACGCCCGGTTGCACGTTGCACGCGCGCACGAGGTAGTCGCCCTCGCCGTCGATGCGCACCGTGCGCAGCAGATGGGCGTCGTCGGACCGGCGCCTCATCGCCTCCGCGGTGGCGGCGAAGGCGCGGGTGTCGGCGGGAACGTCGGCGGGCGGGCGCAGTTCGACGCGGTCGCCGTCGACCTGGTAGACCGCCGTGTACCAGCGGTAGTACGGCTTGCCCTGCACGGTGCCGTGCAGCATCGCGTCCTTGGTCTGGGTGAGTTGGACCATCCGCATCTGGTCGCCGAGCTGGCGCTCCAGGTAGTCGCGCATGTACGCGGCCATGACCGTCCCGACGATCGCGAAGACCGCGAGCGCCAGCACGCCCAGGCCCAGCGCGAGGCGGGTGCCCAGGCGCAGTCTGCGGTACGTCTGCCGCAGCCGGCGGATCACCCGGCGACCTGCCGGACCACGTATCCCACGCCGCGCACGGTGTGGATCAACGTCTCGCCGGTGTCGTCGAGCTTGCGGCGGAGCCTGCTGACCACCAGCTCCACGACGTTGGAGCGACCGCCGAAGCCGTACTCCCACACGTGGTCGAGAATCTGAGCCTTGGTCAGCACGGTCGGCGACTTGCGCATCAGGTAGCGCAGCACCTCGTACTCGGTGGGCGTGAGGGTGAGCAGCCGGTCGGCGCGGCGGACCTCGCGGGTGTCCTCGTCCATGGTCAGGTCGGCGACCCGCAGTACGGAGCGCTCGAATCCGGGCCCGGAGCTGCGGCGCAGCACGGTCCGCAGCCGGGCCATCAGTTCCTCGACCGCGAACGGCTTGACCAGGTAGTCGTCGCCGCCGCGGGTGAGCCCCTCGACCCGATCGGCGACGCCGTCGCGGGCGGTGAGGAAGACGACGGGCGCCATCGTCCCGGCCCGGCGCAGCAGGTCGAGCACCCGGAATCCGTCCAGGTCGGGGAGCATGACGTCGAGCACCACGATGTCCGGAAGGAACACGGCGGCCTGGCGCAGCGCCTCCTCGCCGGAGTACGCCGTCGCCGTGTCCCAGCCCTCGTAGCGGGCGACCGTGGCCACCAGGTCGGCGATCGGGGGGTCGTCGTCCACCGCGAGCAATCGTACTTTCGTCACACCCCAATACTGGGGGACGCCGCGAAGGACGCCATAGCCGTTCTCGTCGCGGGCGCGGGTTGATAAGGACTTGAAAGCTCATCGACAGCGGATCGACAGCTTCTGCCCGGCAGGCTGGACGGCATCACCGGGACCGAAGGAGTCGTATCCGTGACGATCGCCCCGCCCGCCCGAGATGCCAGGCACGCCCATCCGCCCCCGACGGCGATCCGCCCCAAGACGGCGGCCCGCGCCGGGCTGTACGCGCTGCTCGCCGCGAACGTCGTCGCGGTGGCCGTGTTCTTCGTGCGCGCCGGAACCGACGGGTCGAACGCGTTGATCCTGCTGGGTCGGCTCGCCGGGCTCTACGGCGCGCTGCTGATGGCCTTCCAACTCCTGCTCGTCGCACGGCTGCCGTGGTTCGACCGGCGCATCGGCATGGACCGCCTCACCGTCTGGCACCGTCGGGTGGGCTTCGGCCTACTGTGCACGCTGCTCTCGCACGCGGTGTTCATCACCTTCGGCTACGCGCGGATGTCGTCGCTGCCGCCGGCCGAGGAACTGGTGGAACTGGCCAAGACCGTCGAGGGCGTGCTGCGGGCGATCACCGCCCTACTGCTGATCCTCGTGGTCGGCGCGGTGTCGGCACGCTACGCACGGCGTCGACTGGCCTACGAGACATGGCATTTCATCCACCTGTACACGTACGTCGCGGTGGTGCTGGCGTTCTCGCACCAGATCGCGGTGGGCACCACCTTCACCTCCTCGTCCACCGCCACCGCCTACTGGTGGACGTTGTGGGGCGCGGCCCTCGGCTCGATCCTGGTGGGGCGCGTGTTGCTGCCGGTGCGGCGCAACCTGCGGCACCGGCTGCGGGTCACCGCCGTGGTACCCGAGTCCGACAACGTCGTGTCGGTGTACATCACCGGCCGCCGACTGGACCGACTGCCCGCCCGTGCGGGCCAGTTCTTCCTGTGGCGCTTCCTGACCCGGGACCGCTGGTGGCAGGCCAACCCGTTCTCGCTGTCCGCCGCGCCGGACGGTCGCACGCTGCGGCTCACCGTGAAGACCGCCGGTGCGGGCACCGCCTCGCTTCGGCATCTCCCGGTCGGCACACGGGTGTTCGCCGAGGGACCGTACGGCGCGTTCACCACGATGCACCGCACCCGCCCGAGCACACTCCTGATCGCCGGCGGCGTGGGCATCACCCCGATCCGGGCCCTGCTGGAGGAACTGCCCGGCGACGTCGTGCTGATCTACCGCGTGGCCACCGGCAAGGACGCGGTGCTCCTCGGGGAGTTGCGCGAGCTCTCCGCCGACCGGGATGTCGAACTGCACCTGATCACCGGCCCGGCCACGCCGGACAAGTTGGCGCCGGAGGCGATCGCCGCACTGGTACCCGACGTGTGCGACCGCGACGTGTTCGTGTGCGGCCCGCCCGGCATGACCGGCGCCGTCCTGCGCGGTCTGGGTGAACTGCGGGTGCCGACAGCGCAGATCCATGCCGAGCGCTTCAGCCTGGCCTGACCGGAGGGACGTCATGAAGCGAGCATTGTTCGTGGTGGCCGTGAGCGCGGTGGGCTTGATCCCGCTGTGGCGGTTCGAGCCGTCGGCCGGCACGTCCACCGTCGTCGCCGATGCCCCGGCGCCCGTGCGGGCGCCGGCGGAGGCCGGCGCGGCGCCCGACCCGGCCGGCACGCCCGACCCGGCCGGCACGGCCGCGCCGGGTGCCCATGGCACACCCCCGACCGCGTCGAGCGGCGGCACGCGGGTGATCCCCGGGTCGACGATCAGTACCAAGCACGGCAACGTCCAGGTGGAGATCACCTACGCGGGCGACCGGATCACCTCGGCGCGCATGCTCAAGCAGCCCGACAGCGGGCCGACCCGCAAGGCCGTGCCGCAACTCATCCAGGAGACCCTGGTCGCGCAGAGCGCCGACGTGGACTCGGTCTCCGGGGCGACCACGACCAGCCAGGCCTACGTGAAGTCGCTGCAGGCCGCCATCGACGCGAAGGGGGCGTGAGGTGCGCCGCGTCGAGCACATCATGGGCCTGCCGATCTCGCTGGCCACCGACGCGGTGGTGCCCGGCGAGGCCGCGGACCCGGTGTTCGCGTGGTTGCGCGAGGTCGACGCCAGGTTCAGTCCGTTCCGCCCGGACAGCGAGGTCTCCCGGCTGGACCGCGGCGAGCTCACCGAGGACGAGTTGAGCGCGGACCTGACCGAGGTGCTTCGGTTGTGCGAGGACTACCGCGTCGCCAGCGACGGCGCGTTCCGGGTACGGCTGCCCGGGCGCGGGCTGGACCCCTGCGCGATGGTCAAGGGCTGGGCCGTGCAGCGCGCGGCCGAACTGCTCGCGGTGCGCGGCGTACGGAGGTTCTGCCTCAACGCCGGGGGCGACGTCGTCGCGGCGGGCGGCCCGTGGCGGGTCGGCGTCCGGCACCCGACCCGGCCCGACCGGCTGTGCACCGTGCTGGAGATCGCCGACGGCGCGGTCGCCACCTCCGCGCGGTACGAGCGCGGCGATCACATCCTCGACGGCCGCACCGGCCGTCCGGCGGTCGGCCTGCTCAGCATGACCGTCGTCGCGCGGTCGCTGACCGAGGCCGACGCCACCGCCACCGCCGCGTTCGCGCTGGGCACCGACGGCGTCGCGTGGGCCGCCGCCCGCGACGGCTGCGAGGTGTTCGCGATCGACGCCGGGCACCGGGTGTACCGCACACCGGGCCTCCCGCTCGCGGGGTGACCGATCTTCGCGTCCGCGCGTGAGGATGTCGGCTCGGTGTGGTGGACTCCTGGCCGAGGCGAGGGGTGTTCCGCCACACCGTCGGCGGGACGACGAATCGAGAAGCGGGAGTTCGCGGTGTCGATGCATGAGATCGAGGATCTGGTGGCGGACTCGATCAGGGTCCTGGACGCCCACCACGGGCCGGACGAGCCGCGCCTGCGCGACTGGTTCGCCGTGCTGTACGGCTTCCAGGAGTGGTTCGACTGCTCGTTCACCCATTTCCGGGTGATGGACATCCTCCTGCGGCGCCGGTTCAGCTATGCCTTTCCCCTCGATCAGCACCCGAACTACGCGCAACGAAGGGACCGTTTCGACGCGTTGCACGAATTCACCGCGTTGCGGACCTACCCCGAGGACGCGGAGGAGCACGACGACTTCGACGGCTACACCTCGTGGCTCGAGGACGGCTACGTCGATCCGCCGTTGTTGTACTGCGACGCGGGCTCGCAGTTGTGGCGGCGCATGGTGGAGTCCGGCCGGCTCGGCGGCCCGGACGCGGCGGCACCGCGGCCCGTCCCGTTGATCGACGTGGTTCGCGAGGTCGCGGTCGCCGCCGAGAAGCGGGGCGACCGGGAATTGATCGCCATGTGGTACTCGCAGGGCTGCCACATGCTCCTGGACGGCCCCGCCGGCTGCCCGTTCGACGTCGAGGAATTGGCCGAGATGCCCGCCGTCCGCGAACTGCGGGCCATCGTCCGCCGCACGCACGCGCTCGCCGTCGACGTGCCGCCCGAACACCGCCCGCCGGCCGAGGCACTCGACGGCGACGACCTGGAATCCTGGTGGTGGACCGGCGTGTCCGCACCGGGAAGGCCGTAGGGCGTGTCTTCGATCCCCCGCCGACACGTTCGTCTTCGACGCCCTTGACCTCAACCCAGCTTTAAGTTCCAGAATACCGGTCAGGGGTCGCGCCACCCCACTCCACTCGAACAACCGGTAGCGGGAGAACTGACATGAGCACCGACCAGGGTTTCTACTCGATCATCGACTACACCGTCGACGGCCCCGCCACGCAGACCGAACTCGTCGATGCCTTCGCCGAGATCCAGGAGCGGTGGGTCAACTTCTACCCCGGCTACCGCTCGGCCCGCTTCCACGTGAGCACCGACGGGACGCGGGTGTACAACATCGTGCACTGGGCGAGCGAGGCCGACTATCGCCACTTCGTCGAGAACTCCGACACCGACGGCAGGATGGCCGCCATCGGGAAGGCGCTGGAGGCACTCGGCGACCGGGCCGAACCGCGCATGACGGGAGTCCCCACATACACCGTCGTGCGCGAAGTGGGCCCCCGGACCGGCGAATAGCCCGAAATCGGCCGCCGTCCGAGGAGAGGACCATCCATGAAGGTCGAGATCTACGGAGACGTCCTGTGCCCGTGGTGCTTCATCGGGAAGAGACGCGTCGAAGCGGCCGTGCGCGGCCTGCCGGAGGGCGGTCCGCTCGTCGAGATCCTCTGGCGAAGTCGCGAACTCGCCCCCGATGCCGGTCGCGTCCCCGGCCCGACGGCGGCCGAGTCGATGGCGACGTGGTGGGGCGATCGAGCGGCCGAGCGGGTCGAGCACATCCGCGCCGAAGGCAGGCTCGAAGGGCTGGAGTTGAACCTACATCTCGCCCGGCCGGTGAGCACGTTCGACGCGCACCGCCTGGCGTATCTGGCCGCCGAGCACAACCTGGCCGACCCGGTGATGGAAAGCCTGTTCCACGCCTACCACACCGACGGTCGGAACATCGCCGACCCGGAGGTCCTGGCGCACTTGGGCACCACGGCCGGTCTGCCCGGGTCCGATGTCCGCCGCCTGTTGCACGGTGACGCCTACACCCGGGACGTACGAGCGGACGAGGCCCGCGCCACGGCTCTGGGCATCACCGGCGTCCCGTCGGTGGTCATCGACGGCGGATCCCCGACCTCGGGCATCCAGCCGCCGGCTCGACTTCGCGCCCTGCTGGAGGAGGCCATGGCGGCGGCACGCGTCGGGTCCGCCGACTGACGGGCCGGGCCCGGCGTACAGCGTGGCGGGGCGAGGCGTTGGGCAGCCCTGTGCCGACGCCCCTCGCCCCGCCGCCCGGTGACGAACGGTTGGCCGATGGAGCCACGCGGGCGGGCTGTTCGGCGGCAGCGGCAGCGGCCTGCCCGCGTTGCGGATGAGGTGGCGCGTACGTACCCGGCTGCTCGCCGGGTGGTGTGGGCTGCATGAACTTCCCCTCCCCTGAGGCGTCCTGCCTGTCCGGCAAGCGTCCGCCGCCCGGTCGTCGAGCACCGGCCGGCGCCGCACGCCGGCTGCGCCGCGTTTCGTCCGATTCACCCCGGGGTCGAGCACTCCCTTCCATCCCGCGCACCGCAGCGGCGACAACACCCGGAAGAGCGGTCAGCGCTTCGGCAGCCGTGAGGTGCCGGTGACGGCCGCGACCAGGGAGTACAGCGAGGTGTTGGCAGCCAGGAACATGCGATTGCGCTTGGGGCCGCCGAAAGTGATGTTGGCGACGGGCTCGGGGGTACGGATGCGGCCGATGAGGGTGCCGTCCGGGGCGTAGCAGTGCACGCCGTCCGCCATCGCGGCGACCCACAGACGACCCCCGTCGTCGAAGCGAATGTTGTCGAACCGGCCGTCACCGGGGCGGCATTCGACGAAGACCTCGCCGTCCGAGAGCGTCCCGTCCGCACGAACGTCGAAGACGCGCACGTGGTTGGCCCGGGAGTCGGAGACGTACAGCCGCCGCTCGTCCTCGGACAGCACCAGCCCATTGGGTCCGGCGAACCCGTCGGCGACCAGGCGCACTTCAGCGGTCACCGGGTCGATCCGGTAGACGTTGGTCGCCCCGATCTCGCTCTCCGCACGATTACCCTCGTAGTCGCTGGTGATACCGAAGTCGGGGTCGGAGAAGTAGATCGAGCCGTCCGAGTGCACGACGGAGTCATTGGGGCTGTTCAGCCGCTTGCCTCCGAAGCGGTCGGCCAACACGGTGATCGAGCCGTCGTGTTCGGTACGGGTGACGCGACGGTTGCCCTGTTCGCAGGTGACCAGTCGGCCCTCGCGGTCGAGGGTGTTGCCGTTGGGGTGTCCGGCCGGCGAACGGAAGACGCTGACGACGCCGTTGGTCTCGTCCCAGCGCAGCATGCGGTCGTTGGGGATGTCGCTCCAGATCAGGAAGCGCCCTGCGGGGAAGTACAGCGGGCCCTCCGACCAGCGGCCACCCGAGTACAGCGTCTCCAGCCGGTCGTCACCGTTCATGCAGCGCTCGGTGCGGAAACGTTCGTCGATCATGTCGTAGATCGGGATTCGCGCCTCGGACATCGTCTCGCAACTCCTTGCAGTCTCTGAATGACATCCTATTGGTCATCATGATTGCAGAATATGCTTCGGTATCGTCAAGGTTTCACCGAACCTAGTCCACATTGACGGGATCGTAGGCGCGAGCCCGCGCGCCCGAGCTTCGGCCGCACCCCCGGCGGCCCCGGCCGTGCGCGGTCACGGCCGCCCGTACGCGGTCACGGCGGCACCGACACGGCTCGCTACCATCGAGCCCCCTCGATCGGCGCGACAACGGAGGAACCGCAATGGACGACATCGATCGGGGTCTGCTGGCGCTGCTCCAGGAGGACGCGACGCGCACGTACGCCGAACTCGGCAGGGAGGTCGGGCTGTCCGCCGGCGCCGCACACGAGCGGGTACGCAAGCTGCGGGCGGCGGGCGTCATCCGCCGCACCACCGTCGACGTCGACCCGGTCGCGGTGGACCTGGACGTCCTGGCCTTCGTCACCGTCGACTCGGTCGCGTGGATGGGGGAATCCGCACCGTCCTTCGCAGCCATCCCGGAGATCCAGGAGGCACACGTGATCGCCGGGACGGCCTCGATCCTCCTCAAGATCCGCACCGACTCCACCGCGGCGATGCAGGACGTCCTGCGCCGCATCCACGCCATCACCGGCGTCAGCAGTACGCAGGCCACGATGGTCCTCGAAACCTTCTTCGAACGCCCGATCTCCACGGGCAACACGAGCACCTGAGCAGACCATCGCAGCCCAGATCATCTGGGCACAGACGATCGGAACCCAGACCGTCGGACGCAGACCATCTGGACACAGACGGTCCGAGCCCAGACCGTCGGACGAAGACCATCTGAGCACAGATGATTGTGGCTCGGTCCATCGCAACTAAGATCATCTGGACGCAGATCATCTGTGCGCACAGCTCACCGGAACAAGCCCGGCTCCGAGGGTGAAAGGGAGATCCCGTGAACGGAATGGCGCAAGGCAGCCCGGCCCTCGCCGACGGACCCATCTATCTGGACTACAACGCGACCACCCCGGTCGACCCGCGAGTCGCGCTCGCGATGGGGCCCTTCCTGACCCACTGGTTCGGCAATCCCTCCAGCGGTCACCCCTACGCCGACGAACCCCGTGCCGCCCTTGCGACGGCACGCGGTCGGGTCGCGGCGCTCCTCGGAGCGGACGCCGAGCGCATCGTGTTCACCGGTTCCGGCTCCGAGGCCGACCAACTCGCCATCCGCGGCGCGGTCCTGGCCTCCGAGGCCGCGCGGCCGCACGTGATCACGCAGGTCACCGAGCACCCGGCGGTCCTGGAGACGTGCCGCGCGCTCGAGCGACTGCACGGCGTACGCGTGACGTATCTACCGGTCGACGCCGACGGACTGGTCGATCCCGGCCGACTGGCCGCGGCGCTGGACGCCGACACCGTCCTGGTGTCGGTGATGGCCGCCAACAACGAGACCGGCGCCCTCCAGCCCCTCTCCGAACTCGTCGCGGTGGCCCACGAATACGGCGCGCTGTTCCACTGCGATGCCGCCCAGGCGGCCGGTCGGATCCCCCTCGACGTGCGCGACCTCGGCGTGGACCTGCTGACCGTGGTCGGGCACAAGATGTACGCCCCCAAGGGCACGGCCGCCCTGTACGTGCGCGAGGGGCTCGCCCTGGAACCGGTCGTCTACGGGGGCGGCCAGGAGTACGGCCTGCGCGCGGGCACCGAGAACGTCGCCCTGGCCGTCGCCCTGGGCGCGGCCTCGGACATCGCGGCGGCCGAACTCGCGGACGGCGCGCCGAACCGAATCGCGGCGCTGCGCGACGACCTGCACCGCCGCCTGGCCACCGCGCTGCCCGGTCGCGTACACCTCAACGGCTCCGAGAAGGAACGCCTGCCGAACACCCTCAACGTCCGCATCGACGGCGCCCTGGGTCACGAATTGCTCACCTTCGCACCGGAGTTGGCCGCGTCCACCGGCTCGGCCTGCCACCGCGGCCGGCACACCCCCTCCCCGGTCCTGACCGCCATGGGCATCCCTCCGGAAAGCGCGCTGGGCGCGCTGCGGCTGTCCCTCGGACGCTGGACCACACCGGAGGACATCACAACCGCCGCAACCGCCCTGATCAACGCGGCAAGCGCGCCGTGATGGCAAAGCGGCCGACCGATGCCGGTGCTATGGCCGGTCCTGGGCGCGCCCGCCGTGCGCGAGGGCGCTGGGAGTGCGGCAGCCGACGATCGCCGGGGCCTCCCGGACGAGCGTGTCGTCGGTGAGCGCCTCCACCATGAACAGCGCGAAGTCCACCCGGCGGGTCAGGTCGCTGGCCAGGACCGGGTCGCCCACGTGCCGGCTCCATACCGGCAGGCCCTGGCTGTCGCCCTCCTTCAGGGTGCTGCCGCGCACCACGGTCCACCGGGTGTCGCTTTCGAACACCCGGCGGCACGCCTCCACTTGGTCGTCGATCTCGACGGCCCGAACGAGCTTGCCCACCACGGCGGCGATCCGGACGCCCATGGTGAACATCCGCGAGTACCGGTCCTTGCCGTCGCGGGTGATGTGCCAACCGCAGGAGAAGACCAGGCGGGCGCCCGGCCGCGCGTGGTCGAGCACCGCCTGTGCCGTGCCCGACGCGTACTGCCGCACGCCCCACGGCACCAGTACCGTCAGGACCCCGTCGCACCCGGCGACCGCCCGCCGGATCACCTCCGGGTCGTTCGTGGGCCCGGGGACGACGGTGATCCGGCCGTCGAACGCGGCCAGCTTCGGCACGCTGCGCTCGCGGCACACGCCGACCACCTCGTAGCCGCGCTCCAGCGCCTGCCGAACCATGTACTGCCCGAGCTTCCCCGAGGCTCCGACGATGCAGACCTTCTTCATTCGTTCCGTGCCCATGGCGCGGTCCCTTCGTCGCAATGACGACCTTATGTTGTAAGGGAAGCTAGCCTTATGTTGTAAGGTAGTCAACAGAAGGCAAAAGGAGGAGCGGATGAGCGAGGTAGGCAGGCGCCGGCGCGGCGCCTCGGCGCGCACGCCGCTCAGTCGCGAGCGCGTGATCCGCACGGCGGTGGCGGTCGCGGACGAGAAGGGTTCGGCCGCGCTCACCATGCGCGCCATCGCCGAACCGCTGGGCGTCGAGGCGATGTCGCTCTACCACCACGTCGCGAGCCGGGACGACGTGCTCGACGGCATGGTGGACGCGGTGTTCGCGGAGATCGACCTGCCGCCGCGCGACACGGACTGGAAGAGCGCCATGCGCCGGCGAGCGGCCTCCGCCCGTTCCGTACTCCGGCGCCATCCGTGGGCCGTCCCCCTGCTGGACTCCCGCACCCGGCCCGGCCCGGCGACCCTGCGCCATCACGACGCCGTCATCGGGGCATTGCGCGCCGGAGGGTTCTCCGTCCGGATGACGGCGCACGCGGTGTCGCTGATCGACAGCTACGTGTACGGCTTCGTGATCCAGGAGTCGAGCCTGCCGTTCGGCGACTCCGCGGAGTTGGAGGAGGTCGCGGGCGCCATCCTGCAAGAGATGCCCGCCGACACCTACCCCCACCTCACCGAACTCGTCACCGAACAGGCCCTCGAATCCGGATACGACTACGCCGAGGAGTTCACCTTCGGCCTCACCCTCATCCTCGACGCCCTGCGCCCCGACGAAGTCGCGGGCGACTAGGGCGTGTCCCGGGCGGGGCGGCGGAAAACCGGGTCAGCACCGCGCTTTCTGGTGCTCGGCCGCGCCGGCTCGAAGTCCCGTCCCGACCGAACATGGCCGGCGAGTACATCACCAATCCGCGCCCTGGCCGGAGTCGTCCGCCCGCGCCCGGACCGCGCACCCGGGTCGGGCCGGCCACGACGGTCCGGCCGGGATGCGAACACGGGTCAATGCACCGCTTTTCGCGCCTCCCGACCCGATATTCGGGTTGCGAGATTCCACGTCGGCAATATTCTCCCGGTTCGCTTTCCCTCCCCTTGGCCGAATTCCGGCCACCAGAAACGCTGGGCATGGATCTCATTGCCCTCCCCTTCGCCGTCGGCCAGCATCGAGAAGTTCGTGCGGGTCCGAATCGACGCCGAGGAGAGTGCATGAACGGCAAAGCACGTCTGTCCCGACGGGAAGCCCTGAAAGTGGGCGGCGTATTCGCGGTGGGCGCGACCGTGGTCCTGACCACGGGCGCGGGTACCGCGGGAGCCGCGGAGACCGTGCCGGCCGAGGCCGGTTCGAACGCCGGCACCGGCAAGCGCGGCGACCTGGCCCGGGTCACGGATGTCGGCGGTACCGGTGCCGGCGCTGCCCGCGCCGGCGTTCTGCGGGTGGCGACACCCGCCGCGCCGGTGGGCAACGCCCTGCGCGCGGCCGGCGAGGAGGTCCCCTATGTGGGCTTCCCGGACAACTTCACCCTGCGGGCCGGCGACCTGGTCACGGTGACCGATCAATGGCCCGGTGTGCCGATGGCCGCGGTGCCGGTGTGTCGGTGGGTCACGGGGGTGCCCAAGCGGCACCGGGACGGGGACTTCACCGTCGCCGGGCGCCGGGTCGCCGAATCCCCGCTGCTCCGGGAGGGAAAGCGGATCAGGGTCTGCCTCCTGGACACCGAACTCCCCAACGCCCAGGTGCTGAAGACGCTGGCAGCCTGATCGATGATCATCGCGTCGGCCGCCGTCGTACGTTTCGTGGCGGCACTCGTCCTGCTCTACGCGGCGGCGCAAAAGCTGGTCGCGCCACGGCTGTTCCGGCCCACGTTGCACGCCCTGCGGGTTCCGGGGGCCGGCGCCGTCACCATCCTGGTCCCGCTCGTGGAGATCGCCGCGGCCGTCGGCCTGGTGTCGTTTCCGCACGCGATGCCCACCCCCGTCCTGGTGACCGGATTGGGGGTGTCGTTCGCCGCCGTCGCCGCCGTGGCGATGCGGCGTGGCGAGCGGATCCGGTGCGCCTGCTACGGCGAGGCCGGTGACGCCGTCCTGGGTGTGCGGCAGATCGCGGCCCTGCCGGTCTGGGTGGGTGTCGCCCTCGTCGGTTTCCTGGCCCCGGTCGGGGCGACGAGCGGTGTCCGGTACACCGCGGCACTCGGGCTCCTCACGGCCGTCGCGGTGATCGTGGCGAAGCTCGTTCCCTTGGCACGTGAGAACCACTCCTACATGCAAAGCAGGGAAACCCCATGACGTTCCTGTGGGTGGCCGTCGGCGTCCTGAGCCTGCTCGTGGCCATCTGTGTACTCGCTCTCGTCGATCAGTATCGGACCCTGGAACTGATCCGCGCCAAGCTCAAGCTCGAGGACAACCCGACTCCGCTCGAACTGCCCCTGGACCGGGACCTGTCGCCGTCGGCGATCGGGATGACCGCGGACCTGGACGCGCTGGAGCACCTGGTCCTGCTGTTCCTGTCCACCTCGTGCAACACCTGCCGCACCATCGCGGAGGCGATGAACGGCCGTCCTCCCAAGGGGGTTCGGGTCGTGCTGGAGCAGGTGCACAGCGCGGAGGAGGGCGCGAAGTGGCTGGCCGAGAACAACATCCCGGCCCAATTCGCGACGGTCGACGTCACCGGCGACATCGCGTCCGCGTTGGGCGTCGACGTGACACCGTCCGCCGTGTTGTACCGCCTGGGTGCGCCGATCGCCGCCCAGACCATCCCCTCCTACCGGCAGCTCGAGCCGCTGCTGTCGGTGCCCAAATCGCTGCCGAAGCTCAAATACGCTGCTGAAGGGACGATCTCGGCATGAGCATCACTCAGGAATGTGTGCAGGTCGCGGACACCGACATCGAGCCGCGCAAGGGCACGGGCCGCGGCATCGGGGTGAAGGCGCTGGCCGGGGCCTCCGCGTTCATCGCGGGCCTGGCCACGCTGATCAACGCCACCCCGGCCGCCGCCGACTGCCAGGGATCGCCGTGCTGTTCGCTGGCGAGCTGCACGATGTGCAACTACCGGGTGGCCCGCGACCGCTTCTACTGCCCGAGCGGCTACAACCGCACGGTGTGGAGTTGCGTCTCGGGCAGCTCCATGTTCTGGTGCGGCGAGTGCTCCGGCGGCACGAGCTGCTGGAACGGGCCGTTCGCGTGCTCGATCTGGTTCAACAACTAGCCGGGGACGACGCCTCATGCCCTTGATCACGTTGTGGACGGTGAGCATCGCGGCGATCGCGGGGTTCGCCCAACTCTTCAGCCCTTGAGGCCAGTCCTTCATCGGAGTGATCCGCCCCTTCGTGCAAGGGGATTCCGACACCGGACGGCGGATGGCCGTCCGTTTCGCCGCGACGCTCGCCGCGGGTCACCTCGCCATGTCCGGCCTGTTCGTGGCGTTGCTCTATCAGATCGGTACCGTCACGGCCGGATACCTGCCCCGCGATGTCGCGCTGGGGATCTGCGTCGTGGCCGCCGTCGCCGCGATCGGCGTGGATGCGCGCGCCGTCCGCGACAACGGGTATTCCCTGGGGTTCCAACGACAGACGTCGAAATCCCTGATGCACGACGAGGGCCGGCCCTGGTGGGTCACGCCCCTGTTCTGGGGTCTGGACACCGGGCTGATCGGCAGCACCTTCCGGGTCTCGTGCACATCGTGGGTCCTGCTGTTGGCCGCGCTGCTCAATGTCGCGCCGCAGTGGAGCGGGCTGGTGTACGGGTTCTGCTTCGCGATCCCGTTGTTGGTCTCGATCGTCGCGGGAAACGGCGAGGGGTTCGGGTACAAGGGTTCCCAACCTCCGCTGCGGATGGCCCAGTCGGCCGGGCTGGCCGTGCTGGGCACGCTCCCGATCGGCGTGTTGTGGGGTCTGTATGCGATCGGGTGAACCCATGAGAATGGAATCGACCCCATGAGGATGGAAACGACGCGGCGCGTGGTCGCCGCGACCCTGGGAACCGTCGTCGCGTGTGTCGGACTGGCCGGCTGCGCGGCGAACGGGGACCGGGGAAGGCGATCGGCGGGGTGCGACGATGCCGTCGTGCCCACCGATACCGGATTGCCCCAGGCCCTCCACGACGCGGGTTCGCCCCGCGTCGTGGGCGGCGGCACGATCTGGTTCTACGCCCCGGACACCGACCACTGGGGTGACCTGTTGTCCGAGCGCGAGGAAGGCTCGGCTGGCAAGTACCCGTTGTGGGTGGGGGATTCGGCCGCGCCCACGGTGACGGTCCGGGGCGTCTCGGGAACCCGGGGCGTCGGTCGGGCCGAACTCGCCCCGACCGCCCAGGGACTGCCCGGCGCCCTGCCGATGGGCGTCGAAGTACCCGGGCCGGGATGTTGGTCGGTGACCGCGCACAGCGCCACGGGCACCGCGAGCATCACGGTGCGGGCGAAGACGTAGCCGCGCCCGGGCCCGAGTGCGGATCCGGACCCGAGTTCGGGTCCGGGTCCGGCCCGGGTGCGCGCGTCGCGCCGGCCGCCAGCAGTCTCTCCGCGAGCGCGCGACAACGACCCACCAGTTCCGGAGGGTCGAGTATCTCGAAGTCGTGCCCGAGCAGGAGTACGTGCATCAACACGACGTCGAGGTTGCCGGCGCCGCTGAGCACCTCGCAGCGCTCGCTCCCGCGCGGCCGCACCACGGCCGCCGACGCCGAGATCTGCGCGCCCACCGTGTCGGCCGAAGCGTGCACCAGAAAGCGCGCCCGGTGCGGGTAGACCCGACTCGCGACACCCTCCTGCACGTACGTCGCCGCGTCCGGCGCCGCGCGCGGCCGAAAACGCCAGGTGCGGGCGGACACGGCGGTCATCCGGTCGACCCGGAAGCTGCGCCAGTCGTCGCGATCGAGGTCGTAGGCGAGGAGGTACCAGCGCCGGTCGGAGGCGACCAGGCGGTACGGCTCGACCCGCCGCCGTCGCGGCCCACTCCGGGAGTTCCGGGAGTCCGCGACGTTCCCGGCGACCCCCGAACTCCCGGTCGGGTAGTCGAAGCCGGCCTCGACCTCGTCACGGCAGGCTCTGGCCAGCGTCATGAGCACCTCCGGGTCGACCGACGCACGGCCCGCGCCGAACGACTCCACCGAACCCGAAAGCGCACGCACCTCGTGCCGAAGCCGGGTGGGCAACACCCGATCGAGCTTGGTCAGCGCCCGCAGCGCGGCCTCACCGGACCCGACGACCGCACCACCGGCACGACCCGCGTCACCCGCGCCGCCCGCACCCGTACCCGCGCCCGCGCCCGCGATCAGCGAGACCACAGTGGCGATCGCCTCCTCGTCGTCGAGCAGCAGCGGCGGCAGATCCTTGCCCGTGCCGAGTTGGTAGCCGCCGCCGACCCCCTGGCCGGCATGTACGGGATAGCCGAGCGACCGCAGCCGCTCGACATCGCGCCGCACCGTCCGCGAGGTGACCCCCAGCCGCTCGGCGAGCTCGGGGCCGGACCAGACCCGGCGCCGCTGAAGCAGCCCGAGCAGCGTGAGCACCCGCTCCGTCGTACCCCGCTCGTCACCACGCGCCACGCCCATGTCGAACACCCTGCCAGAGATGGCGGACAGATCCTGTCCGCCTAGGGTGTCAGGGTGGGTCCATGGACGCGGACGACCTGGCGGTACGGCGACGGCGCGGCCGGGGAGCTCGACCGACCCGAGGGCCGGCACGACGCCCGGCTCACCGGCGCGCGCGACCTCCGCGACGCCGGGCTCCGGCTGCCGGTCGGCGCGAAGGCGCCTCCCCCGAGGCGACCAGGGCCGATCCGGTGCCGCACATCCACCGCGAACCGATCCACCGCCTGTCCGAGGTCCGCCCGCTGCGCGACCTCCACCCGCACATCCGACCCACCATGAACGGAGCAACCCGATGAGCCGCCACTTCCAGGTGACCTTCGACGCCCACGACCCGAGGGCGCTGTCCTCCTTCTGGGGCGAGGCGCTGGGCTATGTCATCCCCGGCCCGCCCGGGGTCGACCTGCCCGAGGGGGCCGACCCGCTGGCCGCGTGGGACGAGTTCCTCGCGCGGATCGGCGTGCCCGAGGAGCAGCGCAACACCCGATCGGCACTGGAGGACCCGGACGGAACCGGTCCGCGAGTGTTCTTCCAACAGGTACCGGAGGGCAAGGTCGCCAAGAATCGCGTGCACCTCGACGTGCGGGTGGCTCCCGAACTTCAGGGGGAGGAGCGCATGGCGGCGCTGGAGGCCGAGTGCGCCCGGCTCGTCGCGTTGGGTGCGGCCCGGGTGCAGCGCCACGAACCCGCTCCGCCGCTGGGCACCGGCCACATCGTGATGACCGACCCCGAGGGCAACGAGTTCTGCCTGGACTGACAGTGACGATTGCCGTGGCTCCGCCCGGGGTCCGACTCACCCACCCGGAGCGCGGTCGCCCGCCGCCTCGGCCGCCTGTGCGGCCGAGCCGGCCGGCGGTGGCACGACGCGCTCCCCGGTTACCCGGGCGCGGCCCCGGGCCCGTCGACCCGCACCACGATCCGGCGATCGTCCGGCAGGCGACGGATCCGGCCCGCGCGCTCCAGGTGTTCCAGGACGGGCATCGCCACCCGGCGCGTGGTGTGCAGCGCGGCCCGCGCCCGCGCGACCGTGAAGGGCTGCTCCAGGACGGCCAGCCGCCGCACGGCCTCCTGCGGCGCGTCGGGCAGCAGGAGTACCGCGTCGGCGGCCCGGAACAGCGCGCCGGCGCGCACCGAGGCCGCCACCTCGCGCCTGCCCAGGCCGAGTTCGGCCAGGCCCTCGGCGGTGCGGGCGGCGAACGGCGCGTGCGTGAGTTCCCCCACCAGTACCTCGACCGCCGCCGCCACGCCGGCGGGCAACTCGGTGACCCGGGTCCGGTGCGCGATCCGCCCGTGCCGGACGGTCAACGGCGGCTCGACCAGGGCCAGGACCAGTTCGCGATCGGCCAGCGCGAGCGCGCGCCGAGCCTCCTCGACGGACAGCCCCGCGTCCAGGTCCCGATCGGCGTGTACCGCCTCCACCAGGCCGCGCAGCCGTTCCCGCAGCCCGTCCCAGTGCGTCGGGTCCGCGAGCCAGTCGCCGACCACCGCGGCCCGATCCGTGTCGATTCCCATCGCACCGAGATCCCGGCGGCGTACCAGCTTGCGCCGGGACAGTTCGGCGGCCTCGTCGGGGATGTCGCACATGCCGGCCAACTCCACCGCGCGGGCCGCGGCGGCGCCTCGGCGCCCGCGCAGTTCCGGCGGGCGCACGTCCAGGATCACGACGCCGCCCAGGATCCGGCGCAGCCCCGGATCACGCAACAGCGCCCGGTCCCCCAGCCGCAGCGGCAGGGCCGTCTCCGCCCGCAGGCGCGCGGTGTCGGCGCCCAGCGCGCGGACGCGCACCGCGACCGCCGCCGAGCCGATGTGCAAGACCGCGCCGCGCGGCAGCGACGCGGCGGGGTCGCCGTGCACACGTATGTCGAACTCGTCGGTGGGAACGAACCGTGCGGGGGTCAGCAAGGCGTCGCCTCGGCCGATCTCGGCGACTTCGACGCCGCGCAGGTTCACCGCGACCCGGCCCACCGCCGCCACCTCGGGGAGCGCCCGGCCCAGGGCCTGTACGCCGCGCACCCGCACCCGCCGGTTCGTCGAGGCGATCGTGTAGGTGTCGCCCACTCGCACCCGGCCCGCCGCAAGGGTGCCGGTGACCACCGTGCCGCTGCCGCGGACGGAGAAGGAGCGGTCCACCCACAGCCGTACCGGCCCGTCGGTGACCGGGGTCGGCAGCGCGTCGGTGACCCGCGCCAACGCCGCCCGCAGCTCGTCCATGCCGTGTCCGGTGCGGGCGCTGACGGCCACCGCCTCCACCGCGCCCAGCGCGGACTCGCCGATCCGCGCGCGGGCCTGCGCCATCGCCGGTTCCGGGTCCGCCAGATCGGCGCGGGTGACCACGAGCAGGCCGCTGCGCACGTCGAGCGCGTGCAACGCGGCCAGGTGCTCGGTGGATTGCGGCATCCATCCCTCGTCCGCCGCGACCACGAACATCACCGCCGGGGCGGGTCCCACTCCCGCGAGCATGTTGGTCACGAAGCGTTCGTGCCCGGGGACGTCGACGAACGCCAGATGTCCGCCCGAGGGCACCCGCGTCCATGCGAAGCCGAGATCGATCGTCATCCCCCGCCGGCGCTCCTCCGCCCAGCGGTCCGGCTCCATCCCGGTCAGGGCCCGCACCAGCGTGGACTTCCCGTGGTCGACATGCCCCGCCGTGGCCACCACCCGCATCTCACCGCCCCCCGAGCGGGTGGGGGACCGCGCCCGGCCGTCCCGGGCCGCGAACGACCCGCGACGGCCCGATGGACCCGGGACCGGCGATGGCCCGGGCCCCGACTCGCACCCGCACCCGCACCCGCACCTCAAGCCTCCGTGCGCGCGCGGACGACCGCCGCGATCACATCCGGGTCCCGGTCGGCCGGCACGCAGCGCAGGTCGAGCAGCAGGCGGCCGTGCTCGACCCGACCCACGACGGCGGGTGCGCCGACGCGCAGCGGTCCGGCGAGTTCGTGCGGCAGCGCGACGGCGAAGGACGCCAGTGCCACGCCGGGCGCTCCCCCGCCGCCGACCCGGCCCTGTGCCTCGACCACGTGCGCGGGCACCCCGGCCGCCTCCAGCGCGCCGGCCAGGTCCCGGGACCGGTCCGCGAGTTCCCGGGCCGGGATGTGCAGGGCTGCCGTCACCGGTGGGCGTGGTCCGCGCAGGGTCGCCTCCAGGGCCGCCAGGGTGAGTTTGTCCACGCGCAGCGCGCGGGCGAGCGGGTGGGCGCGCAGCGCGGCGATCACGTCGGCGTGCCCGAACAGCAGGCCTGCCTGCGGGCCGCCGAGGAGTTTGTCGCCGCTCGCGGTCACCAGCGTCGCTCCCGCACGCAACATCGACGCCGCGTCGGGTTCGTCGGGCAACAGCGGTTCGGGCGAGAGCAGTCCGGAGCCGATGTCGACCACCACCGGACAACCGAGCGTGGCCAGCGACCCCACGTCGACGGCCGCGGTGAATCCGGAGACCACGAAGTTGGACGGATGCACCTTCAGCACGAAGCCCGTGTCCGGGCCGACCGCGTCGGCGTAGTCGCGCAGGTGGGTGCGATTGGTGGTGCCCACCTCGCGGACGCGCGCGCCGGTGGAGGCGATCAGTTCGGGCAGTCGGAAACCGTCGCCGATCTCCACCATCTCGCCTCGGCTGACCAGGATTTCGCGTCCGCTCGCGAGCGCGGTTGCGGCCAACACCAGGGCCGCCGCACCGTTGTTGACGACATGTACGGCCGGGGCGTCGGGCACCGCCGCGGCCAGCGCCGCGAGAGCGGAGCGTCCGCGCGGGGCCCGCCGGCCGGAGCCGAGGTCGAACTCGACGTCGGTGTAACCCGCCGCGTCCGCCACCGCCCGGATCGCCGCGTCGGACAGCGGCGCACGACCCAGGTTGGTGTGCACCACGACGCCGGTGGCGTTGAGCACCGTACGCCCTCCCGGGGCCTGCTCCACGAGCGCCGACACGACCGACCCGACCAGCCGCTCCGGCGCCAACTCGCCGCTGCGGACCGCCTGTTGGGCGGTGTGGATGGCGTCCTTGACGGCGGCCCGGCCCAGCCGCCGCAGCGGTTCCGTCAACGCGGGATCGGCCAGGACCGTCCCGGTCGCCGGCGTACCCCGGCGCGGATCCGCGCCCGGCCCCGGCCCGTCTTCCCTTGTGCGCACGCGTGGTTCCCCCGGAGACCCGGTCGTCCGGGCACCCGGTCGGGTGCCCGGTGGCGGAGGCGGACGGGAATCGAACCCGCCCGGCCCGGATATCCGGACCACATCGGTTTTGAAGACCGAGGGGGGCACCAGCCACCCGAACGCCTCCATGCCGCCGACTCGGGCGGAATGTGTCACCAACTGTCGGACTGCGTAAGCATGATGGCATGACCATGTCTTCTGTGTCCGCCGGGTCTTCTGTCGCCGCCGGACTCCGCCTGACCCGATACGCACACGGTGGCGGCTGCGCGTGCAAGATCCCACCGGGCGAACTCGAGGCCGTCGTCGCCGGGCTGATCCCCGATGGGGCCGACGACGGCGCCCATCCCCTGCTGGTCGGCCTGGAATCCGGCGACGACGCCGCCGTGGTCGGCTTCGGCCCCGGGAACGCGCTCGTCCTGACCGCCGACTTCTTCACCCCGGTCGTGGACGACCCCTACGACTGGGGTCGCATCGCCGCGGCGAACGCGCTGTCCGACGTGTACGCGATGGGCGGGCGGCCGATCGTCGCCGTCAACCTGCTCGGCTGGCCGCGTGACGTGCTGCCGATGGACGTGGCGGCCGAGGTGCTGCGCGGCGGCGCCGACGTCGCGCGGATCGCCGGCTGTCTGGTCGCCGGCGGTCACAGCGTCGACGACCCGGAGCCCAAGTACGGCATGGCCGTCACCGGCTCCGCCGACCCGGAGCACCTGCTGCGCAACGGGGCCGGCCGCGCGGGTGTCCCGCTCACCCTCACCAAGCCGCTGGGCGTGGGGATGCTGAACAACCGACACAAGAGCACCGGCGAGGTCTTCCCGCAGGCCATCGCGTCGATGACCGCGCTCAACGACGTCGCGAGCCGGGCCGCGTTGGCCGCCGGTGCGGTCTGCGCGACCGACGTCACCGGCTTCGGGCTGCTGGGCCATCTGCACAAGCTCTCCCGCGCGAGCGGCGTCACCGCCGTCGTCGACACCGCGGCGGTCCCCTACCTCGAAGGCGCCCGCGAGGCCCTGGCCGCCGGCTACGTCAGCGGCGGCAGCCGCCGCAACCTCGACTGGGTGAGCCCCCACCTGGACGCGGGCAAGGCGGACGCGGACGAACTCCTGCTCCTGGCCGACGCCCAGACCTCCGGCGGACTCCTCGTCGCCGGCGAGATCCCCGGCCACCCCGTGATCGGCGAACTCGTGCCGGCCCGCCCGGGGGTCACGATCGCGCTGCGCTGACCGGGACTCGCGACCCCGGGCGGCGCAACCGCCGGGCCACGCAGTGGGGTTCGGTGCCCGGGGCCACTGCCGGGAGCCACCGCTCCGGGATCGCCGCGGGACTCGCGACCCCGGGGCGGCGCAACCGCCGGGCCCCGGAGCGGGGTTCGGTGCCCGGGGCCACTGCCGGGAGCCACCAACACGCCGCCCTGGGCGGCGGCGGCCCGTACGCCACCGCCTCCCGCACCCGCTCCCATCCCCGCACCGGACGCGGCGCGGCGCGGCGAACCGCAACGAACCCACCGGCGGCTCGGCGAACGGGATGCCGCGGAAGACCGCCACACCCGCCTCCAGGCTGCCGCGCAGCACGCCGGCCGCGATCCGGACCCTGGGCCGGGATCCGGACGGCTCCGCCGCGTTCGACGCCTCGGACGGCTCGGACGGCTCGGACGCGTCAACGGTCATCGCAGGTCCCTCCATGGACGAATGGCGCGCGAGCACAGCCGGAATTCGCGTCGGCTCCGACACCGCGCATCGTCCCGCCGCGTCCGGACCCGCGCCGGCCATCTACCGATGACCCCGGACTCGGCCGACGGCGTACCCCCGAATCCCTCGGGGTCCCTCGCCTTCGGGCAAGGGTCCCTCGGGATCGGGATGCGATCTTTCGTCGGTCCGAAAGCGGCGTAAGACTCGTGCTCTCGACCGACCATGGGGGAACTCAGCACATGCGCAGCGCACGATTTCGTCTTGCGGCCCTTGCCGTCGCCACGTCGGTGCCGTTGTTGCTCGCGTCCGCGTGCGACTCCGACGCCGGAACGGACGACAAGGGTGCCAAGGGGGTCGTCACGACCGGCGCCGCGGCCGACGGGCCCGGCCGGTCCCAGTCGCCCGGCCCCTTCGACCCGAACGGCTCCGGCACGGCCGGTGCCAAGTCGCCCTCGGCGACCCCGAAACCGTCGAGCGGCGGCGGGTCGACCGGATCGGCGGGCCGGGTGCTGACGCAGGATCAACTGTCCTCGGTGGTGGTGACGCGAGCGGAGATGAACACCGGGGCGGACTACAGCAAGGACGTTCCCAACCCCCGTGTCCTCGGCGGGAAGGAGACCGCCGAGCGGCCCGAGTGCCAGCCGTTCGTCGACCTCATGCTGCCCGGCAACGGCACGCCCGCGCCCCTGGCCGCCATCAAGGCCGCGACGTCCGCGGACCCGACCCCGGCCGACCCGATGCCCGGTCGCGCCGACATCGTCGAGTTGTACGCCTTCGGTCCGGGCCAGGCGGAAGACCTGTTCGCCAAGGGCCGCACCGCTCTCGCCGCGTGCTCGACCATCACGACCAAGGACGAGCAGGGCACCCGCACCACGATGGCCTACACCCGGGCGAACGGGCCCGCCCTGGGCGACGAGTCCTTCGCGGCGACCGCGCAGGACCCCGAGGCGGGCGCGAGCGGCCTGTTGCTGGTGCGGGTCGGATCGCACCTCGTGCTCGTATCGACCGTCGACCTGGAGAGCACCAAGGCGATCCCGCCCAACCAGGCCCTGGCCCGCACCCAGGTGAGCAAACTCCAGGCGGCCGTGCGCTCCTGACCGAAGCGGCGTGCCCGGATCCACCTCCGGGCACGCCGCGACGAGGACATCGGCGGGATCTCGCCCATCGGCAGCGGCCCGCGCACCGGTCCCGGGGTGACCGCGACGTGCCGCGAGAGCCAGGACCCCATCCGCCGTCCCCGCTGGACCCTTCGTCCGGCTGCCGGTTCCGCACCCTCTGCGCCTACGCGACCCGACGGTGCGTGGACGAGGAACCCACCGTGCGCGCCGTCGGCGAACAACGGCACCGTAGCCTGCCACCACCCGCTTCTGCCGCTCTCCGCGCCGACGACAGAACACCCCACGTCCGCCATCGACCACCGGGACTGATCCGCGATGCCCCAGACGCTGCGTCACCACGACGGCACCCGCTTCCGCGACCTCAACCACAACGGGACCATGGAGCCCTACGAGGACCCCCGGCTCCCGGTCGACGAACGCGTCGCCGACCTGCTGGGCCGGATGACCCTGGAGGAGAAGGCCGGACTGATGTGCTGCGGCCGGATGATCCCGGGCGAAGGTACCCGCGTTCCCTCCGGAGCCGAACTGATCGGCGAACGCGGCATCAACACCTTCGGGCTGACCGCCATGCCCTCGCCGGTCGAGATGGCCCGGTGGAACAACCATGTGCAGGACCTGGCCGCCGCGACCCGTCTCGGTATCCCCGTCACGCTCGCCTCCGACCCCCGGCACGGCTTCACCGAGAACCCGGCCACCGCGTTCACCGGCGGCGCGTTCAGCCGCGGCCCCGAACCGATCGGCCTCGCGGCCACCGACGACCCCGCACTCGTCGAGGAGTACGCCGCGGCGATGGCCGCCGAACTACGCGCCGTCGGCGTCCGCGTCGCGATCCACCCGATGGCCGACCTGGCCACCGAACCCCGCAAGCCGCGCACCAGCGGCACCTTCGGCGAGGACGCCGACCGCGCCGGACGCATCCTGGCCGCCTACATCCGGGGCTTCCAGGGCGAGCGCGTGGGAGCGGACAGCGTCGCCTGCATGACCAAGCACTTCCCCGGCGGCGGACCCCAGGAGGGCGGCGAGGACCCGCACTTCGCCTACGGCACGCGCACCGTCTACCCGGGCGGAAACCTCGACTACCACCTGCGGCCCTTCGAGGCCGCGTTCGAGGTCGGCACCGCCCAGGTCATGACGTGCTACTCGATCCCGGTCGGCACGGCGCTCGCCGAGGTCGGCGCCTCGTTCAACCGCGACATCCTCACCGGTCTGCTCCGCGAACGCTACGGCTTCGACGGCGTGGTGTGCAGCGACTTCAACGTGCTCACCGGCATGGAGATCCCCGGAATCGTCGCCTTGCCACCGCGCAATTGGGGCGTCGAACACCTCTCCATCGCCGAGCAGGCGGTGCTGATGCTCGACGCCGGCGTCGACCAGTTCGGCGGGGAGACCCGGTCCGACCTGATCGTCGACGCGGTGCGCTCGGGCGCCGTCGCCGAAACGCGCATCGACGAGTCGGCGCGGCGGATCCTGCGCGACAAGTTCCGGCTCGGTTTGTTCGACGACCCGTACGTCGACCCCGACAACGCCCAACAGGTGGTGGGACACCCGTCGCGCGCCGAACTCGGCCGCCGCGTGCAGCGGCACGCCCTGGTCCGGCTGACCGGCGAACCCTTCACCGCTCGTCCGCGCCCCCGGCTGTACGTGGAGAACATCGACTCGGAGATCGCGGCCCGCTACGGCACCGTGGTGGAGCGACCCGAGGACGCGGACCTGGCCGTCATCCGGATCGACGCCCCCTACGAAGTCCGCGAAGGACTCTTGGAACGCCACTTCCACGCCGGATCCCTCGACTTCCCCGCCGACGAGCTCGAGCGTCTGCGCAAGCTGTGCGCGACCGTACCCACGGCCATCGACGTCTTCCTCGACCGCGCCGCGATCCTCACCGAACTCGCCGGCTGCGCGACCGCCCTCATCGCCGACTTCGGCGCCGACGACGACCTCGTGCTGGACGCCGTCTTCGGCAACAGCCCCACCCCCGGAACCCTGCCCTTCGACCTGCCCTCGTCGATGCGGGCGGTCCGCAACTCCCGCGAGGACGTCCCCTTCGACACCCACGAACCGCTCTTCCGCTGCGGGCACCCGCACACGACCCGGTGACGACACACGCCCGGCGCCCGCTTGTCCGAGCCGACGCACGCCCGTCACCGCGCCGTCCGCGGCCGCACGGCCGGCAGGCCCGCGCGGCGTGCGTTCGTCGGGGCGGTCGTCGGGCGTATCCGGCGATCGTCGGGACTCGGGGCGCGTGGTTACACGCCGATCGCTCCGTCGATACGTTCGCGGAGCAGGTCGGCGTGGCCGTTGTGGCGGGCGTACTCCTCGACCATGTGCACGAGTACCCAGCGCAGGGACACCGTTCCGCGCCACTCGTCGTCCCCCTCGACATCGAGGTCGGGCGCCTCGATGGTGAAGCGCTCGGCGAAGGCGACCTCCGTACGCCAGGCCTGCCAGGCCTGCTCGACGATCGCGGAGTCGGGCGCCGCGCCGTCGAAGTCGCCGTCGGGATCGGCCGGCGAGGAGAACCGGGCCGGTGCGTCCTGCCCGGCCAGCACCTTGCGGAACCAGCGCCGCTCCACGTCGGCGAGGTGGCGCACGATGCCCAGCAGCGAGAGGGTGGAGGGTTCCACGGATCGCCGGGCCAATTCCGTCCCCAGCCCGGAGCACTTCAGTTCCAGGGTCGCGCGCTGGGCGGCCAGGATGTCGGTCAGGATGCCGAACTCACCGCCCGTGGTGGGGCCGTCGAAGCGACGGTTGGCGGCGACACCCGCGAGCAGGTCGCCTCTTCTGGTCGGTTCGGTCGTGTCCGTCATGGTCGGCCATCACGATCTGCCCGGTAGGGCCTAGGAATTTTCGGGACTCGGGGACTCGGGGACTCGGGGACTCGGGGGCTCGGGAGCTCGGGGGCTCGCCTGTTGGCCCGAGCAGCATCACGGGTGCGCGGCCGGCCGGGTCGACCCCGGGCAGCCCGCCCGGGTCGCGGAGCAGCGCGGCTTGCCCGGCGGCGAGTGCTTCGACAACCCCGGCCCCGACCTCGGCCGAGCTCACGTACCGCGCACCCAGGCCGCCAGTTCGGCCAGGTGGACGTTCTCGCGGGCAGCGTGCAACTCGGCGCCGAGGGCCGCGCGGTAGGTGGCCGTCGCCTGCTCGTAGCGCAGGTGTCCGGCCGTACTGACCGTCGCGCGCACGCCCCGGCCGTCATCCCCACCCACGGAGGTTCGTGCGGCCATGCCTTGGGCCTCCAGGCGCCCCACGAGTCGGGTGACCGAGCTGACCTTCAGGCCGATGCGCTCCGCCAACTCCCCCATCCGCAGGCTTCCTCCGCTGTCCTGCCTGCTCAGTGCGCACAACGCCCGATACTCCGAGAGCTGCAGGCCGTGGGACTGCCGCAGGGCCTGGTCCAACCGCTGTTCGATCCGACCGAGCAGGCGCACCGCCATGCACCAGCGGTCGTCCTCGTCGTCACCGGCGGGCGCCGCTCCGGGGTCGCCGGGCGGCATGAAGTCCGACATGGCGACAACTTACATACTGCTTGTACAAGCAATCAAGTCCCTCGAACCGAGCGAACCGCACGCCCCCCAAGCACCCAAGCACCCAAGCACCCGAGCCCCCGAGCACCCGGCACCCGGGCACCCGGCCTCCGACGCACCGCCGCTCCGTACCCTGCCTCTACTCCGCGGCGCGGAGTCCGTCGATCGTCGTCGCCAGCAGCGCTGTTCGCATCGGCATGCTCGCGATGTCGACGAACTCGTCGCGCGCGTGCGGATGCCCTCCCACGGCGCCCATGCCGTCCAGGGTGGGGATGCCGATCGCGGCGGTGAGGTTCCCGTCCGACCCGCCGCCCGAACGCACCGCTTCCGGCTCCGGAACCCCCAGCTCACGTGCCGCCGCGCGCACGCGCGCGAGCAGGTCGAGGGACATGGCTTCCTCGAGCGGATATCGGTTGACACCGCCGCTCACCAAGAGCTCGGCCCGGGGCAGTACCGCTCGCAGACCCTCCATGTGCTTCGCGACACGGTCGAGTTCGGCACGACTCCAGGCGCGGACGTCGACCGCCAACGTCGCCGCCTCGGGCACGGTGTTGACCGTGGACCCGGACGCCGCGACGGTGGGTGTGACCGTGGTGCCCAGCTCCGCGCGCGCCACCGGGATCAGTGCGAGTACCTGGTGCGCGAGTTCCACCGTCGTGTTCACGCCCAGCTCCGGTTCCAGACCCGCGTGGGCGGCCCGACCCCCGACCTCCAGCCGAAAACGGGCCACCCCCTTGCGCGCGACCTTGACCGCACCCCCGTCCGCGCTCGGCTCCCCCACCAACACCGCACCGGACTCGGCGGCCACCTCCTCGACCAGCGCGCGCGAGATCAGCGAACCGGTCTCCTCGTCGCCGGTCAGGAGCATCCCGACCCGATCCCGCGCCGTGGAGGCCCGGGCCGCGTACAACATCTGTACGATCCCGGCCTTCATGTCGAAGACACCGGGACCCCGCGCCACTCCGTCCCGCGCCGAGAAGGGCAGCTCCGCGAGGGTTCCCATCGGCCACACGGTGTCGTAGTGCCCGAGCAGGAGCGGCCCGCGCCCCCGCGGACGCCAGACCAGATTCGTGATGCCGTCCAGCACCACGCGCTCGGGTTCGCGACCGAGGAACCGCGTGCCCACCGCCGCCAGCAGTTCCGCGCACCGGTCCAGGGCCGCACGGTCCTCCGACGGGGATTCGCAGGTCACCAGATCGCGCAACAGAGCCACCATCGCGTCGAGCTCGGCCGACATGTCCTCGAGACAGCGCTTGGGGGAAGCCATACCCGAATACCTGTCCCGTCGACCGGCCCGATCCACCTCGACATCGCCGCACGCGGCGACATCGGCGTCGGCGAGACGTGGACCGCGCCGACACGGCCACGACGAACTTCGGCCTCAGACGCGGCGTGATGTGCGGCGACGGCACATCCTTGTTCGTGACCTCGCGAACACCAGGTCGTTGGGATGTCGTATGCCACGCCACCCGGGCGGCCCACGCGTCGCTCCGATCGCACGGGCGACGGCCGACGCCGTCCGAGGGAGCGCGGCCGTCGTACCCGGCGAGGAACGCGAAGGACGGACACACCACCATGACCACCGCGGAAACGAACTCTCCGGTCCGGGCGATGCCCAAGGCGCCCAAGGCGCCCGAGGCACCGGTGCCCGAGTACCGCAGCGAACGGCGCACCAGACTCTCGGACCTCGACCGCTTCGGACGCGTACACAACATCTCGCTGATCCGCTACATCGAGGACGCACAGGTGGAACTCACCGCCGCCGGCCTGGCCGGCGACGCGGTGTTGGACGTCGGTTGGGCAGCCGTACAGCGTGACACCTCGTTCCTGGTCCCGCTGCCCATGCTCGCCGAACCGGTACGTCTGGCCACCACGGTCACCCAGCTCGGTCGGTCCACGATGGCGTTGTCCACCCGGATCGAGCACCGGGGCGTCGTACACGCGCAGTCCTTCGACCGCTTCCTGGCATGCGACCACAACGGCATGCGCCGCCGCCTGGACGACGGCGAGTTGCGCTGGTTGCGCCGCTGGATGCCCGGTACGCGCGAGATCGCCGTCGGCGTCGGCGCGCCGCGGCACGAGGGCCGATTCGCGTGAGCGGTGACATCACGACGAACCCGTGCTCCGGTGATCCGGCGACCGCTCCCAGCCGCGACCAGCGCGCCGGACTGGCCTGCGCGGCCTGCGGCACCGACCTGCGCACCTCCCAGCACGCCGTCGTCACCGGCGGCACCCCTATCGCCCAACTCCTCGCCTGCCCCGGCGAATGCGCCCGACGCCTGACCGGGAACCCGTACGGCTTGGACCAGGAACCCATGCCGTTGGCCATCCGCATCGGCCGGCACGAAGGCTGGTCCTGGTAACCCTCCCCACCGATCCGCCTCCGGCACCCCGCGGCCGAGAGCATGCCGCGCGGAACCCGGGCGGGCCGGGCGGGCCGGGCGGGCCGGGCGGGCCCAACCTCGCGCCATGCCCGACGAGCGTCCCCAGTCCCCGGTCCCCGGATCACCGGCGGCGGACTCCCCGCCGATCATGAGCCTCGGCCACCGGGGCGCCCCACCCGTAACCGTTGTACGCCGACGGGCGTTGAGCCCGCTGTCGCCGGGCGACGCGAAGTCCGCGCCCGGGCGCTCCCCGACGGGGCGACGGAGACGCGCCCCACCGGGGCGTGATCCGTGACCCATGACCCGTGGTTCGGAAGGGATTTGCACATGACTCTTCGAGGACGGCTCGGCGAGATCGCCGTGTTGACGGCATTGGCGGCGGTCGGTACGGCCGCGGCGGCAGGCAGCGCCCACGCCGATCCCGCTCCGCAACCCCCGACGACCGCGGGGGAGGTCCCCGGCGCGGCGGCCGGCGCGTTCGCGGACGCGGTGACGACGGGCGGCCTGCCGATCGGCGGGGTGCAGACCGGGCAACTCCCCCTCGACGAGTTGCCCACGCTCGGCTGACCTCGGCCCGGGGTTCCCGCTCGGGAGGTGGGGGGTCGGGATCGGGATCGGGGTCGGGAAGTAGCGAGGTCGGGGGATGACGACGACCTCGCACAGGAGCGGACCGTCGAACGCGTGCCGTTGCGGGCCGTTCGCCGCGCAATCGAACGTCACGACATGATCAGCGGTAGGCGCCCAGTCGACGGTATGCGCCCAGTCGACGGCGGGCGCTCAGTCGGCGGCGGGCGCGCCCTCGCCGGCGCCCGGACCGTTCAGCCAGGTGCGGATGCCGGCGAGCGCGGCGGGGCCGTAGTCCTCGTCGACGCTCCTGGCCAGATCCGCGATGGTGATCGCGCGCAAAGCCGCGCGCCACGCGGCGTCGGCGGTGGCCATCGCGCGGGTGATCGCGCAGGGTCGGGTGCACGCCTCCGGCGCCGCCGCCAGCGGACCCCTTTGGCGGATCTCGGTGCACACGAACGCGGGTTCCGCGCCGTCCACGGCCGTCACGACGTCCAGGACGGTGATCCGTTCGGCCGCCCTGGTCAGCACGTACCCGCCCGACTTGCCCTGGATCGAGCCCACCAGATCCGCGCGGGAGAGCGCCTGGAGTTGTTTGGCCAGGTAGCTGCCGGAGACGCCGTGGAGTTCCGCGAGCCGCGCAGCGGGTACCGGCTCCGTCGCCGTGGTCAGCACCACACAGCAGTGCAGCGCCGACTCCACCCCACCCGACAACTTCATCCCCTCGCCCGTCCCTCCGGTTGACTCGGATGAACTCTATCCGAGTATTATCGCGGACAAGATGTATCCGAGTTTGAATGCGTTCCCGCGCGACCTCGCGCACTCGACGAGAGGCAGGACCACCATGAAGATCACGGTCGTCGGCGGAACCGGACTGATCGGCTCGCAAGTGGTCCGAAAGCTGACCGCGAGCGGCCACCAAGCCCTCCCCGCGGCGTTGTCCACCGGTGTCGACCTGATCACCGGGAAGGGCCTGCGGGAGGCGCTGGAGGGCGCCGAGGTGGTGGTCAATCTGGCGAACTCGCCGACCTTCGACGAGAAGTCCCCGGACTTCTTCCGCACCTCCATGGGCAACCTGCTCGACGCGGGGGCGGACGCCGGGGTCGGGCACCAGGTGATCCTGTCGATCGTCGGCGTGGACCGGGTACCCCGGCTGGACTACTACCGCGCCAAGTCCCTGCAGGAGGACCTGCTCCGCCAGGGGCCCACGCCGTACTCCATCGTGCGCGCCACCCAGTTCTTCGAGTTCATGGACGCCGTGCTGTCCTGGACCTCCGACGACGACACCGTCCGGCTGCCCGCCACCCCGATCCAGCCGATCGCCGCCGCGGACGTCGTCGACGCGGTCGTCGAGGTCGGTGTCGGCACCCCGCTCCAGGGCATCCGCAACGTCGCCGGCCCGGACGTCTTCACCCTCGACGAGCTCGGCAGGATCACCCTGGCCGCGCGCGCCGACGCCCGCGCCGTGGTCGTCGACGACGCGGCGGGCATGTTCGCGGCCGTCCCCGGCGACGTGCTCATCGCGGGACCGGACGCGCATCTGGCACCGACGCACTACCGGGACTGGATCCGAACGGGCCGGTAGCGGCGTCGCGTCGACGGGATCCGAGGGGTCCCGGAGTAGGGTTTCGGTGCGGTCGGATGCGGCGACGTCGTCGCGGGGGCATCCACCGCGGCCGGACACCGACGAGGAGGACCCATGTCGAAGCCGCCACTGCCCGAGCAGGCGATCACGATGTTGCGGCAGCCCAATCCCGCGGTCGTGACCACGCTCCGGGCCGACGGCCAACCCGTCTCCACGGCGACCTGGTACCTGTGGGACGAGGGCAGGGTGCTCGTCAACATGGACGAGGGACGCAAACGCCTCGAGCACATCCGCAACGATCCGCGCGTCTCGCTGACCGTGCTCGACACGGGGAATTGGTACACGCATCTCAGCCTGATCGGCCGGGTCACCGAGATCCGCGACGACAAGGACCTGATCGACATCGACCGCCTGTCCCGTCACTACGGCGGCCAGGACTACCCGCAGCGGGACCGGGGCCGAGTCAGCGCCTGGATCGACATCGAGCGCTGGCACGGCTGGGGCACGCTCAAGGACAGCGACCAGGCGGGCGGCAGCCGTACCGCCGCCGACGCGGAGTAGCCGAACCGGCCCCGGGCGATCGCGTCGGCGACGCGACCGCCTCGGAGCCGGGCCGGGGCCGATGTCGGCCGCGTGGCGGCGGTGTTGCCCTCGGATCGGCGAGTACGGCGTGGGCACGGGCGATGTGCCGCCGCACTCGCCGACCGGTCACGGGACGCCCGTACGCGTCGGCAGGCTCCCACGCGATCGTCCGGGAAGTCGGTCACGGTTGTGTCGGCGTCCACGTGCTGGGCCACCGCGTGGTAGAGGCGGCCCGAGAAGTTCATCGCCGTGCCGTGCGCGAGGTGGCCGCCGTGGGACAACTCCAGGCCCGGCATCGTGTCGCCGGGCGTCAGCAGCGCGCTCCAAGGTCGAGCGTTGCCGGGTCGGTTCGCGTCCGAGCAGGGCGTGGAGTTCGGGGTCGGCCTCGGCTGTCGACGGCGACAACGGGGCGGTCATCGGCACACCCCGTGGGCGATTCGCGGGTGATCACCACCGTTTGCCACTGATTCCCCTGCGGGCACGGGCGTTCGTCAACGACCCCTCCTCGGTCTCGCGGGTCCGGTTCGCTCCCGGAGCGGGAACCCACACCCGGCCTGGTACGTTGAAGTTAGGTAAGGCTAACCTACCTGATCACTACTCAACAAGGGTCGCCGAACGCGCATCGAGCGTGCTTCGTCGACGAGGGGCACACGCGCCCGGCCGTGTCCGCCATGAAACCAAACCCCTTGCGGGTGGGGGCGGTTCGGCCCCGACGGCCGGGATCGCGCGACTCCGGGACGTCGACGGCCCACCCGGATCCGACGTCCGACGCCGGATCCGCGCGCCACTCCGGCCCCGTTTCCCCCACCCATGCGCAACTTCCGAGGACGGTGCAACCAGTGGCCATCGAGTCCCCCGCGACCGCGCCCACCCGCCGCTACCTGCACGTTCGCCGAGAAGGGAGGTACGATCCGCCCGCCGTCGCGGTGCGGTTGGCCCAGTCCGGGCTCTTCGACGAATCGGTCGTCTACGCACGCGACGCGCGCTCGTGGTTCGCCGGCGGCGCGGCCATGGTGCTCACCATCCACCACGACACCGTCGTCGGCGCGGGCGAGGGTCGACGGACGAGCGTACCGTGGGCGGGCTCGCCCGCGCGGGCGATCGAGACCCTCCTGGCCGACGCACCGATCCGGGATTGGCGGCTGTACGGCCGTCTGGACTTCGAACTCGGCGCTGTACCACGGGTGTTGTCTCCCTCGGAGCGCGGCCCGGAGCTGGGTCGGCTGACCGTTCCCC
Organism: Embleya sp. NPDC001921; assembly: GCF_053594475.1. Classification (NCBI taxonomy): domain Bacteria; kingdom Bacillati; phylum Actinomycetota; class Actinomycetes; order Kitasatosporales; family Streptomycetaceae; genus Embleya; species Embleya sp. NPDC001921. Next base: position 41,141 of record NZ_JBSFEO010000053.1, read on the forward strand.
GCGTAGAGGTCGAGGTCGACGAGACGTCGCTGACCGTGCGCGCCCTGGCGGGCGAGGACCTCGACCGGGTGCTGCTCGCCGCGACGGCCGCCGGCCGGTCGAGTCACACGACGACGCGGCCTGTGCAGGTCGAGACCGACGAATTCGCGCTGTTCGCCACCACCGTGGCAGCCGCGATCGACCGCATCCGGGCGGGCGAACTCGACAAGGTGGTCCTGTCCCGCGGTGTCGAGGTCCCCTACCCGGTGGACTTCCCCGCGACCTACCTGCGCGGGCTTCGCGCGAACACACCCGCGCGGTCGTTCCTACTCGACCTGCCCGGCCTCCGGGCCGCCGGATTCAGCCCGGAGACCGTCGTGGAGGTCGACGCCGACCTGCGGATCGCCACCCGACCGCTCACCGGCACCTGTCCGCGCGACGGCGACCCGGTGTTCGACGCACGGCGGCGGGCCGCGCTGGTCCAGGACGCCAAGGAGGTGTACGACCACGCGATCTCGGTACGCCTGGCGCACAGCGAACTGGCCGCGCTGTGCGACCCGGACGGTGTCGGCGTCGACGAGTTCATGGCGGCCAGGGAACGCGGCGGCGTCCAGCACATCGGCTCGCGGGTGTTCGGGCGCCTCGACGCGCGACACGGGCCGTGGGACGCGCTGTTCGCACTGTTCCCCGCGGTGACCGTGTCCGGTGTGCCCAAGGCGGCCGCGTGCTCGATGATCGCCGAGTACGAGGAGGCGCCTCGCGGCCTCTACGCGGGCGCGGTCGTACGGGCCACGCACGCCGGGGAGTTGGACGCCGCACTCGCGCTGCGCATGGTCTACACGCGGGACGACCGCGCCTGGTTGCGCGCGGGTGCGGGCGTCGTGGCCGACTCACGGCCGGTGCACGAATACCGCGGGACGTGCCACACCCTCGCCGCCGTCGCCCCGTACGTCGTGCCGGCGACACCCGAGGGCGAACCACCCGCAGCCTCCGCCGCGTTCACCGCCCGCTGAGCGAACACCGGCGTAGAACCCCGATCCGAGCCGACCCCGAGCCGCCCCCGCGCCGAGGTCGCCGCCCGCATCCTCGCCGACGAGGAACCTCACGTGCCCTTGGAATTCGCGTGTGCCCGTGGGCAGTTCGTGAGAACTGAGCGAACGAAGGGACTTCAGCGTATGGCTATAGTAATCACATGATTACACTTAGTTGCCGATCTTGTTCTCGCTCTCACCTGCGCCCGCGCCCGCGCTTACGCTCGCATCCCGCGTCGAGCGGAAGCGCGCCTTCACCACGACGAGGCCGTGCTCCGATCGGATGGGAGACAGGTCGGTGACGACACGTCCCGACACGACCACTCCACACGTGGACCTCGTCTCCGCATCCTTTCGGAACGATCCCTACCCGGCACTGCGGGCTCTGCGCGAGCACGACCCCGTGCATTTCGACCCCACGTGGAATGCCTGGCTGCTCACCCGGTACGACGACGTGGTCCGTGGAATCGCCCATCCCGACATCTCCGCGGACCGGATCACCCCACGCCTGCGGCAGTTCCCGCCCGCCCACCGCGAGCGGTTCCGCCCGTTGGCCGAAATGCTCCTCCGCTGGCCGCTGATGGCCGATCCGCCCGAACACGGGCCGCTGCGCACTCCGGTGACCCGCTCGATGAACCAACGCGTCATCCGGTCCTTCCAGCCCTTGGTCGAGCGCACGGTCACCGAGATCCTCGACCGCGCCCTGACCCGCGGCGAGCTGGACGCGGTCGCGGACCTGGCCGTACCGCTGCCGCTCTACGTCGTCTCGGAGATCATCGGCGCGCCGCGCGAATCCCACGAGTTGCTCAAACGCTGCGCCATCGGCATCGTCGACTTCTTCGGCGCCCCGCCCGCGACCTACCTGGCCACCGCCGCCGAGGCCCTCGACAGTGTCCGCGAAGCCTTTGCCCATCTGGGCGAGTTGGTCGCCCGGCGCCGCCGGGCACCGGGCCACGACCTGATCAGCGTGCTGCTCCGGGGTGGTTCCTCGTCGAACGAACAGGTGGTTTCCACCTGCCTGATGATGGTCTTCGCCGGTTTCGAGACGACCACCAACCTGCTCGGCAACGGCCTGTTGTCGCTGCTGCGCCATCCCGGGCAACTCGCGCGCCTGCGCGAGAGTCCCGACCTGCTGCCCTCGGCGATCGAGGAGATGTTGCGCCTGGAGAGCCCCGTGCAACGCCTGTCCCGGATGGCACGCCGGGACCTGGTGCTGGGCGGTCGCGAAATCCGCGAGGGCGACCTGGTGTTCTTCATGCTCGGCGCCGCGAACCGCGATCCGAGCGTCTTCGTCGACCCGGATCGCTTCGACATCGCCCGCGAGGGGCGTCGGCACCAGGCCTTCGGGCCGGGAGTCCACGCCTGCCCCGGCGCCGCGCTCGCTCGCATGGAGGCGCGCATCGCCTTCGGCGAACTCCTGCGCCGCGCACCGGTGATGTCGCTCGCCGACGACGACATCCGGTATCACGACAACCTCTCCGTTCGCGCGCTGCGCGAACTGCGCGTACGACTGGGCTGACACCGTCCCGACCCCGCCGGCGATCGACGCGCGGGGTCGGGGCACGTCGCACGGAGCGTGTCGGCGGGCACGGCCCGCACGATCGACGCGGGGCCGGCCGGGATCCTCGCCCCCGCGACGCGGCACCGACGTCTCGTCACCCGTTCGGCCCAGACCGGTCACCCTTGCGAGGCATCTTCGGCCCATACGCGTGACATGGCGGGCCGGAAACCGGTTGTCTCCCCCTATGCCCGGGTCATCCGCCAACACCGGGTCGTGACAAGGGCGTTGCCCCGATCGTGCGAGATCCGCGCGGTGTCGAACCGCCGGGGCGTGCCTGTCTTGTACGGATCCGCCCGTCCCGTACGGATGTGCCCGCCGCGACGCGCACGCCGTCCCGCCCGGCCGAGGAGCCCCATGCCCCGTTCCCGTTCCGTCTACCGCGCGGCAGCGATCGACGAACCGCGTCTCGTCGAAGGCTACGAGGCGTGCCGCAGGGCGATCCGCCGGGCGGGGGGCACGGAATACCCGACGGCCCGGCTGATGCCGCCGGCGTTACGCCCGGCGCTGTGGGCGATCTACGCGGCCGGCCGGGTGATCGACGACATCGCCGACACCGGTGATCCCGCCGGCAGAAAGGCGCTGTTCGACGCCTGGACCACCGCGTTCGACGAAGACCTGCGGCGCGGTGACAGCGAGGATCCGGTACGTCGGGCCCTGGTGCACACGATGCTGACCTGGGACCTGCCGACCGACGGCCTGTCGGCGGCGTTCGCCGCCACGCGAGCGGACATCGCCGGCCGCACCCATCCCACCTGGAAGGCGTGGAGCGCCTATTCCCAGGCGGTCAACACCTCCTTCTTCGCCCAGGGCGCGGCGCTCCTGGCCGCCGCGGGCCTGTACCTGCCGCTGCGGTTGCGCTACCTGGACGCCGCCCGGCAGTGGGTGGACGCGCTGAGCATCATCGACAACCTCGAGGACCTCGCGGAGGACCTCGCCCAGGGCCGGATCACCGTGCCCTTGGAGGTGCTCACCGACCACGGCCTCACGGCGGCGGACCTGACCGGCGGCACGCACGACGCGCCCGTCGCGGCGATGATCGGGCACCTGGTGGCACAGGCCCGCCTCTGGCTGGCCCAACCCGACCTGTTCCGCGAACTGCCCCCGGCCCTCGCGGTGGTGGCGGGCGCGGTGACCGACATCGGCCGGCTGCGGCTGGAACGCGTCGAGCGGGCCGGGGCGCGACTGCTGCGCGGAAAGCCCCGGTCGCCCCGTCTGGCGAGCCGGCGCATCCTGCTCCCCGCCCGGCTCAAGGCGCACGTGGCGTGGCGGTTCCTCACGCCGATCGGCCCCGCGCGGTCCCGGCAGGATGCCGCGACCCGTCGCCCGCCCGCCCCGGCGGGCCTGTTGCCGGCGCCCCGCTCCGAGACCCCCACGCCTCCCCGGCCGCATCCCTCGGGCGCGCGCCCGCCGAGCTGCCCCACGCGGCGGCTCCCCCGGCACGTGGCCGTCGTCATGGACGGCAACGGCCGCTGGGCCACCGACCGCGGCCTGCCTCGTACCGAAGGCCATCGCGCGGGCGGCGAGTCGATGCGGGACGTCGTACACGGCGCCTTGGAGATCGGCCTGCGGTACCTGACGCTCTACGCGTTCTCCACGGAGAACTGGCGTCGGCGGCCGGAGGAGATCGACGGCCTGCTCGCGCTCGTGCGAGACGACACGGTCGACGCGGCCGTGCTCGATCACGACGTGCGCTTTTGCTGGGCCGGCTCCGCCGAAGGTCTGCCCCAGGACGTCCTGGAACGCCTCGTCCGCCTGGAGCACGCCACCAAGGATCGCACCGGGCTGACCCTGACCCTGTGCGTCAACTACGGCGGCCGGATCGAACTCACCCAGGCCGCCGCCTCGTTGGCCCGGGCCGCCGTCGCCGGCCGGATCGACCCGGCGCACATCTGCGAGCGCGTGTTCGCCGCCCACCTGGCCCTGCCGGACCTGCCGGACGTCGACCTGCTGTGGCGCACCGGCGGCGAACAGCGCACCTCGAACCTGCTGCCCTGGCACGCCGCCTACGCGGAACTCCACTTCAGCGACACCCGTTGGCCCGACGCCGACCGCCGCGACCTGTGGCAGGCGATCACCGCGTACGCGGACCGCGGCCGCAACTTCGGCGCCGTACCGGATGCCGCGGCGCCGGCGGCGGGGCAGCCCGCCCACGACGCGGGCGCGCCGGGCCACTGACGCGCTGCTCCCTGCCGAAAGCGTCGTGGGGGAACGGTTTCAGCGACCCGCATCGCGGAAGCGGTGGTGCAGGGCGCGTACCTCCTCCGCCAAGTCGGGAACGGGACCCTCCACCACGAGCGCGGGAACGATCTCCCGGATCGGGAGGTTGCGCACGGACGCCGCCGGAACGCCGAGTTCGGCCAGCCAGGCGCTCGTCTGTGCGGCGGAACTCACGTAGACGATGCGACCGAGTCCCACCCAGCCGTGCGCCGCCGCGCACATCGCGCAGTGTTCGCCGGACGTGAAGACGGTGGCCGTCGCCCGCTCCGGCGCCGTCATGTTCGTGGCGGCCCAGCGGGCCAGTTCGAACTCCGGATGGCGGGTGGGATCGCCGGTGGTTCGCTCGCGGTTGCGGTCCTCGGCCAGGACGGTACCGTCCGCGGCCACCAGCACCGACCCGAACGGCTCGTCGCCGGCCTCCACCGCCTCGGCGGCGAGTTCCACACAGCGGCGCAGGTGGGTGAGGTCGTCCCGGGTCACTGCCATGGTGTCTCCGTAAGATGATGGGTGAGCGGGCCCACCCGATCGGCCACGGTGGCGAGCATCCGCCACGCGGCCTGCGGGTGCGCCGTCTCGCGGGGGTCGCCGTCGAACGGGTCCAGGACGACGGTGTCGGCGCCCAGGGCGCGCAGGTGGTCCAGGTCGGCGACGATCTGGTCGATGCTTCCCTCGCCGGCGAGTCGCTCGGCATCGGGCAGCGGTGCCTCGGTGACCCGCAGGGCGATGCGCGGAACCAGCGCCGGCACCGGGCGCTGTTGCTCGACGGCGACGGCCCGCAGCCGGTCCGCCGCCGCCCGCATCCAGGGCAGGGTGCGCCGCAGGGGGTGCCACGCGTCGCCGAGGCGCACCGCTCGCTCGATGCCCGCGTCACTGTTGCCGCCGACCCAGATCGGGATGCGGCCGACGCCGTAGTCCCGCTCGTCGTCCCAGGCCGTGCGGATGGCCGCGAGGTGATCGTCGGTCAGCTTCCCGCGCTGCCGGAACGGGACGCCGAGCGCCTCGAACTCCTGCCGCGCCCAGCCGACGCCCACCCCCAGGACCAGGCGCCTCCCGCTGAGCTGATGGAGGTTGGCGGCCATCCGGGCCACGAGCAGGGGGTGCCGATACGGGACGATGAGCACCGTGGTCCCCAGACGCACCCGCCGGGTGACGCCGGCCAGCCAGGCGAGCGTGGTGAAGGGCTCGTAGAACGGGGCGGGGTACTGCTCCGCGACATCGGGCGTGACCGCGACGTGGTCGGAGACCATCAGCAGATCGAATCCGAGCCCCTCCACGGTCTGCGCCCAGTCGCGCAGGACGCCCGGATCCGTGCCGGGACCGAAATTGGGAACATTGACGCCGAGTTGCATGCCCTGAGGCTATCCGGCGACAACCGCATACCCGAAGAGATCATTCACTGCCTTCCCCCGTGTCCACCGTGGATCTGCCGGTATTCTGGCCGAATGACCGAGGATCTCGACGATACCGATTGGGCCATCCTGGCGGAGCTGCAACGGGACGGACGCATCCCGCTGACCGAACTGGGGCGACGCGTCAGCCTCAGCTCCTCCGCGACGACCGAGCGGGTCAGACGCCTGGAGGCCATCGGCGTCATCACCGGATACCGGGCCGAGGTCGACCTCCCGAAGGCGGGCTTCGCCGTTCTGGCCGTGGTGCGCCTCAAGTACCCCGGCAGTCGGCACGGGCCCCTGCACCGACTCCTCGAAGAGCGCCCGGAGATCCTGGAGTGCCTGCGCACCACGGGAGAGGACTGCTACACCCTCAAGGTGGCCGCCACCTCGATGACCCACCTCGAAAGCACCATCGACCGACTCGCACAGTTCGGCAGCACCACCACCAACATCGTCTACAGCCAAACCCTCCCCTACCGAGGCCCCCACCGCCCCACCCCACCCACCGACAACCGGGAGGCCTAGGGCGTGTCTTGGATCGGTCGTTTCTCCGGGGCGGCGAGCGCAGCGAGGGAGCCCGAAGGGCGGATGCGGTGCCGGGCGTCGTGGAACTCGGCGGGGGATTGAAGACACGCCCTAGCATGCGTTCCATGCCGGACACCGCGCCTCGCCCCGAACCGTTCACCCAGCGGACCGCCCCCGCGGCGCTCGAGGATCTCCGGACCCGGCTGCGTGCGACGCGTTGGCCGGATGCGCCCGAGGACGCCGGGTGGTCGCTCGGGACCGACCTCGACTACCTGCGCGAACTCGTCGCCTACTGGGCGGACGGGTTCGACTGGCCCGCGCGGGAGGCGGAACTCGGCCGGCTCCGCCGCTTCCGTGTCCCGCTCGGCGGCCTCGGGATCCACTTCGTGCACGCCCGCGCCGTCGCGCCGACCGGTCCCGTCCTGCCGCTGGTCCTCGGCCACGGCTGGCCGGACTCGTTCTGGCGCTACACGAAGGTGATCCCGCTCCTGACCGACCCCGGCGCGCACGGCGCCGATCCCGCCGACGCGTTCGACGTGGTGGTGCCCGACATGCCGGGCTACGGGTACTCCGACCGCCCCGCCGGCCCGCCCCTCGACTCGATCGCCGTGGCCGGACTGTGGGCCGAGCTGATGGACGTCCTGGGCTACCCGCGATTCGGCGCGGCGGGCGGGGACATCGGCAGCCACGTGAGCCGCTACCTCGCGCTCGACCACCCCGACCGGGTCGTGGCCGTGCACCGTACGGACGCCGGCGTGCCCGTCTTCACCGGCGACCCGGCGGACCTGGCCCCCGAGGAGCGCGCCTGGATCGAGGGTGCCGTGGCCTGGGGCGGGAGCGAGGGCGGGTACGCCGCCATGCACCGCACGAAGCCGCAGACCGCCGCCTTCGGGCTGACCGACTCACCGGCCGGCCTGGCCGCGTGGATCGTCGAGAAGTTGCGCGCGTGGAGCGACTGCGACGGCGACATCGAGCGCTCCTTCACGAAGGACGAGATCCTCACGAACCTCACGCTCTACTGGCTCACCGGGACGATCGCGTCGTCGATGCGGATGTACCGCGCGAACGCCGCGATCCCGCCGGCCCAACACGCCCGCCGGGTCGAGGTACCGTCCGGATTCGCCCTCTTCCCCGGCGACATCGTCCGCCCGCCGCGGGCCTGGCTCGAACGCACGGCGAACGTCGTGCGCGTGACCGAGCCCGCGCGCGGCGGACACTTCGCGGCGTTCGAGGAGCCCGAGCTCTACGCCGAGGAACTGCGCGCGTTCTTCCGCCCGTTCCGGGCGGCGGCCACGGGCTGAGACCGCCGCCGCGCGCGGGCGCGACCAGCGGGTTCGGCTCTCACGGCCCCGACGGTCGCCATCGCCCGCGCGATGGGTCCCGAAGACGTCGATCCGGATCGTGTCACCGGGAGTCGTGCGAGGTGAGCCCGTGTGCCTCCAGCCACCCGGCGATCGCCTTGCCGATGGCGTCGGGCCGGTCCTCGGGGGCGTGGTGTCCGGCCGGGCCGCAGTGCTCGATCTCCAGGGCGGCGATGTGCTCGCGGCTCCAGGCGATCATCTCGTCACCGATGAGCAGCGTCGGCGAGGAGTCGAAGGTCAGGAGCAGCTTGGGCACGTCCGTACTGGCCCCGAGCCAGGCGTCGTAGGCGGTGATGCGGGCGACGACGTCGGCCGGCTCTCCGTCGATGGGCATCATCCGCGGCCAGGCCAGCAGCGGACGCCGGCTCTCCGGCGTCGGGTACGGGTCGCGGTAGGGCTGTACGTCCGCCTCGCCGAGCGGAGTCAGCACGCCGCCCTTGAACGCGGTCTCGATGAAGACGTTCTGTTCGAGCACCAGTTCCTCGCCGACTCCGGGCGTGCGGAACGCCTCGAAGCGGGAACGCGCGGGAGGCGGAAGTTCCTCGGCGGTCAGCGGCTTGAGCATCGTCTCCAGCATGACCACCCCGCGCACCAGCGTGGGGTGCCGAGCCGCCCGGTCGAGGGCGAGCGCGCCGCCCCAGTCGTGGCCGACCAGGACGACCTCACCCAGGTCCAGGGCATCGAACCAGGCGTCCAGGTAGCGGGCCTGGTCGGCGAAGTCGTAGTCGATGTCGGGCTTGCCCGAGGTGCCCATGCCGATCAGGTCCGGGGCCAGGGTGCGGGCCGCGCCGGCGACGTGCGGGGTGACGTTGCGCCACAGGTGCGACGAGGTCGGGTTGCCGTGCAGGAACACCACGGGCAGGCCGTCGCCGGTCTCGGTGTAGGCGATGTGGGAGTCGAGGACGTCGACGGTACGCATGGCGGGTGTTTCCTCTCGTGGTGCCCGGCTGTTCGGACCCGGACCGGAACCCGGATCGCATTCGGGATCGGGATCGGGATCGGGTGCACGCGACACCCCGGGTCGTTCGTTAGGGCCGTGAACGTTCATGTCACTAACGTTTAACTTCCTGGACCATATATCGTTAGTCCCACTAACGCAACGAGGTAATATCGATGCCATGAGCACCCGAGCGGCCAACGACGCTGCCGCGAAGACCAGCACCCCCGGGACCTGCGGCAACGGCACCGACGCGGGCGAAACGCCCGCTCGGGTACGCGGCTTGCCGACCAGGCTGCTGACCCAGAACGCGATGCACGCCGATCGCCTGGTGACCGACGGCCTCGCCGCCGAAGGCGCCCGCAAATGGCATTTCGTGGTCCTGGTCGCGCTCACTCAGAGCGGCCCCGCCAGCCAGTCCGCGCTCAGCCGTCGCACCGGCGTGTACCGCAGCGACATGGTCGCCGTCATCAACGATCTCGCCGAACACGGCTTCGTGGACCGCACGCCCGACCCGGACGACCGCCGCCGCAACGTCATCACCGTGACCCCCGAGGGCCGCGACCACCTGCGCCGCCTCGACGCGATCATCGACCGGGCCCAGGACGACCTGCTCGCGCCCCTGACCCTGGCCGAACGCCACACCCTGACCGGTCTGCTGACCCGGCTCCTGGACCACCACACGAAGACCGCGCCGGGCACCTCCGGCGATTGATCACGGCCCCGCCCGGCCCCACTCCGCTCCGGCCCGCCCCAGCCTGCCCCGGCCCGGCCCTGGACCATGCATCCGCCGGCAATCCGGTCGATTCCCGGCGTGACGCGATCGCGTCCGAGCGGAATGGATAGCGGGCCGCCCCCGCCGGCGTCTTGTCGGGTGAGAGGGGGGCCAATTGCGAACCCAGGACGAGGCACGCTTCCGAGAGTTCGTCGAGGACCGACGCGGCGCGCTGCTGCGTACCGCCTATCTGCTGTGCGGTGACCGCGACGATGCCGAGGACCTCACGCAGGCGACGCTGATCAAGGTCTACACCGCGTGGAGTCGGGTGAGCGAGGCGGACAACCCCGACGGGTACGTCCGCCGGGTACTCGTCAACACCCACCGCTCGCGCGCCCGGAGACGGCGGGTGTCCCAGTTCCTGACGGACCACCTGCCGGACCGGGCCGGGCTCGACTCCACCGCGGCGCTCGCCGGCCGCAGTGTGCTGATGGCCGCACTGGCCCGCCTGCCGATCACGCAGCGGACGGTGGTGGTGCTGCGGTACTGGGAGGACCGCCCGGATGTCGAGGTCGCACAGATCCTCGGCAAACCGGTCGGCACGGTCCGCAGTCAGGCCGCCCGAGGGCTGGCACGGCTGCGCGAGGACCCGCACATGGCCGATCTGATCACGCGTCGGCCGGCTCCCGCACAGCGGACGACGGAGGCACGGTCGTGATCGACGAAGACGACACCGCGTACGAGACAGCCGCGTTGAAGGAGATCTTCATGACGGAGATTCAGGAGACCGAGATGACCCCGCCGAGCGTCGAGGAGGTGGTGCGTGGGGCCAGGTCCAAGCGCCGTCGCAGGCTGACCCTGGGCGTGTCCGCCACCGCGTTCCTGGTGGCGGTCGGCGGCGGGGGCACGGTGATCGCGTCGTCGGTGCTGGACGAGGACGGCGAGTCGTCCGCGATCATCGCGGTCGACGCGGGCCGGCCCGTACCCGGCACCGAGCCGGGCGTCGTGATCATCGAGGGTGTCACCGGGGGCAAGGTCTGGCGCACCCGTACCGAGGCCCACCCCGACGGAAAGGTGTGCCACTTCGATCTGGACCCGGTCACCAACGCACGGGGCGCGGGCAGTTGCGCCGGTCCGCCGATGCGCGACGGCGTGGTCGTCCCCGATGTGCTCAAGGTCAACTGGTCCGGCAACAGCATCGACAACCACGACGGCACCTGGTCGTACGAGGTCATGGGCACCACGGCGGCCGATGTCGCCCGGCTGCGGCTGACCTGGAAGGGCGCCAGGGAACCCGTCATGCTGACCGCGGCCCCGATGACGAAGGACAGGAACGCCTTCTCCGCGAAGATCACCGCCGAGGCGGGGTCGCCGAAGTTCGAACTGGTCCCGCTGGACGCGAACGGGCTGCCGTTCGCGAGCATCGACCCGCCCGCGTAGCTCCCGCGGCGTTTCCCATGGGTGGGATCCGGTACGGGGCCGGGTCCCACTCACCGATCGCCTCCGGCGGCGGGCCGCTCCTCGGCCCCGACGGCATCACGCCCCGAAGCACCGCGGATCCTCGACGTCCGCCACGGCGGGCCGACCGCGGGCGCCGACCGCCACCGCGTTCGCCGCCTCCCTGCGCCCCGCCACTCCGCACACCGCAGCGGGACGGACAACCGTTGGTTGACGTCGGCGGGATCGTGAGACCCTGGCCTACGTGGGCCGTGCGTGGCCGTACCGGTCGCCGGCGCGGCTTCGGAGGCCGGGCGGGTCGGCCGGCCGCGACCCTGGGAGTACGAGTTGAGCACGACCGAGAAAGCCGTCATCGCGGCCGCATGCAACCTGGCCTGGGTGAACGTGGACGACATCACCGGGACGACGAACCTGGAGAGCGACCTGGGATTCGACTCGATCCAAAAGGCGGAGCTGCTCCTCAACCTGGAACGCGAACACGGCATCACCCTGACCGCGAGGGAGCGCCTGGCCACCGTCGACGACGTGGCGGCGGCCATCGACGCGGCCAAGCGGGCCGGGTAGCCGAATCCCCTCACGCCCGACGCCCGCGCGGCGCCACCTCGGCGGAGGAGTCGAGCCGGGTCGATGCCGACGTGCGCGGGTCGGACCGGAGCGGGCTCGGTGCGGTCGAGGGCCGGCCGGTTCCTCCGGTCGTCGGTGACGACGGCGGTCCCTCCTTCGCACACCGCTCTCGATCACCCCCACGCCCCGCCCTTCCGCCGACCCGGCACTCCCGTGGGCACGAGAGGACGCCGCACCGCCACGTTCCGCCCCGCTTCCGACCCGGTGGATCGCCGACCCGGCGCGGCGAGCAGATCGTGCGTCAATCGGGTGAACCATGGGGATGGTGGTTACCCGAACCGAACAGCCTCGTTGAGAGGAGTGCGCGTCGTCATCTGGCGGCGCGGATGCGCTACAGGGGAGATTGTCGTGAACTCGTTCAAGAAGGCCGGTGTCCTGGCTGCCGGTACCGCCGCCCTCGTGATGGGGGGCACGGGTGCCGCGAGCGCGAGCTCCGAGGCCGACGCCGCCGCGGTGCACTCCTCGGGTGTCTTTTCCGGGAACATCGGCCAGTCCCCGTTCCACACCCCGGCGATGGGATGCGGCGACACCGCCAACGGGGCCGCTGCGCTCAACCCGGCGTTCGGCAACGAATGCATCGTCGCCGAGGTCGAGAACGAGGTCTACTACGACGGCGACCACGAGCACGAGGGCCACCGTCCCCAGGGCCACCCCCACGGTGGTGGCTACCAGCACGACAATGGCCACCGCTCGCTCCTCGAGCGTGTGGGCGTCTGACGCCTCGTTCGATGTTTCCGGTTCGGCCGCCTCCTCCGCGTCCGATACCCGGGGCCTCTGCGGTTCTCCGCGGGGGCCCCGTCGTGTTGCACACCCGCCCCAAATCCACCACACCCCCAAAGCAACAACCCACACCGAACACGAGAGTTCGCCGTCCTGTGGGCGTGCGTCGCCGACCTCGGCAAGGTCGTGCCTGTGGTCGGGGAGGAGTATTGCGCCTCCTGTTTCTCGCGGCTGCGCGTGATCGCCGAGCTCGCGGCGGCGCGATACGTGCCCGCCGCGATCCGACCGCCGGGTGGGACGGTCCGGAGTGTGCGTGGTGCGTGTGGCCGCAGCACCGTTGCGATGTTTCCGGTGTCGACGCCTCCCCCGCCGCGCTCCCCGACTGATGCGCGTGCCTCGAGAGCGCCGCCGGTGCGCCTCTGCCGATCAAGCCGGGCCCGATGCCAGGCTCTCGTGCATGGCTGCTTGGGACGGGACCCACATCGTGCGCGGCGAGGCGATCTACCGCCCGCTCGAATAGACGGCCGTACCGGCCACGCCTCACGCGGGAAACAGCCCACCCCACTCGGGTCACCGAACGCGGAGTGAGTCCTCGACCGGTCGAGGCCCGCGCGCACGGAGCGGATCCGCGCGGCGACCCTCGACGCAACAGGCCGGGACCGTACGTGCGTTCATCCGACGTGAGAATCGTCACGGCCCCACCACCCGCGCACGCGTCCGCCCGGGCGCGGCTTGCCCGCCGGCCCGTCCGCACCGGTCGTCACAGTCCCGCAACCTGCGGCCCAGGGCACGAGGGCGCACACGCTCTTGGGGCCGGGGTCCGGGCACCGACCGTCGCGCGAGCGCACGCGCGACCACCCGGTGAAGAAAAACGACGCCGGGCGGCAACCGGGTGGAACCGACATTCGAGTAATTCAGTAGGCGCCGAAACCACCGGTGCCGACCGCTCCGACAGCAGTACGCCGCAACCGACGCCCCACGACGATCGCCTCGTTCGCGGCGCGCCGACAGGATCACACTCGTCGCCGGTATGGGTCTCGCCCATCCCCGTGTTGTCCCGGACCGAGCGCCGACGGCGGACGGTCCGACGCCGACGCCCGGCCGCGTTCACGGCATCCGCCACCGACCGCTCACGACCCGTCCCACGACACCTTCACCGAAGGCATCCCACCCAGGAGATCCAGTGAACCCCAACGACAAGCCCGTCGACCAGGTCCTCGGTGCCCAGGCCGCAGGCGCCCTCGTCAACGCATGGATCGACACCTTCATGACCGAGGACCTCCTCAGCCGCGCGGCCGCCACCCGCGCGGCGTGCGAGCGCCTCGCCGACCGCTCGCCGTGGCTGATCGTCGAACCCGGGCAAACCTGGTGCCTACGTGAGGAGTTCGCTCCCACCTCCGATTTCTCCCCGGGCCGGGTCCGGGTCCTCGCCGTCCGCCGCGCCGGCGGCATCCATCCCCTCGAGGGCACCGCGGCGGTCCGGATCAGCGACGTTGAACACGACCCCGACCATGCCATCGGCTGGATGGACCTGGAGGACTTCGACATCCTCTACGCCCTCGACGACTGGCCCCGATCGAGCCCGACCACCCGCGACTCCGGCACCACCGTGCACGAAGGCCCCACGACCGAAACGCTGATCGAGCGCCTACAGGAATCCGAATGCGGCCGGCGGGACCAAGGAATCGAATAGACGCACCGCGCGCGGGCTCGCGACGGCGAACAACCAAGCCCCGGGCCCGAGTCCGACGGATCGACCGGAAGGTTTCGACGGAAGGCACCGACCGGAGGAATCGACCCGAGGGATCGACAACCGGCCACCCGCGGCCGGATCACCTGGGGAAGCCCGGAGCTTGGCGCAAAACCTACCTGCGAGGTGTTCGCGGATAGTGATTGGGTGACTTCCGTCGGTTATCGCGCTGAGGTGGGGAGTCACGCGTGATCATTCAGTTGTACGGCGAGTGGACCGGGCGTTCGGATACGGTCACCGGCTACGAACAGGCGGTGGCCGGCTGCCCGGAACTGGCCGATCGGCACAAGGAATACGTCACCTCCGGTCGGCGGAGGTTCGAGCGGGCGATGCTCGACAAGGGACTCGCCCTCTACATCGACGTCCCGCACCACCTGCTCGGCTTCGACGACTCCGGCGCCCGTGGCATCGCCGAGATCAGGCCGAACAGCTGGGACGGCGGCTTCCTGAACTTCGAGGTGGGCGGCGGCCGGCACTGGACCGACGGCCTCGTCACCGCACCCGAATCGGTGCTGTGGCAGGCGATTCACGCCTATTGGAGCGTGAAGGTGCCGGCATACGAAGGCGCGTCCGCGCAGGAGCGGCAGGCGTACCGGCGAGGGCGTCTGCCGTCCGAGGCGAAGGGCGTACCCACCATCGAGGACCTTTCCGGCCTGATCGACTACACCCGATGCGAGCAATCCGGGCCGGTCCTGGTGGTGAAGGGCTGGAACATGGAGTTCGAGCATCCCGACAGCCGGGACGAGGAGTTGCCCTTTCTCGTCGCGCTGTCCGACCCGCTCCGCCATCCCGTGCCGCTCACCGGCCCCTACGGCTCCGGAGGCGACCGCGACGAGACGGCACGGCTGGAGCGGATCAGAAACCAGGATTCCCCGATGCGCATGGGGCGCCGCCGCCGGCCCCGCCGCGCACGACGCCCCCGCCCACCGGGAGGACGCACACCCGCCCCCGAAAGAATCACCCCGAGCCCCTCGCTCACCCGATGACCGAACCCGAACCCGAACGCGAACCCGGCCCAGGACGAGGGCGGAAGCGAGGGTGAGCACGAGGCGCGCGTGGTCGTGGATTGTCGGCAGCCACCCTTAGGTTGCTTCGATGAGAGAAACGCCGTTGGAACAATTACTGCGTGCGGACTCGAACGACCTCGCCGCCTGGCGTGCCTACAGCCACGTGCTGCGGGAGCGGGGCGACGCCCGGGGCAGGCTGATCGAGCTGGAGCTTCGCCTCGCACACGAAGTACGGGAGGACCGACGCGAGGCACTGCGAACAGAGATCGACCGGCTGACGAAGGAGCACGAGGGAGGCTGGGACGCCGAACTCCCGGAGGGCGTCCAGGCCGTCGCGCGCTTGTACGGCTTTGCCACCAAGGTGGCCGTGACCTGGCCGCCGGAGACACCCGCGCGCACAGCCGAGGCCCTGCGGGGCCGCTTCGTGACCGCGCTGCGCATCCGGCCGGGCACCGCCGCCGAGGAGGCGGACGCCGAATACTGGAGCGACGAGCCCGACTTCGACGATGACAACCTCCCGCTCCCGCCGCCGCCGCACGATCCCGGTGCCCTCGCGGACCTCGATCTCGGCCGGATCCGCGAGTTGGACCTCTCGTACTTCCGCGTCGGCGATCCCGGAGCCGCGGCCCTCGCCGCCGCGGCCTCGGCCAAAACGATCGAGACGCTCGATCTGCGCTACTGCGGCATCGGCGACAACGGCGCCGTGGAGCTTGCCCGTTCCGGGAACTTCGGGAACCTCCGGCGGCTGCACCTGCAGCACAACCGGATCACCGGCGAGGGCGTACGCGCGCTGGCAGGTCTGGACCGACTCGAGGAACTCGACCTCCGGTACAACCGCATCGGCGCGGACGGCGTACAGGCCCTGATCGAGGCTCCGTTCGCCGGCTCCCTCACGCGTCTCCTGCTCCATCGCCGGGACGTCTCCGACGCCGGGGCGCAGATGCTCGCGTCCGCCTCTCGGCTCCCGACCGCACTGCGCAGCCTCTGGAGGAGTGTGTGAACACCGAACTCCGCGACCGCTTCTTCGCCTTGTCGACCGGCTCGGCCGCCCCGGACGAGGTGGCCCGCTACCGCGCCGAGGTCGACGCGACCGACACCGAGGCCGTCGCCGTGATCGACGGGCTCGCGGTCTCCTGGCATCCGACGGCCCGCTTCAAGGCGGTGCGCTTCATCGACGCGGAGCGCCTCGACGAGAGCGTGCGCGAGTTGTTCGCCCGAGCCGGCGAGGAAGCGCCGCACCTGGCAGCCGTGTTCGTGGACCCGCGCGAGTTGTCCTTCCGCACCTTCGAGAACATCGTGCCCCTGGACCGGCTGTTCGCGAACGTCCCGCTGGACCTCACACTCGCCGAGCCCATCGAGATCACGCGCGACGCCTACGCGGCACACCTACGCCTGTCGGACGTCGCCCGCGCCCGCGTCGAGGGCCTGGACGGGCTGAACCTCTATGTCCCGCCGCTCAACTCCGGCTCCCGTGGCGGCGAACGCTTCATCTTCCACTCCGCCCTGTTGGCCGATGCCCTCACCAAGGCAGTATCCGAGGCGCTGCCCACGGCGGTTCTGGACGGCTTCTCACACGTCAACCCGGTGTTCCGCTGCAACCGCTTCGAGCCCGGCGACGCCAACTTCCACCGCCACCGGGACACCCCCTACTACGACGGCGTCCGAGGACACGTCTCCCGGTACACGGTGCTGCTCTACCTCACCGGCGGCTCGGCCGAACCCGCGCTCGACCTCACCGGGGGCACCGCCCTCACCGACATCGAAGCCTTCACCTGCGTCGTCTTCGATCAGCGGTACGAACACGAGGGCGCGCCCTACCGCGACGGCCGCAAGGTCTTCCTGCGCACCGAACTCGTCTTCCATCAGGCCGAGGCCGAGATCGCGCACGACCCGGACATCGGCGCGCTGTTCAGCAAAGCCTGCTACCTGACCGGCGAGAGCGTCTTCGCCCCGGAACTCGCCCGGCACGCCGAGACCTACTACGACCGGGTCGCCGCCGCGCACTGGTCCGGCCTGTCCGCGGATCACGGCGCGAGCGAGCCGTTCGTCCACAAGCGCTTCCGCGGGGTGGACTTCGTCGCGAACGGCTACGACTTCTGGTTCGCCAGGAACACGGGGCTCTCACTCACCGAGTGTGCCGCGATCACGCTGCTCGACTACTTCAACTGCAAGCTCGGCGAGACGGCATTTCGCGACGTGTGCGTGTCGTCGGTGATCGAGGCCCAAGGCGCGGACTGGATCCCGGGCTTCCTCACCGAGCAGCGAGACGGAAGCGGCGGCCGCGCGGGGGACGTCGTCGGGGCCTTCGACAAGTCCCTGCTCTTCCCCGAGTCGGAGGAGACGAACGGCGCGTGCTGTCCGTTCCACTCCTGGGGCGAGTTCGACGCCACGCGCTTCGACGAGATCGTCGACCTCAACGAGGCGGCCCAGGCCTTCGCCAAGACGCACATCATGCCGGCGCCGATCCTCATGCTCGGTCAGGACGTGGTCCTCGACCCGGAGAAGTTCGTGGTGCGGGGCAACCGGATCCACGTTCTCGGCAAGGAATCGCTCACCCCGGTGAACTTCGCGGCCTGCTGGAACTCCGGCGGCACGTCGGCGAATTACATCGACGTGGCGGCCACCGTCGGTGCCGCCCACTTCCTCGTCCCGCCGATCCTCTTCACCGAGACGGACGACTGCCGGCACCTGCGGTTCGACTTCTTCCGCAACACCTGGATGGTGAAGCACGAGCAACTGCGGATACCCGTCCCCAGGATCCGCGACGTCTACGAAATGGAATTCGACCCCGACGACTGGGACACACAGGTCGAAGCGGCCGAGGCCTACCCCTGGATGAGCGCGGTCCACGTCTCCTTGATCACGGAGCCCCAAGAGACGCGCGAGCACGCCGCGTGGTGGGCTGACGAAAACCCTCTCGCCGATGAACTCCGCGGCCACCTCGCCGACATCGAGGACGAGTACGAGGAGTACGACGACGAGGACGAGGGGGAGGAGGACGACGAGGAGGAGAGCGGTTCCTGACGTTCCACCGCGGTAGGTGGTCGAAGTCCTTCGCGGCCTCTGCCGATCGGGCCAGGCACCCCGCAGGTCGCCCCACCCGGTCTCCCGATCGGCGGATGGTCCGCCGCCGCACCCGCCGACGAAGGTTGAGGCATCGCAGGAACGACTCCCGAAAAGGACGCACCCATGACCGCCGCCACGATCGCCCGACCCACCGAGTCGCCCACCACGGACGCCACTCCCGAACCGCCCGCCGGCCCGGTCGTCTCCCGCCGGGTTCGCTGGGCCGCGAAGGGCGCCGCGCTCACTCTGCTGCCGACCGGCCTGTGGCGCACCGCGATCGCCCTCGGCATGCCGAGCGGGTTCGCCGCGGGCGATCCGCTCCATCAGTCCAACTACCCCGGCAAGTACTCGTTCTACTTGATCGGCCTGAGTATCTTCGCCGAACTCATAGGCCTGCTCGCCCTGGGCCTGGTCCAGCGCTGGGGCGAGGTGATGCCCCGCTGGGTCCCGTGGCTGGGCGGGCGCCGCATTCCGCGCCTGGCCGCGGTGATCCCCGCCGCGACGGGCGCCGTCCTGGTCACCCTGATCACCGTCTTCGGCGCCATCGGTTGGAACGACCCCGACAACATGGGCAACCCCGACTCCCCGGACGGCGGCTACTACTGGTTGATGACCGCCGCCTACGCGCCCCTCCTTCTCTGGGGTCCGCTGCTGGCCATCGCCACCATCGCCTACCACCGCCGCCGCAAGATCACCGGGTGACAACCGGCAGGCTCAACGGATCAACGCGTCACCCACGTGATCGGGACGAGCCTGCCGCCGTTCCGCCAGCCGTGAGCCGTGAGCCGTGAGCCGTGCCTGGAGCTCTACCACGGCACGGTCTCGCCGTGACGATCCAGGAACTGCAGTCCGGGGGCGCCGATTTGCGCCTCCAGAACGTCGACGACGGCCGGGATGCTCTGCTCGGCGGCGAGGGGGGCGTCGGGTCCGCCGAGCCGGGTGCGGTTGTGGCCGGGGTCGATGAGCAGTTTGGTCCGGCCGTCGTCGGCATGGCGGGTGGCGTAGCTGCGCATGAGCTGGTTGAGCGCGGCCTTGCTGGCCTTGTACAGCTCGAAGCCGTCCTCGGTGTTCCGTGTGATGCTGCCCTGCTCGGAGGACATGACCGCGACGGTGCCGCCGGGCACCACGAGGTCGCGGAGGGCCTCCAGGGTACGCAGCGGGCTCAACGCGTTGGTGACCATCACCTCGGTGAACATGTCGGTCGGGACCCGGCCGATCGGCAGGTTGCCTCGGTCGATCGCAGCGTTGACGAAGAGCAGGTCGAGTCGACGGCCGGCCAGGCGCTCGCGCAGCGCGGCCAGCTCATCGGAACTGTTCATCTCCAGTGATTCGACGTCGAGCAGTCCGTTCGAGGCATCGGCATTCGCTTGCAGCTCCCCGCCGCTGCGGCGCGTGGTGGCGGTGACTCGCCAGTGGCGTCGAGCGAGCTCGTTGGCGAGGACGAGTCCCAACCCTCGGGAGGCTCCGATGACGAGAGCTTGGCGGTTGGACGTGACGGACACATCGACTCCTTCTCGGTGAGTGAAATCCAACATAGACGCGACGTTGCGTCTAGACAAGAAGATAACCCCGCCGACGGACGGGTACCGTGTCCCGCATGCCCGCCGCCGATTCCCAGCCCCGCAGGACGCACTCCGGCAACCGGCGCGACGAGGCCGCGCGCCTGGCCGTGCTGCATGCCGCGGACGACCTGCTCGTCGAACACGGCTTCGGCGCCCTGACCGTCGAGGCGATCGCGCGCCGCGCCGGCGTCGCCAAGCAGACGATCTACCGCTGGTGGCCCTCGAAGGTCGAGATCCTCCTCGACACGCTCATCGAGGACAGCGAGAAGCGCCTTCCCGTCCCGAGGGAGACGCCCACGGCGGAAGGCATCCGCCGCTATGTGCGCGACTTCGCGCGATTCGTCGCCGACGACCCCGCCGGCAGAGTCCTGCTCGCACTCATCGCCGAGGCGCAGCACGACCCCGACACGGCCAAAAGCCTGCACCGCCGCTACCTCGACCCCCGCCGCGAGCGGGAACGCGCCATGCTCACGCAGGCCGTCGACGCGGGCGAGATCTCCCCCGGTCTCACCCCCGACAGCACCATCGACGCCCTCATCGGCCCGATCGTCTACTGCGCGCTGACCCGGTCGCCCCTCTCCCACGATGCGCTGCACACCCTCACCGAGGAGCTCCTCAAACCGCGCTCACCTTGAACGGCACTCGGACATCGCCCCGCCGATCTCCTCGGTCGACCACGGCTCGGTGGGTGATGGAGACCGGTCGCATTCGTCCCCGGGCTCCCCACATCGGCGGACACACGCTCGCGAGCGGAAGCGGAAGCGGAGACGGAAACGGAGACGGGGGCGGCGGCGCTGTCGAAGCCCCGCCCACGCCCGAACCACCCACCCATCACGTCGAGTTGACGTCCCGCCGATGGGTCGCGCCGATCTGGTGCAGGTGGATGAGGATGTCGTAGCTCGCGCGCAGCCGAGTGTTCTCGTATTCGTCGCAGGGCCAGGCGACACCGAGGCTGCGGGTGGGGTGCGCGGCGGCGATCCAGTCGCGTGCGACGCCGGGAGTCGCGGCGCGGGTGTCGAGATACCAGTCACGTCGGGAGACTCTCTCCAGGACGTCCTCGCCGGTACGGGCGGCCGGCGGGCCGATCGCGAAGCGGCGCCACGGTGCGCCGGGGGCGTTCTTGTCGATCGCGTTGAACGATCCTTGGCCGAAGGTGAATCCGGCGCTGACGTAGCGCGCGCCGAGACGTTCGCGCAGGACGCTCCCCTGGGTGCCGGCCCCGGCCCGGCCCTCGGTGGCGATCTGCGCGTTGTGGGCGGAGAAGAAGACCCGCGTGCCGGTATGGCGTTGCCACCACAGGGTGTTGTCGGCCGCGACCCGGTCGCGGTGGCGCCTCGCGGCTTCGTCGGCGGCGTCGAACGCGCAGTGGACGCCGTTCCCGGCCACCCGGACCGGGCTGTCGGGCCGGCGTACGTTCCACACCCGCATCCACCGGAACAGGTCCCGCGTCTCGGTGGTGTTCCACGGACTGTCACCGGCCCGGAACTCCTCGTCCATGATCGTCCTCAGGTGGCCCGTGCCATGCAGCACCCACGCGTCCAGGCGGACCCCGGCATCCCGGTGGACCGTGAGGACGAGGCTCCGGAAGCCGCGGCGTTCGACCAGGTGCCGGAACAGGCGATGCTTGACGGTGCAGAACTCGCTCGAACCGTACGTGGCCTCGCCCACGCCGACCACGTCCGCGCCGCCGACCATCGTGTCGAACGCTCGCAGATCCGCCTCGGAGCCGCCCGGCAGGGTACTGCCCAGCGCATGCGCGGAGTGAGCCAGGGCCCACGCCGGGTCACCGCGCGCCGCGGCGGAATCCGTGGGCGAGGCGGAGCCGGCGGCGACCCGTCCCGGCGCTCCGGCGACGGTAGCGGCGCCGCGCGCCGGCGACCGGGCCGGAACCAAACCCAGGGCCACAGTCGCACCCGGCCCGCGTCGGGGCTCGATCGCCGGAGCCTCGATCTCCCACGATGGGTACACATCATCCGATTTCATGACTCCGACGCTAGACAACGAATGCCGCCCGGCGCCTCGTCCGCGAGACCCATGACTCGGGTACTCCCTCTGTGGAACCGGACAAACACCCGACCCCCGGAGCTGCCCGGGACCAAGGCGCCGGCACGGCTCCGCACTCCGCAAGCCTTCCCACCACCGCCACCGGCCCCGGCACCGTCCCTGGCCTTGCCACCAGCCCCGGCCCCGGCCATCAGCCCACCGTCGCCTCCCCCGCCCCGTAGTACCCGTCGCCCGCGAACCGCACGAGCAGCGGTTTCCCGGCGAGGTCGGGCGGCACGCGCAGGACGGCGTCGCCTTCTCCGCCGGTCCAGGCCCGGACCGCCTCCCCGCCCTCGTGCACGAGCACCACCTCGACCTCGAACAGCGGTGTCGCGCACGCGTCCCGGAGCGACACGGCGATCGTGTCGGCTGCCCGCTGCATGGCAACCAGTCGGGGCTCACGGTTCCCGCACACGCTGCCGGTGAAATCGCCGACCTCGAAGAGTTCCGCACCGGCGGATCCGCCGGAGGTCCAGCCGACGCCACCTCCCGCGCGCACCACCGGACGGTAGTGGGCGCGGTCGCGCAGTACGGCGAGCAGCAGGTCGCGGTCCCGCCCGGCGACCGTCAACAGCACGTACCCGGCGCCGGAGGCACGCAGTCGGCGGGTGAAGTCCGCCACGTCACGCGGCTCGCCCAGGTTGGCGATCCGTCGTTGCCCGCGTTCACCCAGCATCAGGTTGACGAAGCGCTGGTGGGTGTACTCGGTGAAAGCCACGGTCCGGCCGTCGGGGACCCGATTCATCCCGGCGTAGGACGCCGTGGGCAGGATGCGTTCGTCCCGGTCCGGGTCGCGCATCAGGTCGATGGTCTCGCGGACGTCCGCGCGCCGCGCCGAGGCGCGGTCGCCGATCCAGGTGTTGGTCGGCTGCGTCGCCCACCACATCGAGATCGCCGTCGTCGCGACGAACGCGGCCGCGACCAGTCCGGCCACACACCTTCGCACCGGCTGCGGCACCGACGGCGGCACCGTACGACGGACCCGCGGATCGTGTGGGCCGCCCGGGTCCCGCGCGCCACCCGACCCTCCCGCCACCGCGGTCAGCACCGCCGCCAGGCACACACATCCCACCGCCGGCACGATCAACTGGTAGCGGGCCCACCACGGCGCCGGTGACGCCGACCCGTGCACGACCACCGGGAGCAGCAGTCCCCACAACAGGTCGAAGCGGCGCCCGCGCACGAACAGGGCGATGGCGACGAGCACGACCGGGAGCAGGACGTAGATCCATTGCAACCCGAATCCGCCGGGTTGCTGGTCGTACGTGTAGGCCACGCGTTCGCGGTCGAAGGTCCACGAGTGCCACGTGGCGCGGAGCTTGCTCTCGCCGCGCACGACCCACGCCGTGTTGTGGACGATGATCAGTTCGTCGACGGTGCCCTTCCCGGGGAAGCCGAGCATCGTGAACGGGTGGAAGGGGTTGCCGTACCTGAGCCAGGTGCGGATGTACCAATAGCCGCCCAGCGCCAGTGTGGGCACACCCAGCACGACCGCGTTCGGCAGCGCGATGCGGGCGGTGGCGGCGGCGTGTCCACGCAGCCGGGCGCCGCGGGTGACCGGCGCGGACCCGGGGCCGGGTGCCGACGGGCGCCGCATGGCGCCGACCACACGCCAGGTCTGCACCACGACCAGGACGCCGACCATGGCGGCGGTCAACAGGTTCGAGGACTTGACGCCGATGGCGGTCCCCAGCGCGATCCCGACGATCGGCACCCGGTGACGCAGCCGGCGCGTCGCGTCCTCGCCGCGCCGTAGCGCGTCCACGGCGGCCGGGTGCAGGTCGAGCGTCAGGTGCAGCGCGGTCAGCGTGGTCGCGGCCGTGGCGAAGTCCACGTAGGTGGTGGACGCTTCCAGGAACACCGCGGGAATCGCCAGGATGCCGAGACCGGCGAGTACGGCGTGCGCGCGGCGGGCGCCGGCCGTACGGGCGAGCCCGGCCGTGGCGATCGCGCCCAGGGCGAGGTAGAGCAGTCCGGACGCCCAACCGAGTCGGGTGTCGCCCAGGAACGCGCCGCTGAAGCCGGTGAGCAGCTCCTGGCCTTGCGGGTACACGTCGGCCCACAACACCTGGGGGGTGTGTCCCACATGGCCCTGCTGGAGCCACAGGGCGGGTCCGGGCAGGTGGTACCACAGCCCGTCGTAGTCCAACGGCCCCAGGAACACGGCCAGTGCGGCGCGCCAGCAGTACTGCGCGGCGACCAGCAGCGTCAGTACGACGACCAGCGGATGCCGCGGACACCGCCGTACGCGTGGCCACAACCCGGCGAGGGCCGCGGCGCCGCGGCGTCGGGCCGCGTCGGCGCCGGGCCTTCGGGTGAGCACGACCTCCACCGCGGCCACCGCGACCGCGGCCGGGAACAGCGCGACCGCGTCGAGTCGACGCAGCACACCGCCGACCACCAGGGTCAGGGCGGACAACTGGGCCACGGTCAGCAGCACCCACACCAGCAGCACGTCCACCGATCGGCGCATCCCGCTCGCGCACGCGAGGTGCAGGCAGCCGGCCAGGGTGCACAACAGCGCGATCGCGAGTGCGACGGCGCTCACCTCGCGGTCCCGGACACGTCACGGGCCACCGTCGTCCTCGAAGGGGGCGCCTCCGGGGAGGCGAGTGGCGACGCGACGTATGGCGACGCGCGGAACACCCAGGTTCGGTAGCCCCAGAACCGGAACACCGTCGCCAGGGCCATCCCGATCAGGTTGCCGGAGATGTTGTCCGCGAGCAGGCTGTCGAATCCCAGGACATGGTGCGAGAGCGCCAGGCAGCCGAGTTGGATGGCCAGCCCGCCGATGCTCCAGCCGACGAACAACAGGAACCGCCGTCGCGCGGCGGCGACGTCGTCGTGCTCGTCGGCCGAGGTTCGGTCGCGGTAGGTCCAGCGGTGGTTGCCCAGATAGGCGACCACCGTGGCGGCGCTCAGGGACACCGACTTGGCGGGGAGGGAAGGAACGTCGAGGACCGCCCGCAGGACGTTGAACAGGCCGACGTCGGTCGTGTAGCCGAGGAGACCGACCACGGCGAACCGGAGTACCTCCGGCGCCAGGTGGCGCAGGCGTTTCACTGGTACGAGGAACATGAGACCTTTCTGGTCGTGCCGGCTCGGGTCCGATACGCGTGGCTCGGCGTTTTCGGGCAGCACGAAACGCACCCCGGTGCGGTGTGTCCGCACCGGGGCGACACGGTGGAAACGTCAGGGACTCGGGTGCCCGAAGGGGGCGGTCGGCTCGGGGGATCGAGGGCCCGGGCCGGTGCTCAGGCGGGTCCCGGGGTCAGCTCAGAAGGCATCCCAGCGCGACGAGGCGGCGATCTTCTCGACGAGGCGTTCACGCCCGTCCTCCCGCTCGTCGAGGGGAGGGGGTACGGCCTTCTCGAAGCGGATCCGAAGTCCGTGCGGGCGGTACGCGGTCAGGGACCACGGTACGAATCTGCCGTCCTCGGTCCGGTCGAGGTAGACGACCGCCGAAGTCCCGTCCGACAACGACACGAGTTGGCAGACGCCGCCTTCCGGGCCGCTGCCGAGGCAGCCCGGTTGTTGCTGTTCGCGCGGGCCGGCCTCGACGCTCACGGTCAGCCCCTGGGCTCCGTTGCCGGTGTTCACGACGAACTCCCCCGCGGTCGCGGACCCGTCGACGGACGTCACCTGGACGCCGGCGGGCATCAGCGAGGTCACCAGGCCCGTGACCTGTTGTGCGACGGTGGGGATGGCGGCAAGCACCGGCTTCCAGGCATCGCTGCGGGCCGCGGCGGTGAGCTGTTCGACGCTCAGGACCGGGGCTCCGGCGACATCGCCCGGCGCCAGGTAGCGGCCGCCGAGCCGGACGTCGACGCGTGCCCCGTCGGGCCGGGTGTGCACCACGCGCAACTCCTGTTCGACGTTCTGCTCCGTGCTCGTGGTCCTGCGCACGATCAGCGAGCCGCCGCCCGGCACTTCCGAGCGGGTGCACTCGTCCCGCGCACTCGTCGCGGCGCAGTCCGGGCTGCCCTCGGCCTCGGCGCGACTGCCCGGGAGGGGACGGTCGAGCACCACGGTGAGCGCGGCGGAGCCGCTCTGGTTGGTGTACGTCGCGGAGACGCTCGCCTCGGTCCTGAGCACTCTCGGGGCGTCGGCGTCGAACCGGGTCACCCCGTCGGCGAGTCCGCCACCCGAGGGAACCGCCTTCGCCAGGAAGGGAATCAGGTCGCGCGGTGCGCCGGTCACCCAGGGATCGCCGGTCCGGTCGGCGGGGCCGGACGACGTGTCGAACGTGCCGTCGATGCCGGCCCACCCTCCGACACTCGCCAGGACCAGGACCACGGCGAGTGCCGTCCGGCGCAGCGTTCGGGCCCGCCGACGTTGCCGTCCACGGGCGAGCCCGCGAGCGACGAGGTCGGGGCCGGGACCGGGGAAGGCCTCGACGGCGGCCCGCAGATCCCCAGGCAACTCCCGCTCGTAGCAGGCGAATTCCTCATCACTGAGCGAGTCCTTATGGGTGGGCACGGCCTGCACGTCCTTCCGGTCGCGATCACGGGGTCGAGGGTGGCGCTCGGGTCCGGTCAGCATGTCGGCGCCGCGGCCAGGAGTTCGGTGCCCAGGAGCGCGCGCAACCGGCCCAGCGCGCGCTTGGCGCGCACCGGCACGTTGCCGGGCGCTATGCGCAGGATCTCCGCCGTCTCCTTGACCGCGTAGTCCTCCCAATAGCGCAGCACCAGGACCGCGCGGTCGTCCGGGGCCAGTCGCGCCAGGCCTTCCAGGAGGGTCAGGCGCAGCTCGATGTCGTGGCCGTCGGGGGCGTGCGCGTCCGGGAGTTCCTCGGCGGGATACTCCGACCAGCGTTTGAGTCGCCGGGCGGACAGGAACGTTCTGACCAGCGTCCGGTGCGCGTACGCCATGGGCGCGTCCATCTGGCTCACCCGGTTCCAGCGCGGGAACAACTTCCCGAAGGTCTCCTGGACCAGGTCCTCGGCGATGTGCCAGTCGCCGGTGAGCAGGCAGGCCGTGCGCAACAATTGCGCGCTGCGCGCGTGCGCGAACTCCTCGAAGTCCGCGGCCGCGGCCTTGCTTCCCGACATGGACCCTCCACACGTTGACGTCACACGAGAAACGCCACGACCCCCGGGTTTGCTAACACCTTCGCCGGGAATCTTTTCGGGGCCGGGGTGCACGCGCGGAACACGCCCGCGCGGGATCAGGCGTCGGCGTCCTGGGGTTCGTCCAGCCACTCCTCCACCGTTTTGCCTCGGCGCCAGTAGCCGGCCGCGTGCAGGGTGTCCCGGTCCAGACCGCGTTCGTTGCGCAGATAGCGACGGATGGTGCGCACGGTGAGCGCCTCGCCGGCGACCCAGGCGTGCACGGTGCCGTCCGGCCAGGGGAATTCACAGACCGCGTCGGCCAATTGATCGTCGTCGGGGTCGGTCGCGGTGTCCCGGTGCAGCCATCGGATCCGCACGTCGGTGCCCGGTGCCGCGCTCAGGGGCTGCTCCTCGAAGCGGTCGGCGACCTCGACGAAGACGTGCGCGCGCGTGCCGGGGGTGAGGCGTTCGAGGATCGAGGCCACGGCGGGCAGTGCCGTCTCGTCCCCGGCGATCAGCAACTGGTCTGCGTCGGCGGGCGGGAGCGTACCGACCGCCGGGCCGGCTATCCCGAGCAGGTCGCCGGGTCGGGCCTCGCGGGCCCATTCCACGGCTCGGCCGTCGCCGTGGATCACGAAGTCGATGTCGAGTTCGGGCCCGGCCGGGTCGAAGCGCCGCACGGTGTAGTTGCGCGCGTGCGGCGGCGTCGCGCCGGCGGGATAGACCAGGCCCTCGGGGCCGAATTCCGGCAGCGCCGGTATGCGTTCGCCCTGAGGCGGAAAGAAGAGTTTGACCCGCTCGTCGGCCTGCCTTCCTCCCTCGAACGTGCGCAGCTCGTCTCCGCCGAGCGTCAACCGCAACATTCTCGGCGTCACTTCGGCCGACCGCACGACGGTGGCCAGACACGTGCGAATCGGCGATCGCCCGGTACGGTCACGGGTGTCGCGGGCCTGGTCGTCTCGCGCCATGGGATGCCCCTCGTCGTTTCGGTCCCGAGTGCTCGGCGCCTCGGATCAAAATCGGCTTGCGTGTGCGACGCTCGGCGGTACGACGTCGCAACCGGGCGTACTGGGCAAGTCTTTCAGGTATGCCTTACCTTACTGGGGTGTCTCTCCGGGTCGATTCCCCCGATGCCCCGTCCGCCGTCGCCGCGTCCGACGCCCGGGCCGCACCCGGTCGTTCCTCGCGTGTCGGGCTGCTCGTGATGCTGGGCGTGCTGCTGCTCGGCGCGCTGTTCGCGTCCCTGGCGATCGGCACGCGCAACGTCGCGCCGAGCGAGGTGTTCGCCATGCTCGGCGGCGAACGTACCGGTGACGCCGGGCTGATTCGCGATCTGCGGGTGCCGCGCACGCTCCTGGGGCTCCTGGTCGGCGTCGCGCTGGGGGTGGCCGGCGCCGTCGCCCAGAACGTGACCCGCAACCCGTTGGCCGACCCCGGTCTGATCGGGGTCAGCGCGGGTGCGGCGTTCGCGGTCGCGGCGAGTGTGGGACTGCTCGGACTGACCGGATCGCACAGCTACCTGTGGTTCGCCTTCCTCGGCGCGGCGATCGCGGGCGCGATCGCCTACCTGGTGGGCGGGGCGGGCGTGGGTGGCGCGACACCCGCCAAGCTCGCGCTCGCGGGGGCCGCGGTCAGCGCGCTGTTGGAGGCCGGTACCGGCGCGCTCGTGCTGAGCGACCCCGCCTCGCTGAACCGCTACCGCTCCTGGGCGGTCGGTTCGCTCGCCGGCCGGGACGGCGAAACCACCGTGTTCCTGGTGCCGTTCGTCGTGGTCGGGGTCTGCCTCGCGCTGGGTCTGACCGGTCGGCTCAACGCGCTCGCGCTCGGCGACGAGTTGGCCACCACGCTGGGCACGCGGGCGGGCGGCACCCGGGCGCTGGGCGCGCTCGTGGTCGTCCTGCTGACCGGCACCGCGGTCGCCGCCGCGGGACCGATCGTGTTCGTCGGTCTGGTGGTGCCGCATGTACTGCGGGCCTTCACCGGTCCCGACGCCCGCTGGCTGGTGCCCTGTTCGGGGCTGGCCGGTGCGGTGTTGCTGCTGGTCGCCGACGTGGTCGGGCGGGTGATCGCACGGCCCACGGAGGTGGAGGTCGGCGTGGTCACCGCCTTCCTCGGGGCGCCCTTCCTCATATATCTGGTCAGGCGCGGAAGGATCGGGGAACACGCCGGATGAAGACTGCCGATCCCGCACCGCGCGTGATGCGCTGGGAGCGCGGGCCCCTGGGGTTCGCCGTGCGCCCGCGTACGCTCGCCGCCGCCGTCGGCCTGACGGCGCTCGTCTTCGTCGGCCTGATCGCGTCGCTGGCGCTGGGCGACTATCACCTGCCGTGGCGCGACGTGGTCACCGGGCTGTTCGGCGCGGGTCCCGCCGACGCCGAGTTGGTCGTGCACGAACTCCGGCTCCCGCGGGCCCTGGTGGGAGTGCTGGTCGGATTCGCACTCGGCATGGCCGGGGCGGTCTTCCAGGCCGTGACCCGCAATCCGCTGGCCGGGCCGGACCTGATCGGGATCACGGCCGGCGCCGGGGCCGGCGCGGTGCTGGCGATCCTGCTGGGCGGTGTGAGCACCACGCAGTCCACGACCTACGGCGCGGTGCCCTTCGGCGCCCTGGTCGGCGCGCTCGCGACGGCCGCCGCCATCTATCTGTTGGCGTTTCGCGGCGGCACCATCTCCGGGTACGGCTTCGTGCTCGTGGGCATCGCGGTCAACGGCATGCTCGCGGCGCTCACCCGCTGGATGCTCGCGCGCGTCGACGTCAACACCGCGACCCGGGCCACCTCGTGGCTGACCGGCAGCCTGGACGGGCGCGAGTACACCCACGTGCGCTGGCTGGGCTGCGCGCTCGTGGTGCTGGTGCCGGCGACGATCGCGCTCGCGCGGCCGTACCGCATGCTCCAGTTCGACGACGACACCGCCGCGAGCCTGGGCATGCCGGTCACCCGCTCGCGGATCGCGCTGCTCGTGCTGGCGACCGGATTGACGGCGGCGGCCACCGCGTGCGCGGGACCGGTGGTCTTCGTCGCGCTCGCCGCCCCGCAGATCGCCCGCAGACTGGCCGGCACCCCCGGGCTGCCCCTGGTGGTCAGCGGTCTCGTCGGCGCGGCCCTGGTG
The DNA here is from genome assembly GCF_053594475.1 of Embleya sp. NPDC001921. Taxonomy (NCBI): domain Bacteria; kingdom Bacillati; phylum Actinomycetota; class Actinomycetes; order Kitasatosporales; family Streptomycetaceae; genus Embleya; species Embleya sp. NPDC001921. The sequence goes on from NZ_JBSFEO010000053.1 coordinate 71,250, forward strand.
GTCGTGGCGGACGTGGTGGCCCGCACCGCGTTCACCAACGAACTCCCGGTCGGCATCGTCACCGGTGCCGTCGGGGCGCCGTACCTGCTGTGGTTGCTCGCCCGGAACAACCGGGCCGGAAAGGGAGGCTGACGTGGGTTCCGCGCCGGAGCAGACGAAGCAGACGAAGCAGACGGATCGCCCGGACGACCCGGAGGCGACCGAGCCGAGGGAACTCGCCGGACCGGCCAAATCGGCTGGATCGGTCGGATCGGCCAAATCGACCGGACCGGTCGGACCGGCCGGACCGGTCGAGCCGTCCACGCCGATCGAACCGACCGGACGGCCCGGCCCGGCCGAACGGGCCGAGCACCTCGAACAGATTGGGCACACGACGCAGCACACCGAACCGGCCACGACGGAAAGCGCGCCGCACGCCACCCCTCCCTCCACTCCGCCCGAGAACGCGTCCGGCGTCCCCGGGGCAATCGCGGCCCCCGGAATGACCACCGAACGCATCACCCTCGGCTACGGCGAACGCGTCGTGGCCCGGGACCTGGACCTCGACATCCCCGCCGGCCGGGTCACCGCCCTGGTCGGGCCGAACGCGTGCGGGAAGTCGACCGCTCTGCGCGCCCTCGCCCGGTTGCTGAAACCGCGTCAGGGCACCGTCCTCCTCGACGGCGAGAGCGTTTCCCGGTTGTCCGGGCGGGACTTCGCCCAACGGCTCGCGCTGTTGCCACAGTCCCCGACCGCCCCCGAAGGCATCACCGTGCGTGATCTGGTCGCGCGCGGTCGCACCCCGTACCAGCGGTGGTGGCGGCAGTGGTCCTCCTCCGACGACGCCGTCGTGGACGCGGCGCTCAAGGCCACCGGCGTGGACGCACTGGCCGGCCGGGGCATCGACGAGCTCTCCGGCGGACAGCGCCAACGGGTCTGGATCGCGATGGCGTTGGCGCAGGACACCCCCGTACTGCTGCTGGACGAACCGACCACCTACCTCGACCTGGCCTATCAGGTCGACGTGTTGGAGCTGGTGGCCGAACTGGGCCGGGCCGAGTGCCGGACCGTGGTGATGGTCATCCACGAACTCAACCACGCGTGCCGGTACGCCGATCACCTGATCGCGATGCGCGACGGCCGGGTGGTCGCGGCCGGGCCGCCCGCCGAGGTGGTCACGCCGGAGCTGGTGCGCGAAGTGTTCGACCTGCGCGCGGCGGTGATCGAGTGCCCCATCGCGGGCACCCCGCTGGTGATCCCGGTCGGCGGCCGTCGATAGGGCCGCGCCGAACAAGACCTCGTCGACCGGCCCGTCCACGCGCCCACCCGGCGGCACACCGTGCCCGCCCTTCGCGCCGCACGGCATCCCCGGCGGCGCGAAGGCGCATCCGTCGCACCTGTCGAAGACGCCCGTCGCTCAGTGCGCCGGCACCAGATAGCCGGCCACCGAGCGCAACTTCTCGCATGTCTCCTCGAACTCGCGCCCGGGCTCCGACTGTTCCACGATGCCCGCGCCCGCCTGGAGCCACGTCCTGCCGTCGCGCCGGAAGAGCGTGCGCAACACCAGGGCCGCGTCCAGCGTTCCGTCGTGGTCCATGGTCAACACCGCGCCGCTGTACAGCCCGCGCGGGTCCCTCTCGTGTCGCCGTATCGCGCGGTACGCCGCCGGTTTGGGCACGCCCGACGCGGTGACCGCGGGGAACAGCGCGGCGAACGCGTCCCACGAGCCGACGCCGGGCGCGAGCCGGCCCACCAGTGACGACGCCAGGTGCTGCACGCTGCCGCGCGGCTTGACCGACATGTAGTCGGTGACCATCACCGTGCCCGGGTCGCACAGCGGTACCAGTTCGTCGTAGGCGACCTTGACCGAGATGGCGTGCTCGTAGATCTCCTTGGCGTCGCTGAGCAGTTCGTCGCGTCGCGACCGGTCGGCCGCCGCACCGCCGCCGAGTGCGCGGGTTCCGGCGAGCGGCTGGGTACCGACATTGCGATCGGCGTCCACGGACACCACGATCTCGGGGCTGAAGCCGGTCGCGCACATGCCGCCCAGGTCGAGCAGGAACGAGCGGGTGGGCGTGTTTCCGCGCCGCCCGGCGAGGTAGGTGCCGACCATGTCCACCGGCGTGGGCACCTCGACCGTCCGGGACAGGATGACCTTGCGCAGCAGCCGTGCGCGGATCTCGTCCACCGCCGCGCCGACCGCCGAGCGGTACTCGCCGGCGCCGCCCGCCGCGACGTCGAAGGCCACCGGATCCTTGCGCGGAGCCGGTCGATACGCGGTCAACAGCGCCACGACCGCCGCTAGTTCCTCGGCGTCGACGGCTCGTATCCGGGCCCGTCCCGGGCTCAGGCGTACTTCGACGCGCGGAACGAACAGGTGCAACAACGGTTCTTCACCGACCAGTTCCGGCATTCCGGCCTGAAGGTAGGCGAACTCGAACCCGGCCCAACCGTACGCCCGCCACCGTGACACCGGGGATTCGCGCAGGAATTCGTCGACCACCGGCAGCGGCGAGTCGACCCACGACCGCACCTCGTCACCGCCGCCACCGCCACCGCCACCGCCACCGCCACTACAGCGGACCTCGTGTTTGGTCACCACGACCTCGACGAGCGCTCCCAGGCCCACGCACCATTCGTCGTCCCGCTCGTAGACCACATGCGCACGGCCGCCCACGATGCTCGACGACGCCTCGGCCAAAGCCGCGGCCAGGTCCAAAGGATCCTCGGACAAAGGGAGTTCCCGCTCGACGTAGTCGGACACGACAGCCTCCGCGATTCGGCACAGTGACAGGTTAGGCAAGGCTAACCTATTGATCTACAGCCCTGGTCACATCGCGCGAGGTTAGGTTAGCCTCCCCTACTGAAAGGCAATAGTGCTTCGTGTGCCCTTCGAGGCCACCACTCAGAAGGGAAACGCTCGTTGACCTCCTCTCGGCACGACGGAAAGACCACTCACGACCTCATCGGGGTCGGATTCGGGCCTTCGAACCTGGCGCTCGCCGTCGCGATCGAGGAACACAACGCGCGCACCTCGTCGGACCACCGCGTGGACGCCCTGTTCCTGGAGAAACAGCCCACCTTCGGCTGGCATCGCGGCATGCTCGTGGACGGCGCGACGATGCAGGTCTCTTTCCTCAAGGACCTTGCCACGATGCGCAATCCGACCAGTGACTTCAGCTTCGTCAACTATCTTCACTCGATCGACCGACTCGTCGATTTCGTCAACCACAAGGTGTTCTTCCCGCTCCGGGCCGAGTTCCACGGATACCTCGAATGGGCCGCCGCCCGGGTGGCCCACCATGTGCGGTACGACGCCGAGGTGTTGGCCATCGAACCCGTTCTCACCGACGGCCGGATCACCGCGTTCGACGTCGCCGTGGCGGGTGATCCCACCACCCACCGCGCCCGCAACGTCGTGCTCGCACCGGGCCTGATGCCGCACCTGCCCGAGGGAGTCGAGGCCTCCGCCCGGGTCTGGCACAACTCCCGACTCGTGCCCAACGTCACCGCCACCGACCCGACGACCGTGCGCACCGCGGTGGTCGTCGGCGCCGGACAAAGCGCCGCCGAGACCGCGGACTACCTCCACCGACGCTTCCCCGACGCCGAGGTGCACGCGGTCTTCAGCCGCTACGGCTACTCCCCCGCCGACGACAGCCCGTTCGCCAACCGGATCTTCGACCCCGCGGCCGTCGACCACTACTTCGAGGCGCCCGAGCAGGTCAAACGACAACTGACGGAGTATCACCGGAACACGAACTACTCGGTCGTGGACGGCGATCTGATCGAGGAGTTGTACCGGCGGGTCTACGAGGAGCGCGTCCAGGGCCGGCAGCGCCTGTACATCCGGCACGCCTCCCGGGTCGTCGACCTGCGGGACGACCCCGAAGCGGCGCACGTGGACGTCGAGTTCCTGCCCACTGGCAAGACCGAGACACTGCGCGCCGACGTGGTCGTGTACGCCACGGGGTACCGCCCCGGCGACGGACTCGCCCTCTTCGGCGACACCGCCCGGGCCTGCGTGCGCGACGAGTACGGACGCCCCCGCCTGGGCCGCGACTACCGGGTGGTCACCGAACCCCCGCTCAGCGCCGGGATCTACCTCCAGGGCGGCACCGAGCACACCCACGGCATCGGCTCCACCCTGCTGTCCAACATCGCGGTCCGCGCCGGTGAGATCCTCACCTCGATCAACGACCGCTCCGGCCCGGACCCCATCACCGCGACCGGGAAATCGACCGCGATCGCGAACGGCCTGATCCCCACCTCCCGGCAGGGTTGATCGGTGCGCCTGGGCGACATCGCGGTCGACATCACACCCCTGCGGGCCAATCGCGAGTTCCGGCTGCTGTTCACCGCCACGGCGCTGTCCATGCTCGGGACCGCGCTGACCTCGGTCGCCGCGAGCATCCAGGTCTACGACCTGGGCGAGTCCTCGCTGCACGTGGGGCTGGTCAACCTGGTGATCGGCGTCAGCCTGTGCGTGGGCCTGCTGGCCGGCGGCGTCCTGGCCGACCGCAGCGACCGGCGCCGGCTCATCCTGTCCACCCGCGCCGGCTCCGCGGTCGTCGTACTCGCGCTGGCCGGCAACGCGCTCGCACCCGAGCCCCAACTGTGGTTCGTCTACCTCGCGGCCATCGCCGCCGGCATCGCCGGCGGTCTGGGCGCACCCGCCCTGATGGCCGTCACACCGGCCCTCGCCGGACGCGAACACCTCGCTGCGGCCGGGGCGTTGCTCACCCTGACCACCCAGTTCGGCGCGATGGTGGGCCCCAGCCTGGCAGGCCTGATCGCCGCCGGCCCGGGCGTCGCGGTGTGCTACCTGATCGACGCGGCCGGGTTCGTGGTCGGCGCGGCCCTGCTGTGGCGACTGCCGCACCTGCACCCCGAACCCGACGAGGACGCCGACGCCGACACCGCGACCACGCAGCACCCGGTGCAGGCCATCCTGGACGGTCTGCGACACGTACGCGCGAACAGGATCATCCGCGGGCTGATGCTCGTGGACCTGGCGGCCGTGGTCCTGGCGATGCCGTACGCCCTGTTTCCCGAGATGGGACACGAGGTCTTCGACGGCGGACCCACCGCGGTCGGTCTGCTCTACACCGCCCCCGCCGTGGGTGCCTTCCTCGGCGCCCTGGCCGGCGGTTGGATCGCGCGGGTGCGACGCCCCGGGGTGACCCTGATCGCGGTGGCCGCACTGTGGGGCGCGGCGATCGCCGCCTTCGGCCTGACCCGGCACCTGTGGCTCGGGCTGCTCGTCCTGGCCCTGGCCGGTGGCGCCGACACCATCTCCGAGATCCTGCGCCGCACCCTCCTGCAGCAGTACACGCCCGACCGGCTCCAGGGCCGGGTGGGCAGCCTGTGGCTGGCCCAGGCCACCGCGGGACCGGCCACCGGCAACGCGCTCTCCGGCGGCGTCGCCCGCCTGATCGGCCCCGGCGCAACCCTCGTGGCCGGCGGCCTGGCCTGTGTCGCCGCGGTCCTCGCGGTCGCCACCGCGCTGCCCGCGCTGCGGGCCGCGAAACCAACCTCCGCGCCGGCCGCGGAGGCGGCGGCCTCGACCGACCCCGCCGCGGCCGACGACCCCTCTCCCGGCGCCACACCGCCGACGACACCGACGACCACGAAAGGCTGACCCGCCGTGACGAACCCCTTCGACGACGACTCCGGGACGTTCCTGGCCCTGCTCAACGACGAGGGCCAGTACTCCTTGTGGCCCGCGTTCCTGAACGCGCCCGACGGTTGGCACACCGCATACGGACCCGCCGCACGGGCACGGTGCCTGGAGCACATCGAGACCAATTGGACCGACATGCGGCCGCGTTCCCTCGTGGCCGCCACCGAGAACTGAGCGGAGAGCACCGGTGCTGCGCACGCTGCTGAGTGGCAAGATCCATCGGGCCCGGGTGACACAGGCCGACCTGCACTACGTCGGATCGCTGACGGTCGACGAGGACCTGCTCGACGCGGCCGGCATCACCGAGGGCGAGGTCGTCCAGGTCGTCGACATCGACACCGGGGCGCGCCTGACCACGTACGCGATCCCCGGTCCGCGCGGCAGCGGGGTGATCGGCGCCAACGGGGCCGCCGCGCGGCTGATCCACCCGGGCGACCTGGTCATCGTGATGGCGTTCGCGCTCCTGGACGAGGCCGAACTGGCCGCGCACCGCCCGCGTGTGGTGCACGTCGACGCGGACAACCGCATCGTGGCGCTGGGCACCGACCCGGCCGAGCCGGTCCCCGGCATGCCGGGACAGATCGCCGGCACCACGGTCGCCGTACTCTGAGCCGGTCGAACGACCGAACGATCGAGCCCCCGACTCCCTTGCGAATCAATGGAGTCGGGGGCTCTTCCAGTCCGACCGGTGCCGGCGCTCAGCCCTTCGCGGCCTGGGCGGCGACGTCCACGCGCGGCATGATCTTGTCGATCACGTACTCCACGGCGAGCGGGGTCGGCGCACGCAGGGCCCAGAAGTCGTTGGAGTCCAGCGGGACGTACGAACCGCGCTTGACCACGTTCAGCTTGGCGAACTGCGGGTTGCCCTCGATCGCCTTCTTCAGCGCGTCGTCCGCGTTGTAGTTGCTCAGCAGCACGCCCACTTCGAGCACGTCGAGCCGCTCCATGCTCAACTCGGCTGCGAATCCGGCCCCGGGCAGACCGGCGATGGCGTCCGGGAAGGTCATCCCGAACCCGGCGAGCAGCTTCACCGAGGTATCCGACTTGTCCTTGAGCACCGCGACCGTGCCCGCGTTCTGCGCGTTGGTCAGCGCGAAGGACTTGCCCTTGATCGCGGGATGGCTCGTGGCGACGCCGGCGACCTTGGCCTCCAGGTCCGTCACCAGCTTCTCGGCCTCGGTGGACTTGCCCAGTGCCTTGCCGACCTGCCGGGTCACCTGCTGCCAACTGTCCTGCGAGGGGCCGGTCTCGAACGCCGTGGTCGGCGCGATCTTGCTGAGCTTCTCGTACTCCTGCTCGACCCAGTAGTCGGTGTTGGCCAGGATCAGGTCGGGCTGTAGCGCGAGTACCTTCTCCAACGGGGCGCCGTTCTCGCCCATCGTGATGATCTGTGGCTTGTCGCCGGCCAGCTTGGGCTTGGCCCACGGTGCCACCCCGTCCGGCGGGGTCGTCTCGACCATGCCGGCGAGCTTGGTCGCCAGCGCGAGCGCGGCGTCCTGATCCCCCTCGCCCAGCGCGACGATGCGCTTCGGCGCCTTCTTGATCGTGGTGGTACCCAGCTTGTGGGTGATCGTGATCGGGTACGTCGGCGCCGCCGCGCCACCCGTCCCGGGAGAGGCCGCCGCCGGACCGGAGGCGGGCGGGGCGCCGGAGGCATCCTGCTTGTCGTCGTCGCCACAGGCAGCGAGGCCGAACACGAGTGCCACGGCTATCCCGGCCGCGGCGAGGCGGCCGGTGCCGGTGCGGCGGGTGGCGGTGCGGCGGACGAAGGGCGGCGCTGCGATTCTTCGCATGATGCTTCAGTGCCTCTCTGGGTGTGTCGCGTCCGACCGTCGGCGTACGAGTGGGCCCCACTGGTCCACCGCGGCCGAGGTCAGCAGATCGTCGTGCTCGTGGTCGACGACGTGCTCGTCGACCACGCCGAGAACATGGGCCGTCCAGGCCTCCCGGCCGGTCCGCGCGAGGTTCTCGCGCGCCGCGACGCACAACACGTCGCCGCGGAAGGCCGGGTAGGGGTCGGCGGGCGCGAGGGGTTCGTAGGCGACCCGAGTCCGGAGCAGGGCCGCCACCACCTCCTCGCCCAGCGCGCCGGCCAGGTCCACCTCGGCCGGCGTCGCGCGCAGCAGATGCGCCCGCGCGGCCTCCTCGTCGAACCCGCCGTCCGGGCCCGCCTCGTCGGCGTGCGCGCGCGGCACCGGCGGTTCGGCGTCGACGAGCACCAGCAGGTCCACCCGTTCACCCGCGCGCTGGAGTTCGGCGGCCAGCGCGAAGGCGAGCTCGCCACCGAAGGACCAGCCCAGCAGGTGGTACGGACCCTGCGGCTGGAGCGTGCGCACGGCGCGCAGGTGCTCCGCGACCACGTCCTCGAACCGGGTCGGCGCCGCGGCACCCGACAACATCGGGGCCTGGAGCCCGTACACCGGTCGGTCGTTCGCCACGTGCGCGAGCAACGTCGTGTACGGCCAGGCGAACCCGAATCCGGCGTGGACGCAGAACAAGGGCGCGAGGTCGCCGTCGGGCCGCAACGCCAGCAGGGGCGCGGTCAACTCGTCCGTGCCGGTGCTCCCGCGCAGCCGCTCCGCCAGGTCGGCGACCGTCGGCGCGGTCAACACCGACGCCACGGTGACCGTGTCCGGGTCGGCCACGATACCGGCGGCGCGGATCGCGCCGACCAGGCGGACCGCGAGCAGCGAATGCCCGCCCAGGGTGAAGAAGTTGTCGTCGATGCCCACCCGGGGCAGTTCCAGGGTGTCCGCGAACACCCGGCACATCACGGCCTCGAACGCGTCCCGCGGCCCTCGCGCGGTGACCGCCGCCGCGAAGTCCGGTTCGGGCAGTGCGGCCCGATCGAGCTTCCCGTTGACGGTCAACGGCAGCACGTCCAGCGGCACGAACGCGCCGGGGACCATGTAGTCGGGCAGCCGCGCCGCCGACCAGGCGCGCAGCGTGCGCGGATCGGCCGCGCCGACCACATAGGCGGTCAGCCGGGTCCCGTCCGCGTTCGGCACCACCGCGGAACGCAGCACGTCGGGATGGGTGTCCAACACGCTTTGGATCTCGGCGGGTTCGATGCGGTGGCCGCGGATCTTGATCTGGTCGTCGGTGCGGCCGAGGTAGTCGATGATGCCGTCCGGGCGCCGCCGCGCGAGGTCGCCGGTGCGGTAGAGGCGGCTGCCGGGCGGCCCGTACGGATTCGCCACGAACCGCGCGGCGGTCGGACCGGGACTGTCGAGATAGCCGCGCGCCAGGCCGATGCCGGTGACGTACAACTCGCCGGGCACGCCCACCGGTACCGGTTGGAGGTTGGCGTCGAGGATGTGGGTGGCGGTGTTGAGGATCGGTCGCCCGATCGCGGGCGTGGCGCTGTCCTCGGTGCCGGCGCCGAGCGTGTTGATCGTGTACTCGGTCGGCCCGTACAGGTTGTAGCCCAGCACACCCTCGGTGTCGCGCAGCCGATTCCACACCGCGTCCGAAACAGCCTCGCCGCCCAGCAACACCAGGCACGGCCGATGCCCGCCGCGCGCCGGGTCGTCGTCGAGTAGGCCGAGGTCCAGGAGGTGTTGGGCGTAGGTGGGGGTGACGTTGACCACGTCGATCCGGTGCCGGTCCACGTACCGCGTCAGCGCGTGCGCGTCACGCCGCAACTCCTCGTCGCACACATGCACTTCGTGACCCTCGACCAGCCACAGGAGTTCCTCCCACGACATGTCGAACGCGAACGACACCGTGTGCGC
>NZ_JBSFEO010000054.1:0-79770 GCF_053594475.1 Embleya sp. NPDC001921
GGCCCAACGCTCCTGACCGTCGGCGACCTGGGACCGGCCCGACCGCCAACGCCGACGCCGACCGGTGGGCAGAGGGCCACCCGCGCCCAGTCCCGTCATCGCGCAACGCGTACCGAGAGCAGTGCTCTCGCAAGGAGTCGACCCGCTCGGGAAGGCGTCCCGGCCGGCCCCGGCGGGCGAGGCCCGCCCTCTCCGCCGTTGCAGGTGCTTTTTCCGGCAAGCAAAGCCTGGGTCTCGCCGGAGGGTCGGGGTTCCTGGCCGTCGGCGACTCGAGACTGGCCCGACGGCCAGCGCCAAAGCCGACCGGTGAGCACAAGGCCGCCGGCGCCCGACCCCGCGATCGCGCAACGCACACCGAGAGCAGTGCTCTCGCAAAGAGCCGAGCCGCTCGGGGAAGCGGCTCGGTCGGCCTCGCCGGACGGTTACCCGACCGCCGTTGCCGGCGCGTTTCCTGCCGGGCAAGCCCCGCATCTCGTCGGAGAGTCCAGCGCTCCCGGCCGCCGACGACCTGACGCCGAGCCGACCGACACCGGTCAATGCGAACCGGTAGGCACAAGGCCACCCGTGCCCGACCCCGCCATCGCGCAACGCACACCGAGAGCAGTGCTCTCGCGAAGTGCCGACATGCGCGGGAAAGCGCCCCGGCGAACCTCGCCGGACCACCCACCCCAGCCCGTCGTTGGCGGGGTCTCCCGGCGATCAAAGCCCGCGTCTCGCCGGAAAACTCAGGTTCCAGACCGCCGGTGACCTGGAACGGGGCCGATCGACACCAGTCAACGTCAGCTCGTGAGCGCAAGGTCACCAACCCCCGGTTCCGCCATTTCGCAGTGCGTGCCGTGAGCAGTGCTCTCTGTGAAGAGCACTAGTCACTCGGGAGGCTCCTCGGCAGGCCCGGCCGAAGTCCCGCCCCTTCCCGCCACTCGCCTGGCGTTGTTTCTGCCGACCAACGTCTCCGCCTCGCCGGGCAGCCAACCCCCGTGACGACCCCGACCCGCCCCGACCCCCGACCCCCACCCCCGACCCCCACCCCCGGCCCCGACCCCCGACTCGGGCCAACCCCTCGACCGCGACAGTTAGCTGACGGGTCGTCAGGGAATTTATATCCCAAACCGAATCAAAACGTACCTTCGCCCGGCGATCACTCTTCCCCGTGCCCGTATGCCGTGCTAAACACTGTCAATCAGTTCGGCTGGAGTACACCGATCCGGTTGGCACCGTCCACGAGACGCGCCCGCCCCATCGAGGCCGAGCGGCGCTTTGCCCCCAAAGATTCCGTACAAAACCGGACGTGTCGCAGTGGTGACACGTGTCCGGCGCGCGCCTCTGCACAGAACGGAAAGTACCGGTATGTCTGCGACCGTTGAAGTACCCGCGAAGCCGCCGGAGCCCGAATCGGACCCGTCCTCGGTCGACACCGGTCGACTCGAAGGGGTGTCCAAGGGCCGGGTCTTCGCAGTTCTGGCCGTCGTGGTCATGTTCTCCGAGGTCGTGCCGCTCCAGTACGCGATGATCTCCTCGGCCGTGCCCGAGATCGCCCCATCGTTCCGGTCCGTCGGCGAGAGCATCTCGTGGATGGTGGTGATCCTGGGCCTGGTCGGCGGCGCGGTGAGCCCGCTGATCGGGAAGCTCTCCGACGTCTACGGCAAGAAGCGACTGCTGCTCGCGACCAGCGTCTCGTTCCTGGTCGGCTCGCTGGTCTGTGCGCTCACCAGTTCGTGGACGTTGTTCCTGGTCGGCCGCGCGCTCCAGGCGGTCGCGTTCGGGATGACCGCCGTCGTGTACGGGCTCATCCGCGACCTGATGCCGCGCAAGTTCATCCCGGTCGCGATCGGCATCTCGGCCACCGGCCTCGGCCTGTCGGCCGCGCTCGCGCCGGTGGTCGGCGGGCTGCTCACCGAGCACTACTCGTGGCGCTCGCTGTTCTGGTTCCTGGTCGTCTACATGCTCGTGCTGATTCCGCTGCTGCTGGTCGTGGTGCCGGAGTCCAAGCTGCGCGTTCCGCAGAAGGTGGACTACGTCGGCGGTGTCATCCTCGGCGTCGGGCTCGCGCTGATCCTGCTCTACATCAGCCAGGGGCAGTCCTGGGGCTGGAGCAAGCCCTCCGCGTTCGGATACGCGCTCCTGGGCGTGCTCGTGATCGCGCTGTGGGCACTGTGGGAGAAGCGGGTGGAGAACCCGATCATCGACCTGAAGCTGCTCACCGCTCCGCGTGTGGCACTCGTGCTCGGGATCGCGTTCCTGGCGAACATGATCATCGGCATCCAGAACTACCTCACCAGCTACATGGGCCTGACCCCGGACAACGTCAAGCAGGGCGCCCTCGACCAGTACGCCGACGGCGCCGTCCAGGGCGCCAAGGCCATGGGCGCGCCCGAGGCGATGTGGGCCGGAATCGCCGACCAGGTCAAGGCGGCCGTCTCGTTCAACGACTCGCTCGACTACGCGCTCGGCTTCACCCTGCTCGGGCTCGCCCTGCACGTGCTGATCTGGCAGTCGATGTCCAGCATGATCGCCGGCCCGCTGGCCGGCCTGTGGGGCCAGCGTCGAGGGTTGCGGATGCCGATGATCGTCGGCGTCGGGACGCTGACCGTGGCCGGCTTCATGTACCTGTTCCTGCACGACTCGTGGCAGTTGATGCTGCTGTGCGGCGTGGTCTACGGCATCGGCTTCGGGATGTACTACGCCGCCGCGCCGAACCTGATCATCGAGGCGGTACCGCAGGAGCAGCAGGGCATCTCGTCCAGCATGCTGGTCGTCGCCCAGTCGTTCGGCGCGTCGGTCGGGGTCGCGCTGCTGTCCCCGATCTTCACCGACAACCGGTTGAAGATCACCGGCCCGGCACCGAGCGGCCAGGGCCTGGCCACCAACGACGCGTGCAACGAGCGGGGCTGCACGTACACCACGGACGCCTTCACCACCGGGTTCTGGGTCCTGATCGCGTGCGGCGTGCTGGCGCTCGTGATCGCCCTGGTGATGAAGCACGGCCGCAAGCCCGCCACGGGCGGCCTGCTGCACTAGCGGCCGGCCGCGACCGAACGGGTCGACCCGTTCGAGTCGGTCGACGCCCGGCCGAGGCGGCCTGACGCACCCTCAGGGCCCGGGTATCCGAGGGGGATACCCGGGCCCTGACGGCACGTCACCGACCGACCCGCCGACCCGCCGACCCGCCGACCCGCCGACCCGCCGACCCGCCGACCCGCCGACCCGCCGACCCGCCGACCCGCCGACCCAGCTCTCGCCTCGCCGACCCGGTGCCGCTCCCGTCCCGCCCCTACCCCGCCTGCTCCGCCTACCCCCCGAGCTTCAGCGTGTCCAACAGCGCGATCAGTCGCGCCGCCTGCTGCTCCGGGTCGCCGTCCGCCGGGGTGAGTCGCAGTTCCGGTGCCTCCGGCGCCTCGTACGGGGCCGAGATACCGGTGAAGTCGCCGATCTCGCCGCGTCGGGCCTTGGCGTACAGGCCCTTCGGGTCGCGGCGTTCGCATTCCTCGATCGGCGTGTCCACGAACACCTCCAGGAACGGCAGGCCGTCCCGGGCGTGCAGGGCGCGGACCCGGTCCCGGTCGGCGCGGTACGGGCTGATCACCGGGACGATCGCGATCACACCCGCGTCGGCGAACAGGCGGGCCACCTCGCCGACCCGGCGGATGTTCTCGGTCCGGTCCGCGGCCCCGAAGCCCAGGTCGCCGTTCAGTCCGAGCCGGACGTTGTCGCCGTCCAGGCGGTACGCGGTGGTCCCGCGCTCGACCAGGAGCCGCTCGGCGATCACCGCGACCGTCGACTTGCCCGAGCCCGACAGGCCGGTGAACCAGATCGTCGCCCCGAGCGCCGGACGCTGCTCGCGCGTCACTCCGCCCTCGTGCCAGACCACGTTGCGCTCGCTCACGACTCTCCATCCGCGTTGATTCCGCGTCGATTCCGCGTTGATACCGAGGGTTCGTACGGTACGGGGCGCCCCTCACCCTCCCGGATCCGGTCCGCCACCCGGACCACTCTGCCCCGAGCCTGAACCCGGGCCGCAGCCCGAACCCGAGCCCGAGCCGCAACCCACACCTGAACCCGGGCCGCACCCCACACCTGACCCGAGCCGCAACCCACCCCTGAACCGGGGCCGCACCCCACATCGCAACCCGAGCCGCAAGCCACCCGCAACCCGAGCCACCTCCGAACCCCACAACCGCATCGCCGATCAGTATCTGACGCCTCTTCAGATTTACCTTCACAAAGAGCTAATCTGCGGCGGGGCCGCGCCCGCTCGGCGTCCGCCCGCGAACTGGAACGACGTGAGGGAGGCCGTACCGCCATGGCCTGGACACCACCGCACCGCGCCGCCTGGACCGAGACCCTTGCCGCCGGCGACATCCCGCCGCTCACCGACGACCTGGACCGGCCGTTCGCCGCCGACGCGCTGATCGGCGAGGCCCGGGCCAGGACCGGACTGACCGACCTCGGCGCGGAGGACGACCCCGGCTTTCGCGAGGGGTTGGACCGGCTGCTCCACGCGCTGGAGCACGAGGCGAACCTGGACCGGGTGGGCCGTTGGTGGGCGCACACGTGGGTGGCCCGGCTGCTGGACGTGCGGCTCCAGGTCGCCCGCTACGTCCGGGACGATCCCGGCGTGCTCGACGAGCCGATCCACCGGCCGATCTTCGTCACCGGCGGTCCCCGGACCGGGACTTCGATCCTGCATGCGCTGCTCGCCCGGGATCCGGCGAACCGGGTGCCGACCACCTGGGAGTTCCTGCGCCCGGTTCCGCCGCCGGAGCCCGCGACCCGGGACACCGACCCGCGGATCGGGCTCGCCGAGCGTGAGATCCGGTTCATCACGAGTGCGGTGCCGGCCATGGACGCGATCCACGAGAAGAGCGGCACGCTGCCCAAGGAATGCATCAGCGCGCATGCGCTCGCCTTCCGATCCGAGGACTTCACCGGGCAGTTCGCGATCCCGTCCTACGCCGCGTGGTTGGCCGAGTGCGACATGCGGCCCGCCTACGCCTATCACCGGCTCGTGTTGCAGATCCTCCAGCGCCGCACACCGGGGGTGACCCGCTGGGTGCTCAAGTCACCCGCGCACCTGCTCACCCTGGACGCGCTGTTCGACGTGTACCCCGACGCGCGGATCGCGGTGACCCACCGCGATCCGCTCACCGTGCTGGCCTCGTTGAGCAGCCTGATCGCCACGATCCACCACGCGTACGGGAATCCGTCCGACATCCGGGACGTCGCCCGCACCCAGAGCGACCTGTGGTGCACCGCGTACGACCGACTCACCGCGTTTCGTGACGCGGGTCGGGTCGCCGAATCCGACTGGCACGACTCGGCCTACGCCGACTTCATGCGCGACCCGATCGCGGTGGTGGGCGAGTTGTACGCCACATTCGGTCTGGACCTCACCGCCGAGGCCGAGACGGCGATGCGCGCCTACCTGGCCGAACGGCCCCAGGGCAGGCACGGGAGGCACAACTACTCGTTCGACGACCTCGGATTGGCCCGGAAGGACGTACGATCTCGGCTGACGGACTATCAGAAGCGGTTCCTGGTCCCGACGGAAGAGATCTGACGTGCAGTCGAACGAACTCCGCGCGAACGACCCGCACCGGCAAGACCCGCATCGGCAAGACCCGCACCGGCAGGCAGCGCACCAGCAAGCAGCGCACCGGCGCGACCCGCGCCGCAACGACCCGCCCGCGCACGACGTGGTCAACGGCACTGCGTGGCGCGCCTATTGCGAGCGGATGGCCGCGCTCGGCGACCGCATCCTGGAGGCCGACTTCCCCGGCGCGACCGACGCCGACCGGGCCGAGGGCATTCGGCACCTGGCCAATCAGGTCGCCTGCTGGCTGACCTACCAACTCGCCGCGACCGACCCGCAGAACCCGGCCTTCTTCACCCACAACGACCTCGCCTACCGCTGGGGCGGGCCGAACGTGGACCAGAACGCGCGCCGCGCGCCGATCGCGGGGGACGGCGTGTACCGGCTCACCGTGACGATGAACGCGTGCGAGAAGTTCGTACTCCAGGTCAAACCGGGGGACATGCACTCCGGGCGGACCGACATCGTCGCCGAGACCTCCTCGACCGCGCTGGGCGTCGGGCCAGGCGACACCGTCGAGATCATCCTCAGCGCCACCGAGCAGCCCGGGAACTGGGTCCCCCTCACTCCGGACGCCCGGGTCCTGCACGTACGCGACTACTACTTCGACTGGAAGCCGGAACAGCCCGCCATGCTCGCCCTCGAACGCCTGGACACCCAGGGGCGACCGGCCGCGCGGGTGACTCCGGAGCGGGTCGCGGGCATGCTCGACGGCGCCGCGACGTCGGTGGAGAACTCGATCGAGGTGTGGAACGACTGGGTGCGCACCACCGGCGACCGGCAGGCGGTGAATACGTTCAGCACGCCGGCCACGGTGGCCGGCGGGGTCAAGGAGGTCGTGTACGGCTTTGCCCGGGTGCGGCTGACGGATGATCAGGTACTGATCGTGGAGACCGACCCCCGCGTCTCCGGGCAGTGGGATCTCCAGCTCTACAGCCCTGGTTGGTTCGAGTCGCTCGACTTCGCCAACCGCCAGACCTCGCTCAACCACGTGCAGGCCGAGCGCGATCCCGACGGGCTGATCCGGGTCGTGATCGGCGCGCTGGACCCCGGCGTGCCGAACTGGCTGGACACCGAGGGCCGAACGGAGGTCTTCGCGACGCACCGCTGGCTCGACCCCCGCGAACAACCCACCGTCCGGGCCATGGTGGTCCCCCGCCACGAGGTCCGCGACCATCTCGTCCCGACCACCCGCACGGTCGACGAACCGGAACGCCGCGAGACGATGCGAAGGCGCTCCGCGCACGTCTCGTGGCGCTTCCGGGCCTGACGCCGAGATCGAGGCCGGGATCGAGGCCGGGATCGACCCGGGCACGGACCTGCCCCATCCCGGCTCGGCGTCGACCTGCGTCAGCCGGTCCCTTCCACGTACGCCGCCAGGTTGGCGAGCGAGGAGGCGATCCCGACCTCGTGTGCCGCCTGGTCGATGCCGGGCGGCACATCCTTGGCGGTGACGGTCACCCTGGTCGCGTCACCGTCACCGTCACCGTCACTGCCACTGCCACCGCCACCGTCACCGCCGGCGTCGGCAGCCAGGTGCCAGGTCATCGTCATGGTCCCCGCGTACGACGGGTCGTCGGCCTCGAAGACCGCCCGCTGCACCACGCGCTCCGCCGGCACCAGTTCACCGAATTCGACGTCGACGACATCCGTCGCGTCCGAGGTCTTGCCGGGGCTGTCGGTGGGGTCGAGGTAGGTGAGGACCATCCGGAAGCCGCCACCGGGCCGCGGATCCCACCGCTCGATCCGCCCGCGCATGCCCTCCGGCGGCAACCAGGCCTCCAGGGATTCCCGGTCCAGGAGGGCGTCGTAGACGGTCGCCGGTGATGCCGCGATCACCCGACTCGCACGGTCGATCCGGTCCATGGCCCGAGTCTAGGCAGCCGACGGCCCGAACCTCAGACCATCGCGCTCTCCGTCTCCGGCTTCGCGGCGGGGACGACCTCGGTCTTCTTGCGGAGCGTGGAGGCGGCGTCCGAGTCGCGGATGGTCAGGGCGGCGATCGCGCCGAGGACCGCGAGGCCGGCCGCGACCAGGAAGGCCACGTGGTAGGCGTGCAGGTTCGGGCTCGGGGCGCCGCCGGAGTGGATCGTCATCGTGCCGATTCCGGCGAGCACGCTCGCCAGCAGCGCGACGCCGAGGGCCGAGCCGAGTTGGCGCTGCACGTTGAAGAGGGTCGAGGCGCGGCCGTTGTCGGCGGGCGCGGTACGCGCGAACGCCGCCGCCTGCATCGGGATCATCACGTGCGCCATCGAGGCACCCGTGCAGAACATCAGCACCACGATCAGCACGGCCGAGGTGTCGCCGTCGACCAGGGCGAGCAATGCCGCGCACGCGCCGATGCCGAGCAGGCCGCCGGCCATCAGTCGGCGCGGACCGACCACCGGGTACAGGCGCGAGACCCACTGGGTGGCGATCACCACACCGAACGCCTCGGGGAAGGTGAGCAGACCGGTCTCCAGGGCACTCTTGCCGAACGCCTGCTGCTGCATCAGCGGGAAGACGTACAGCACGCCCAGGAACGCCGCGGAGTTGACCATCGACACCACGTTGGTGCTCACGAACAGCCGGTCGCGGAGCAGACGCAGGTGCAGCATCGGCTCCTTGACCCGCAGTTCGACGAAGACCATCGCGATACACAGGATCAGCCCGGAGATCCCGGTGGACAGGATGATCGGCGAGCCCCAGCCCTTGGTCGCGCCCTCGCTCAACGCGTACATCAGCAGCGCGAAGCCGGCCCCGGAGAGCACGAAGCCGGGCAGGTCGAAGCGACCGGCCTTGGGGTTCTTGTACTCCTCCAGGAAGATCAGGCCGAACACGAACGCGGCCACGCCCACCGGCAGGTTGATGTAGAAGACCCAGTGCCAGGACGCCTTGTCCACGAGCAGGCCGCCGAGCACCGGGCCGAGCGCGGGCGCCAGGGCGGTGGGGACCATCAGGATGCGGGACGCGCGTACACGCTCCTCGGGCGGGAAGACCCGGAACATCATCGCCATGCCGACCGGCGTCAGCATGCCGCCGCCCGCGCCCTGGAGGATGCGGAACAGCACCAGTTGGTCGATGCTCTGCGCCAGCCCGCACAGCGCGGACGCGCCGGTGAACAGGGCCAGCGCGATCAGGAAGATCCGCTTGGTGCCGAAGCGGTCGCCGAGCCAGCCGGACGCGGGGATGAACACCGCGAGGCTGACCAGGTAGCCGACCGCGACCGTGGCCAGGCTCGCCTGGGAGGCGCCGAGGTCCTTGCCGATCGCCGGCAGCGCGACGTTGATGATGGTGATGTCGAGGATGTTGACGAACATCGCGGCGACGAAGACGGCGCCGACCACGACCTTCTGGCTGAGGCGTGACGCGGATATGGGCGGCATACGGCGGAGGCCTTCATTCGGGGAGGGTGCGTGGAGGGCGGGAGGGGGAGGCGAGGGCGGAGCGTGGAATGCGAAGCAAATACTGAGCGAAGCTCACTATATCTTTTCGTACACGTGCATACGACAGGTTTTTCCCCACCACACCAACGCCGACGGCCCGGGAGAGCTTCCTCCCGGGCCGTCGGCGTGACGCTTCTTACAGGTGGTCGGCCCGGTCGGCCCGCCGGTTCCTTACCGGTCGACCCGATCGACGCTCGCCCTCACCGGCCGACCGCGCTCAGTGCTCGCCCTCGCCGCGAGCCGGCACGCCGAGTGCCTTGCACGCGTCGTTGTATTGCGTGACGACCTCGATTCGCACGTCCCGGCGCTCGGTGATCGAACGACTCCACGGCACCCGCACCGCGACCGGTTCGCCGGCCACGATCGCCGAGTAGTACGCCGCGTCGCCGTCCAGGCCGGTCATCGTGGCCGAGGTGGCTTTCGGCTGCCCGCCCAGGCCGCGCGAGATCAGCAGGCAGTCGTCGGGGTGGTCGTCGTTCATGTGCTTGCAGACGGCGGTGATCGCGTCCGCTCCGAACGGGTTGACGGTCGCCTCGCTCATGCGGGTCGCCTCCAGCGGTAGGGATGAGGTCAGGCGCGTGCGGAGTCGCGGCGTCGACGAGACGCGGCGACGGCACCCACGCCGACCACCAGCATGCCCGCGCCGACATAGGCGAGCTGCGTGCTCGACGATCCGGTCTTGGGCAACTTCGGCTCGCCCGCCTCGGTGGTGGCGCCGGTCTGCGGCGTCGTCGTGGCAGGCGCCGCGGGCGCGGCAGGAGCGGCGGCGCCGAAGGTCACCGGGACCCACACGTCCTGGTCGCGGTTGGCCAGGTCGGTGTGGTCGTTGAAGGTGGCCACGAAGCACGCGGTGGCGGCGCAGTCCACCTTCTTCTTGTCCTTGCCCTCGAAGCTCTGCGCGGGCTTGATCTTGACCGAGAAGGTGCCGTCCGCGCCGACCTGCGGGACGTAGCCCGCGTTGCCGTACTGCGTCGGCACGCCGCCGGCCGGCTTGGCCACGGTCTGCGCGATGTACACGCCCTTGCCCGGCTTGTAGCCCTTGCCGGTGACGGTGATCTCCTCGCCGCCGGCGGCCAGGCCGGTCGACTTGGACAGGGTGATGGTGGGGGCGTCGGCGGCCGACGCGGGGGCGGCGGCGAAGGTGGTGAGGCCGAGGCCGGCGATCGCGCCGGCGGCGACGGCCGCGGCGGTACGGGACTTGCGCATATGTGGACTCCGGAAGCTGGGAACGAGCTCGGTGGGTCGGGGGAGAGCGGGTCAGGCGCCCTGGCGCCGGCGCTTGACCACCACGCCGACGGCCACCAGGACCACCACGACCGCGGCGACCACCCCGATGATCAGGCCGGTGTTGCTGCTGTCGTCGTCCTCGTCCTGCGCCGAGGTCTTCGCGGTGTCGGTGCCGGGCGAGGCGGCGGGCGCGGCGGCCGAGGACTGCGGCGCGCCGCCCGCGCCGGGAGCGCCGGCCTGCGGAGCCGCGGTGGCCGGCCCGGGGCTCGCGGGCAGGCCGGGGGCCTCACCCGTGAAGCCGATCGGGAGGTAGACCTCCTGCGTACGGTCCTTGCCGTTGGCCGAGTTGGACGTCGCGATGGCGCACCGGGTCTTGAGGCAGTCGACGGTGCCGAACTTGGCGGCGACCTTGACGTCGGTGCTGAACGAGCCGGTCGCGTCCGCCTCGGTGGGGCCGCTGAACGAGCCCATGTCGCACGCGCGGCCCGCGCCCTGGGCGGGGTCGCACGGCAGGATGAACAGCCGCACGCCCGGCGTGAAGCCCTTGCCGACCAGCTTGACCACGTCGCCCGCCGGGTTCAGCCCGGTGGTCTTCTCCGCGGTCAGCGTGGCCTTGCCCGCCGCCGGGGTGCCGCTCGCGTGCGCGGGGCTCGCGAGGCCGACGAGCGCCCACGCGAGAAGGAGGGTCGCGATGGCGGCGACGGTGCCGCCGAGGCGTCCGGTGCGGGCTGGGCTCACGTTGTTTCCTCTGGGCCGACCGTACGACTGCGTACGGAATGATTGGAGGTGAGGCTATCCTAAGACCGGGCCGGATCGCCCGGACTTCCGGGGGTTGCCCGCAAGGCCGTACGAGAAGGGTGCGAAAACCGCGTGGCAACGCCGTACTCGAACGGCGCGAGACCGCGGCACAACGCCGTACGCGAACGGCGCGAAACCACGCACAACGCCGTGCTCGAACGCGGCGGGACCGCGTGACGGTGGCGCCGAGGCGGCCCGATCGAGTGTCCGGCCCGCCGTGCGAAGCCCGGCCGGGCCGGCCGGGTTCGCCGCCCCGGGGTGACCGAGGCCCCGCCGCACCCCCGTCGGCGCCCCCGCCGACAACGTGCCGACAAGTTGTCGGTAACTTATTGACGGCACCGCATGGCGCCACACAGACTGCGAGGACCGGCGGAAACGGGCGGCAACCCGAATCCCCGCGAGCGCTTCGTCATGGGCGAAACGCCGAATCCGCACGGGCGAAGCCGCCTGATCCGTCATAGTTCGCACCGTACGCACTCAACTGTGCGCGTTCGGTAGATCTTGTCGCACCTAGGGGAAACCTCATGACCACGACCGAGACCGCCGAAACCGCCGGTGCCACCCCGACCTTCGCCGAGTCGCTGCGCAAGCGCTCGTGGGCCTTCCACCAGGAGGCCGAGGGTTCGGGCTTCCTGGAGGCGCTGATGAAGGGCGAGCTGACCCGGGACGCGTACACCGCGATGGTGGCCCAGCACTACTGGGCCTACGTCGTGCTCGACGACGCCGCGGACACCATGCGCAACGACCCGATCGGGGCCCCGTTCGCCGACCCGCGACTGGACCGCCGGGCCGTCCTCGAGGCCGACATGCTCTTCCTGGCCGGCGAGAACTGGAAGCAGGAGTGGCCCGCGAACGAGGCCACCGTGCGCTACGCCGACCGGATGCGGGAGAAGTGCTACGACTGGGCCGGCGGCTTCGTCGCGCACCACTACACCCGTTACCTCGGCGACATGTCCGGCGGCCAGTTCATCGCCAAGCAGATGCGCAAGCACTACGACCTGCCCGGCACCCAGGGCAGCGACTTCTACGTGTTCGACGGGCTCGGCGACCTGACCGTGTGGAAGGACGCCTACCGCGCGGCGATGAACAACGCGCCGTGGGACGCCGAGGAGCAGGAACTGGTGATCCAGGAGGTGCTGTTCGCGTACGACATCAACAGCGCCGTGCTGCGTGAGCTGGGTCGGGACCTGGAGCGGTTCCGCAAGACCGCCTGAACGACCGGGACGGTCCGAGCGACCGGGACGGTCCGAACGACCGGGACCACCGGCGCCACCGACGCGGTCCGAACGACCGGGACCACCGAAACGACCCGGACCGTCCGAGCGACCGAGACCGTCCGAACGACGGCGGAACGTCACGTTCCGCCCGCACCGCACGACCCGGGGGCCCACCGTCCGATGCGCCGTCCGACAATGGATGGCGCATCGGATCGGCAGGGAGAGTGATGACGAACTACCTGGTGCGGCGGGTCCTGGGCGTCGTCGTGGTGATGTTCGCCGTCGTGACCGGCCTGTTCCTGCTGCTGCACGCGTCCCCGGTGAGCCCGGTCAACCAGCTCGCGCCGCAGGTCGCGGCCGATCCGGTGGCCCGTGCCGCGGTCGAGCACCGGATGGGTCTGGACCGGCCGTTGGCGACCCAGTACCTCGACTACGTCGGCGACGCGCTGCGCGGCGACTTCGGCACCTCGCTCTACGACGGCACCTCGGTCGCCGGGCAACTCGGCCGCGCGCTGCCGATCTCGCTCGAACTCGGGCTGCTCGCGTGCGTGTTCGCGGTGATCCCGGCGGTGCTGCTGGGCGTGTGGTCGGTGCTGCGCCGCGGTGGGGTGGTCGATCACGGCACGCGGGTGCTGAGCGTGGTGGCGATGTCGTTGCCGGGCTACTGGCTGGCCGTGATCGCGCTCGTGGTGGTCGGCGACAGCCATCCCGATCTGCTGCCCAACGCGGGTGGCTTCGTCACCTTCGGCGAGGATCCCGCGACCAACCTCAAGGTGCTCGTGCTGCCCGCGATCGTGCTCGGCCTGGCCACCTTCGCGATGCTCACCCGCTCGTTGCGCGGCGGGCTGGCCGACGCGATGGCCTCGGACCATGTGTTGTTCGCCCGCGCGATGGGCGGTTCGCGGCTGCTCACGCTGCGTCGGGTGGCGCTGCGCGGCGCGCTGCTGCCGACGCTGACCGTGGCCGGCGTACTGCTCGGCGGATTGTTGTCGGGCACCGTACTCATCGAGAACGTCTTCCAGATCCCCGGGATCGGCCAACTGATGGTCACCGCGTTCCAGCGGCAGGACTACCCGCTCGCGCTCGGCGCGTGCGTCGCGACCTCGGCCATCTTCCTGCTGTTGAACCTGGTGGTCGACCTGCTCTACCCGCTGCTGGATCCGCGCACCGCGGCGGGCGTCACCCGGGACAAGCTCGGACGGGCCGCGTGAGGGCCCGACCGCGCCTGCCGCGCTGGGGCATGGCCGGGTGGATCGGCCTGGCGTGCGTCCTGCTCTACCTCCTGGTGGCCACCGTCGGCCGGCTGCACGGCGATCCCACCGCGCTGGTGACCGCGGGCCCGGAGGCGCCCTCGCTCGCGCACCCCTTCGGCACCGACCACCTCGGCCGCGACCTGCTGGCCCGGACCGCCGAGGGCGCCTGGACCTCGCTGTGGATCTGCCTGACCTCGATCGGTTTCGCGGTCGCGGTCGGCATGCCGTTGG
Source organism: Embleya sp. NPDC001921 (assembly GCF_053594475.1). NCBI lineage: Bacteria > Bacillati > Actinomycetota > Actinomycetes > Kitasatosporales > Streptomycetaceae > Embleya > Embleya sp. NPDC001921. The sequence continues at coordinate 13,742 of NZ_JBSFEO010000054.1, forward strand.
GCGTGCTCGCCGGATACCGGCACGGCGGTCGCCTGGACGGTCTGCTGATGCGCTCGGTGGAAACCCTCCAGGCCCTGCCGCAGTTCGTCTTCGTGATGTTCCTGATCGGTCTGATGGGCACCGCGGACATGCACTTCGGGCCGATCACCGTGGGCAACGGGCCGCGGGTGGCGCTGGCCATCGGGCTGGGCTTCGTGCCCTACTTCGCCCGGGTCGCGCGCGGGGCGACGGTGGTGGAGATGCGCGAGGACTACGTCACCAACCTGCGCGGACTGGGCGTGCCCACCCGGGAGATCCTCTTCCGCGAGGTGCTGGTCAACGTCTGGCCGCCGGTGCTCGGCCAGGCCTGCCTGGCGATGGCCATCGCGGTCTTCGCCGAGGGCGGCCTGAGCTTCCTGGGCCTGGGCGTGGCGCCGCCGCAGGCCACGCTGGGCAACCTGATCGCCGACGCCGGCGGGCAGATCATCGGCGGCGACTGGTGGTACGCGACGCTGCCCGGCACCGTCCTGGTGCTCGGGATCCTGGGCTTCAACCTGCTCGGCGACACGTCCGGCGGCGCCCGCCCACGTCCCGCGGCGGCCGGTCCGACCGCACGCCGGATCCCGAAGCAGACTCGGGCCGCACAGCAGACGCTGGCCGTCAAGCAGACCCCGACCCTCGAACAGACTCCCAAGGAGATCCCGTGACCCCGGTGCGCACAGTCGGCCTGAACCGTCGAGGCTTTCTCGGCCTCGCGGCGCTCGCGGCGGCCGGCGGTACGGGCGTGCTCACCGCGTGTTCGAGCTCCTCCGGGGCCAAGCGGGTCGCCGACCGGCACAAGGACGGCATCCTGCGGATCGGCGTCGCCTCCGCGCCCGGCAGCCTGAACCCGCTCGACTCCGGCTCGGAGATCACCCGGTGGATCGCCGAGCCGATCATGGAGAGCCTGTACGGCTACGACGCCAAGCTCGCCTCGGTGCCGCTGCTCGCGGACGGCGAACCGCACATCAGCGACGACAAGCTGGCCTGGACGATCCGGCTGCGCAAGGGCGTGGTGTGGCACGACGGCACGCCGTTCACCGCCGACGACGTGGTGGCCACCCTCGCGCACATGCTCGACCTCTCGGCCGGCAGCGAGTGGATCACCTACATGCTCGGCTATCTCTCCCGGTTCGAGCGGGTCGACGAGCACACCGTGCGGATCGTGCTGAGCAAGCCGTACGGCCTGCTGCGCTCGCACCTGACCAATCTGCCGATCACGCACCGCGACTACGTGGCCCGCAAGGACACGATGATGGGCACCGGGCCGTACCGGCTGGACCGGTTCGTGGCCGGTCAGAGCTTCACCCTCGCCCGCTTCGACCGCTACCACGGCGGCCAGTACCCCGCCGGCGCCGCGCCCGCGTTCGCCGGCATGGAGTACACGGTCTTCGCCGACGCCAACACGCGGGTGCTGAGCCTGCGCCAGGGCAAGGTCGACCTGATCACCGCACCGTCCTTCGCCACCTTCGAGATGATCCGCAAGGACAAGTCGCTCGCGCTGGTGCTCACCGAGGCGCCGTTGGACGTGCTGAGCTACGTGATGATGCGGAAGGAGCCGTTCAACGACCCCGACTTCCGCAAGGCGGTCGCGCTGTCGATGGACCGCCAGGGGGTACTGCAACGGGTGTACGGCGGCGAGGGCACGGTGGGCCAGGGCCCGATCGGGCCCGCCGAACTCGGTTGGGATCCCACCTTCAAGCCGTTCACGCCCGCGCCGGACCCGGAGCGGGCCCGCGCGCTGCTGGCCCGGGCGAAGACGGCCAAGCGCTCGTTCACCGTGACCATCGGCACCAACCAGGGGATCCGCGACATCGCCCAGGTGCTGGTGGCGGGCTGGAAGCAGATCGGCCTCGACGTCACCATCGAGCAGCTCGCGGGCGGGCCGTGGTCGAACAAGTGGCTCTCGCGCGACTACGACATGCTGATGAACACCTTCTCGTCCGGGTTCACCTCCGGCCCGGCGAACTACCTCACCCTCGCGCCCGCCGGCTCCACCAACGTGCTCTCCTGCGGCTACGCCAACCCCGAGGTGGACAAGCTGATCGACACCGTCTGGCAGACCTCGGACGACGCCGAGCGGGTGGCCGCGCTCGGCCGGGTGGACAAACTGCTCGCCGAGGACGCGGTGATCACCCCGCCCGCCTATCCCAAGCTCGCCCTCGCCCAGCGCGCCGAACTGTCCCCGCTGGACCCGACGATGTTGCGGATCAGCCGGCTGGACCCGCACCACCTGCGGTTCGTGTGATGGACGGCACGGCCGCGACCGAGGTGCCGCTGCTGCGGGTGCGCGACCTCGACGTCGACTACCGGGGCCCGGCCGGGCCGGTGCCCGCGGTGCGTGGGGTCTCCTTCGACGTGGCGCCCGGCGAGATCCTGGGCCTGGTCGGCGAGTCGGGCAGCGGCAAGAGCAGCGTGTGCGCCGCGCTGATGGGGCTGCTGCCGGACGGCGCGCGGCGTGCGGGCGGCATCGAGTTCCAGGGCGAGGACCTGGCCCGCATGCGCGAGCGGGACCTGCGCCGGATCCGGGGGCGCAGGCTGGCGTTCGTACCGCAGCAGCCGATGACCTCGCTCGCGCCGACCACGCCGGTGCTGCGCCAACTGCGCTGGTACCTGGGCGATCGGTTGGACGACGTGGAGGTCCGCGAGACGCTGATCGGGATCGGCCTGGGGCCGGTCCTGGAGCGCCCGCGCGATCTGCCCGGCGGCTTCTCCGGCGGTCAGCTCCAGCGCGTGGTGATCGCGATCGCCGCGCTCGCGCACGAGCCCGCGCTGCTGCTCGCCGACGAGCCGACCACCACCTTGGACGCCACCGTGCAGGCACAGGTGTTGCGGCTGTTGTTGACCCTGCGGGACAAGCTCGGACTCGCCCTGGTCTACGTCTCGCACGATCTCGCGGTGGTGTCCACGATCTGCGACCGGGTCGGTGTGATGTACGGCGGGCGCCTGGTGGAGACCGCGCCGGTCCGGGAGATCTTCGCCGCGCCCAGGCACCCGTACACCCGGGCGCTGATCGCCGCGATGCCCGCGACGACGCCGGCGGATCGGCCGCTGCGCGCGGTCGAGGGCAGTGCGGACGGCGCGAACCTGCTGCCCGGATGCCCGTTCGCACCGCGCTGCCCGCACGTGTTCGACGTGTGCCGCGAGCGCATGCCGGCCGCGGTCCGGCACGGCGCGAGCGAGGTGTGCTGCCACTGGGTGGACGAGGAGGCGGGCCGGTGAGCGCGCTGTTGACGGTGGACGGGCTGACCCGTCGGTACGTCCTGCCCAAACCGTTCGGCCGGCGGGCCGAGCCGCGGGTCGTGCGCGCCGTCGAGGACGTCTCCTTCGAGGTCGCGGCCGGCGAGGTGCTGGCCGTCGTCGGCGAGTCCGGCTCCGGCAAGACCACCATCGCGCGTGTGCTCGCGGGCCTGGACACCGCGACCTCGGGCACGGTCGCGTTGGCGGGCCGCACCCTGTCCGGCGATCGCGGACCGGACGATCAGCGCCTGGTGCAACTCGTCACGCAGAACCCGCGGGCCGCGTTCAACCGGCGCCGTTCGCTGCGGCACGCGCTGCATCAGCCGTTGCGTGTGCACGGGCTGGGCGCGAACCGGGCCGAGCGCGAGGAACTGGTCCTGGCGATGGTCGAGCGGGTCGGCCTGACGGCGGATCACCTGGACCGGTTGCCCGCCGAGGTCAGCGGCGGCGAACTCGCCCGCCTGGTGCTCGCCCGCGCGTTGCTCGTGCGCCCGCGCGTGCTGGTCCTGGACGAGCCGACCGCGAGTCTGGACGCGAGCGTCAAGGCGACGGTGGTCAACCTGCTGCTGCGGCTGCGCACCGAACTCGACCTGGCGATCGTGGTGATCACCCACGAGATCGACATCGCCCGACGGCTCGCCGATCGCGTGGCGGTGACGTACCTGGGTCGGATCGTCGAACTCGGCCCGGTCGAGCGGGTGTTGGGCGATCCACGGCACCCCTACCCGCGGATGCTGCTGGCCAGTGTGCCGGTGCCCGACCCCGAGCGGATCGGCCGGGCGAACGCGGCGGCGCTGGGCGAGGGAATCGTCGGCGAGGTGCCCTCGGCGCTCGCCCCGCCGGCCGGCTGCGCGTACCACCCGCGCTGCCCGTTCGCGACCGAGGTGTGCCTCGAACGGCGACCGCCACTGGAGTCGCTCGCCGACGTCGAGGTCGCCTGTCACCATCCCCACTCGGGCCCGAGCGGGACCCCGGGCCGGTAGCGCGCGGACCGTAACGCGACCGCGGTTCGACCCGGGCAGCGCATTCGGGTATCGATTCGGTGTACGGCGGCGTGTCGGCGCGCACCGCTATCCTCCGGGTATTCCGCAAATCCGGAAAGTTGATCAACATTTCGCCGGCCACTCGCTTTATCGACCCCGCTTGGTCCATTGCGCACGGATAATCGCCGTACTCCTCATGCGGAAGGCGGAACTCCGCACTACTCCGCAAGGAGGGGATCGCGCGACGAAACCTCCTCAGGTGCCCGGAAACCACCGGGGGATGCCGGACGTCCTGAGTGGTACGGGGATCGTCGGCGGCACCCGAGAGGTTCGCGGTGATAACAAAAGTGTTTCGCGAAGGAAAAGTCCGGGTGAGCTATGACACGCGTGTTCTCGGTGCTTGATCGATCCGACTTCGATCGGGCAAGCTGAACCGTCAGACCGACCGGGACGGCACGAATTCCTGGCCAACTGTAATGTTGGGGATGTTTTCGGGGGCCCAGGGAGAGATATGGGGAGTGATTCCCGCGGTCTTGAGCGCGCGCCCGGCGCGAGCGACGACGACTCGGCGGGCATCGACGCCGCGGTCGTCGACCCGGACGTGGTGATGCGCCAGGCCGGCCACGAGAACTTTCCCGTGGCGATGGGGATCCTGCGCCCCGACCACCGGCGCCACCTGCTGGCCGTCTACGGCTTCGCCCGCCTGGTGGACGACATCGGCGACGAGGCCGAGGGCGACCGGGTCGCCCAGCTCGACGCCTTCGAGGGCGACCTGCGCCGCGTCTACACCGGCACCCCGAAGCTCGAGGTGCTGCGTCGCCTGCAGCCGAGCGTGCGCGAACTCGACCTGCCGATCGAGCCGTTCCTGGGCCTGATCGAGGCCAACCGGCAGGATCAGGTGGTGCGCCGCTACGCGACGTACGAGGATCTGGTCGCCTACTGCGCGCTGTCCGCGAACCCGGTCGGTCGGATCGTGCTGCACGTGTTCGGTCGCGCGAGCGAGGAACGCGTCGCGCGCTCCGACGAGATCTGCACCGCGCTCCAGATCGTCGAACACCTCCAGGACGTCGCCGAGGACCTCGAACGCGACCGGATCTACCTGCCCAAGGAGGACCTGGACCGGTTCGGCGTCGCCGAGGCCGACCTCGCGGCGCCCGCGGCCGCACCCTCGGTGCGACGACTGATCGCCTACGAGACACACCGCGCGACGCAGTTGCTGCGCCTCGGCGCACCGCTCGCGGGGACACTGCGAGGGCGCGATCGCCTCGCGATCGCCGGGTTCGTGGCCGGTGGACGAGCGGCCGTGGCCGCGATCAAGGACGTCGGCTTCGACGTCCTGGCCCACCGGGCGAAGCCCGGCAAGGCCACCCTGCTGCGCGAGCTGTCCGGCGTACTGGTACGAAAGAGGTAAAAGGGGAACCATGGACGTCGACGCTTCGTATGCGTATTGCGAGCGCCTGACCCGCAATCAGGCACGCAACTTCTACTACGGCATCCGGCTGCTGCCCGAGCCCAAGCGCCTCGCGCTCAGCGCCGTGTACGCCTTCGCGCGAGAGATCGACGACATCGGCGACGGCGACCTGCCGGCCGACCGCAAGGTCGCGGAGCTGGCCCGGATGCGCAAACAACTCAAGGACCTGAGCGCGGATCGCGACCCGGTCGCGGTCGCGCTCGCCGACGCCGCGACCCGATTCCCGATCCCGCTGCCCGCGCTCGACGAGCTGATCGACGGCGTCGAGATGGACGTGCGCGAGACCGAGTACGAGACCTTCGACGAGCTGCGGGTCTACTGCCGCTGCGTCGCGGGCACCGTGGGTCGGCTCTCGCTGGGCATCTTCGGCTCCCGCGACTCGCTGCACGCGCCCGATCTCGCGGACACCCTCGGCATCGCGCTCCAGATCACCAACATCCTCCGCGACATCAAGGAGGACAAGGACAACGGCCGGGTCTACCTGCCCCGCGAGGACCTGGCCAAGTTCGGTCTCGAGGACGCGTGGCACAAGGGCGGCCGGTTCACCCAGAGCGCGGCCTTCGAGGACCTGGTCCGGTTCGAGGGCAACCGCGCCGAGCAGCTCTTCGAGCGGGGTCTGACCCTGCTCCCGCTGCTCGACCGGCGCAGCGCCGCCAGCACCGGCGCGATGGCGGGCATCTACCGCCGGCTGCTGACCAGGATCATGGAGGAGCCGGGCCAGGTGCTGATAGGTCGGCTCTCGCTCCCGAACTGGGAGAAGGCCGAGATCGCCGCACGCGCACTGGCCGGCCTGCCGGTCGGCGCACGCTCGCTGCTCGCGCGCAGACGGTGAACGTCGATCGATGACCGGCCCCGGGCCGGAGCGGGAAGCCGGTCGCAGGGGCCGGTACAGGGATTGATCACGTGGGTACGGAGCAAGGCATGAGCGCACGCATGGTGGTGATCGGGGGCGGTCTGGCGGGCATCACCGCCGCGCTGGCCGCCGCCGACGCCGGCGTCCGGGTCACCCTCCTGGAGGGCCGGCCCCGGCTGGGCGGCGCGACGTTCTCGCTGCGCCGCGACGACATGTGGCTCGACAACGGGCAACACGTGTTCCTGCGCTGCTGCACCGAGTACATCTCCTTCCTGGAGCGCATCGGCAGCGCCGACAAGGTCTACCTCCAGCCCCGGATGGACGTCCCGGTCCGCACCCCCTGGGGCACCCGCACCCGGCTGCGCCGCTCCGCCCTGCCCGCCCCGCTGCACCTGTCCTCGGCGCTGGCCCGCTACCCCCTGCTGACCATGGCCGGCCGGGCCCGGGTCGGCCTGGCCGCACTCGCCCTGCGCCGCCTGGAACCGGCCGATGCGGCCCTGGACGAACTCACCTTCGCCGCGTGGCTGGACCGCTTCGGCGTCACCGCCCGCGAGCGCGAGGCGATGTGGGACCTGATCGGCATCGCCACGCTCAACCTGCCCGCCACCGAGGCATCCCTCGGCATGGCCGTCAAGGTCTTCCGCACCGGCGTGCTCGACCGCAACGACGGCGCCGACATCGGCTGGAGCCTGGTCCCGCTCCAGGAACTGCACGGCGACGCGGCGAGCCGCGCGCTGGAGCGCGCGGGCGTGCGGGTGCACCTGCGCACCCGGGTGGACGCGCTCGACGCCGGCGCCGGCGGGTTCGCGATACACGCCGGCGGCGAGCGGATCGAGGCGGACGCGGTGGTGCTGGCCGTACCGCACTACGACGCGGCCCGACTGCTGCCCGCGGGCGCCCTGCTGCTCGGCGACATGCCCGCCGACCCGACCCTGCTCGCCGGCCTGGGCACCTCGCCGATCGTCAACCTGCACGTGCTCTACGACCGCCCGGTCCTGGACGTCCCGCTCGCCGCGGGCATCGGGAGCCCGGTCCAGTGGATGTTCGACCGCAGCGCCGGCCACGGACTGGCGGCCGGCCGCTACGTGGCCGTGTCGCTGTCCGCGGCGGGTCGGGAAATCGACCTGACGAGCGCACAGCTCCGGGATAGGTTCGTCCCGGAGCTGGCCCGCGTGCTGCCCTCGGCCCGAAACGCCCGGGTCGAGCGGTTCGTGGTCACCAAGGAGCGGGCCGCGACCTTCCGTCCCGCTCCCGGTTCGGGCCGGCTTCGTCCCGGGCCCCGGACCGCGGTCCCCGGTCTCGCCCTGGCCGGGGCGTGGACCGCCACCGGATGGCCCGCGACGATGGAGGGCGCCGTTCGCAGCGGCCTTTCCGCCGCCCGCGAGGCCCTCCCGCATCTCGGCCGCACCCGTGCCATCCCGGAGAGGACGACGCCGCTATGACGCTCGCCGACGCATCGATCGCCCCCGCCGTGCTCGATCGCGCGCGCGAGGCGAGCCGCCCCGCGCTGCGGGTCGCGACGGCCCGACTCGAACCGCCCCTGGCCCGCGTGGCCGCGTATCACATGGGGTGGGCCGACGAGGCCGGTCGCGAACTGCCCGGCAACGGCGGCAAGGCGCTGCGCCCCGCGCTCGCGCTGCTCTCCGCCGAGGCGGTCGGCGCGCCGACCGGCGTGGGCGTGCCCGGCGCCGTCGCGGTCGAACTCGTGCACAACTTCTCGCTGATCCACGACGACCTCATGGACGGCGACGAGGAACGTCGGCATCGGCCCACCGCGTGGAAGGTCTTCGGCCCGGGACTCGCCGTCCTGGCCGGTGACGGTCTGCTCGTGCTGGCCGAACAGGTCCTGATGGACGCCGACGACGCGGACGGCGATCGTGCCGCCCGACTGCTCACCGAGGCCACCGCCCGGTTGATCGACGGACAGTCCCAGGACCTGTCCTTCGAGGCCCGACTCGACGTCAGCGTCGAGGAGTGCCTGACCATGGCGGGCAACAAGACCGGGGCCCTGCTGGCCTGCGCGTCGGCGATCGGGGCGGCCCTCGCGGGCGCCGACGAGCGCACCGTGCAGGCGCTGTACGGCTTCGGGCACCACCTCGGCGTCGCCTTCCAGGCGGTGGACGACCTGCTGGGGATCTGGGGGCGACCCGAGGTCACCGGCAAACCCGCCTGGAACGACCTGCGCCGACGCAAGAAGTCCGTGCCGGTCGTCGCCGCCCTCTCGAGCGACACGACCGCCGGACGCGAGCTGGCGCGCATCTACACGGACGAAGGACCGCGCAACGAGGAGGGACTCGCCCTGGCCGCACGCCTGGTCGAGGAGGCGGGCGGACGTGCCCGCACCGAGACCGAGGCGGCACGGCGCCTGGAGCAGGCCATGGCCTGCCTGGACTCCCTGGACGTCCCGCAAGGTACCTACACGGACCTGACCTCACTCGCGGCCTTCACCACCACTCGGGAGTTGTGAAGAGATGACAGTGACCGTCCAGCCGGGAATCGGCGACGTCGACGACGACGGGGTCAGGGGCGCACTCGACAAGGCCGTCGCCCATCTGATGGAGCTTCAGGACGACGCGGGCTGGTGGAAGGGGGAGCTGGAGACCAACGTCACGATGGACGCGGAGGATCTGCTCTTCCGCGAGTTCCTCGGCATCCGCACCGAGGAGCAGACCCTGGCCAGTGCGCGCTGGATCCGCGCCAACCAGCGCTCGGACGGCACCTGGGCGACCTTCTTCGGCGGTCCCGCCGACCTGTCGGTGACCGTCGAGGCGTACGTCGCGCTCAAGCTGGCCGGTGACGACCCGGACGCCAAGCACATGGCCGCTGCGGCCGCCTTCATCCGCGACGGCGGCGGCATCGCCAACACCCGGGTGTTCACCCGGTTCTGGCTGGCCTTCTTCGGCTGGTGGTCGTGGGACGACCTGCCGGTGTTGCCACCGGAGATCATCTACCTGCCCAAGTGGTTCCCGCTCAACGTCTACGACTTCGCCTGCTGGGCCCGGCAGACCATCGTGCCGCTGACCATCGTCAGCTCGCTGCGCCCGGTCCGGCCCGCGCCGTTCGAGCTCGCCGAACTGCGCCCCACCGGCGCGGTCCGGAGCCGGCCCGCCGCCGACGACCCGTGGTCGCGGGTGTTCCGCGCGCTGGACGCCGGGCTGCACCAGTACCAGAAGCGGCCGATCAAGCCGATCCGGCAGGCCGCGATGCGCAAGGCCGAGCAGTGGATCGTCCAGCGCCAGGAGGCGGACGGCGGATGGGGCGGCATCCAGCCGCCGTGGGTCTACTCGCTGATCGCGCTGCGGCTGATGGGCTACCCGCTCAACCACCCGGTGATGGCGCAGGGCATCAAGGGCCTGGACGGGTTCACCATCGTGGACACCGACGAGGACGGCGAGCTGCGCCGCCGGTTCGAGGCGTGCCAGTCGCCGGTGTGGGACACCGGGCTGACCCTGGTCGCGCTGCGGGACGCGGGAGTTCCGGCCGCCGACCCCAGGGTGGTCAAGGCGGCCGGGTGGCTGATGGACGAGGAGATCCGCGAGGTCGGCGACTGGGCGGTGCGCCGGCCGGACCTGGAACCGGGCGGCTGGGCCTTCGAGTTCGCCAACGACTACTACCCGGACACCGACGACACGGCCGAGATCGTGATGGCCCTGCGCTACACCGACCACCCGGACGGCGCGCGCAAGGACGCGGTCCTGGACCGGGCCGAGCGGTGGACGGCCGGGATGCGCAGCAAGGACGGCGGGTGGGGCGCGTTCGACGCGGACAACGTCAGCATCCTGCCGCTGAAGCTGCCGTTCTGCGATTTCGGCGCGGTCACCGACCCGCCCTCGGCCGACGTCACCGCGCACATCGTGGAGATGCTCGCCGACGGCGGCGCCCGCTACAGCTCCTATGTCGCCGACGGCGTCAAGTGGTTGATGGACCATCAGGAGGCGGACGGCTCCTGGTTCGGTCGCTGGGGCGCGAACTACATCTACGGCACCGGCGCGGTGCTGCCGGCGCTGGTGACCGCCGGCGTCGACCCCCGGCACGCGGCGATCCGGCGCGCGGTGCGCTGGCTGGAGGCGCGGCAGAACCCGGACGGCGGCTGGGGCGAGAACCTGCGCAGTTACGATCAGCCGAAGACCTGGTCCGGGCGCGGTGAATCCACCGCGTCGCAGACCGCGTGGGCGCTGCTCGCGCTGCACGCGGCGGGCGAGTTCGGCAAGGTCGCGCAGCGCGGCATCTCCTGGCTGACCGAGCATCAGAACGAGCTGGGCGGGTGGGACGAGCCGCAGTTCACCGGCACCGGCTTCCCCGGCGACTTCTACATCAAGTACCACATGTACCGGCTCGTCTTCCCCGTGATGGCGCTCGGCCGGTACGCCAGGACGACGGACTGAACATGCCCCTGATGGTGGTCACCCCGCTGCGCATCGAGATGCGCGCGGTCGAGGCGGGGCTGATGGGCGCCTTCAACGTGCGCGTGGTGCGCGCGGGGATGGGACCGGACAAGGCTCGCGCCCGGGCGCGAGCCCTGTCCGCGCTCCCGGCCGCCGAGTACGGCTCGCTCGCGGTCGCGGGATTCGGCGCGGGCGTGGGGGAGCAGGTCGCGGTGGGCGACGTGGTGATCGCCTCCGAGGTGCGCGGCTCGGATGGCACGGTGATCGAACTGCCGGGCTCCGAAGTGTTGTTGGAGTGGATGCGGCGGGTCTCGCCGAAGCTGAGACTGCATCACGGTCCGATCGAGACGGTGGACCGTCTGGTCAAGGGCCGGGCCCGGCAGGCGCTGCGCGAGCGCGGCGTGCTGGCGGCAGACATGGAGTCGGCGTACCTGCTCGCGGCGGCGGGCGATCGGCCGGCCGGGGTGGTTCGGGTGATCACCGACACCCCGGAGCGGGAACTGCTGCGGCCCCGCCTGCTGGTGGACGGTTTCAAGGCCTTCCGAACGTTGCGCCACGCGACCCCGGCCCTGCTTGACTGGGCCAACGACGAGCGAACCAAGTCAGGAGGTACGGCGGGCGATGACGTTCGACCTGGGTGAGACGTACGAGGCGTACGCGGACCGCGGCTTCGAGCTGCACGCGAAGCACCTCAACCCGCAACTCCCGCGCGTGCTGCGGACGATCGGCATGGACCGCGATTACGTCCGGGCCGAGGGGCCGTACCTGTACGACGACAGGGGCGACCGGTACCTGGACTTCCTGTCCGGGTTCGGCACCTACGGCGTGGGCCGGCACCACCCCGTCGTGCGCAAGGCGATGCAGGACGTGATCGCGCTCGACCTGCCGGACATCGTGCACTTCCACACCCCGCCGCTGGCCGCCGCGCTGGCCGACCGGCTGTTGGCCCGGGCGCCGGGGATGGACCGGGTGTACTTCTGCAACAGCGGGACGGAGGCGGTCGAGGCGGCGCTGAAGTTCGCCCGTTTCGCCACCGGGCGGCGGCGGATCGTCTACATCGACCACGCCTTCCACGGGCTGACCACGGGCGCGCTCTCGGTCAACGGCGCGGCCGAGTTCCGCAAGGGCTTCGAGCCGCTGCTGCCGGACGTGGGCATCGCGCTGGGTGATCTGGACGCGCTGGCCCGGGAGTTGAAGCGCGGCGACGTCGCGGCGCTGATCATCGAGCCGATCCTGGGCAAGGGCGTGCTGGCGCCGCCGCCGGGCTGGCTGGCCGCCGCGCAGCGGTTGTTGCGCGAACACGGCGCGTTGTTGATCGCCGACGAGGTGCAGACCGGGATGGGCCGCACCGGCAAGTTCTTCGCGTACCAGTGGGAGGACGGCGTCGAGCCGGACATCGTCACGGTCGCCAAGGCGCTGTCGGGTGGATACGTGCCGATCGGCGCGACGCTGACCCGGGACTGGGTGTTCAAGAAGGTCTACTCGACGATGGACCGCGTGCTCGTACACGACTGCACGTTCGGCGGCAACAACCAGGCGATGGCGGCGGGTCTGGCCACCCTGGCGGTGCTCGACGACGAGGACCTGATCGGCAACAGCGCGCGGATGGGCGACGCGTTCGTGGCCGGGCTGGCCCCGCTGATCGACAAGTACGAGCTGTTCGCCGAGGTGCGCGGGCGGGGCCTGATGATCGGCCTGGAGTTCGGGAAGCCGCGCTCGCTCAAGCTGCGCGCCGGGTGGACGGCGTTGCAGGCGGCCCGGCACGGGTTGTTCGCGCAGATGGTGGTGGTACCGCTCTTCCAGCGGCACCGGGTGCTGACCCAGGTCGCGGGCGATCACATGGACGTGATCAAGCTGCTGCCGCCGTACGTCGTGGGGCCCGAGGACGTGGAGCACTTCGTCGCCGGGTTCGTGGACGTGATGGACGACGCGCACAAGGGCACCGGTTTGATGTGGGACTTCGGGCGGACCCTGATCAAGCAGGCGATGAGCAACCGCTGACGCCCTCGATGGCTATGGCCGATACCCCCTGCTGCTGTTAAGTTGATGGAGTCAATCAACTTGATGGCGCAGGGGGTTTTGCCATGTCCGCAGTCGGGTCCACGGCCGGGGCGGGGGCGATCGACTTGATGATCGGTTTCCCCAGCGCACAGGCCAAGAGCCACTACGACTTCCTGAAGCCGCAACTGCGCGACGCGGAGAGCGGCGAGATGGAGTTCCCCGCCGAGTACATGTTCAAGGGGGTGCCGAACCACCTGGACGAGGGCGTCGACCCGATCGCGGTGACGCTCGGGCAGATGGACGCCTGCGGCGTCGAGATCGGCCTGGTCGGGATGAGCGAGACCGCGCTGCGGGCGATCGCCGAGCACCCCGACCGGTTCCGGCCCACGCTGGAGGTGGACCCGAACGACATCACCACCGCGGTCCGCCGGATCCGCCGGGCGTACGAGGAGCACCACATCGTCGCGGTGACCACGTTCCCGGCCGGCTGCAACCCGCAGGTGCCGGTGAGCGATCGGCGCTACTACCCGATCTACCAGACCTGCATCGACCTGGACCTGCCGATCGTCTCCAACGCGGGCATCGCCGGCCCGCGCGTGCCGTCCGCGTGTCAGGACGTCATGCACTTCGACCAGGTCTGTTACGACTTTCCGGAGTTGCGCATCGTGATGCGCCACGGCGCGGAGCCGTGGGAGGACCTCGCGGTCAAGCTGATGCTCAAGTGGCCGGGGCTGTACTACATGACGTCGGCGTTCGCGCCGAAGTACTACCCCAAGGCGATCGTCGACTACGCCAACACGCGCGGCGCGGACAAGGTGATGTACGCGGGCTACTACCCGATGGGCCTGTCCCTGGAGCGGATCTTCCGGGAACTGCCGCAGGTGCCGTTCAAGCCCGAGGTGCGGGCGAAGTTCCTGCGGGAGAACGCGATGCGGGTGTTCAAGCTGGACGGAAAGGGGTGAGGGCCGTGTCGGATCGGCACACGATCATCTCGGCGGACGGGCACGCCGGCGCCGGGATGGACACCTATCGCGAATTCCTGGACCCGTCCTGGCGCGCGGAGTTCGACGACTGGCGGGAGCGCTACCGCAACCCGTTCCGAGACCTCCAGGGCGACGGCCGCACCCGCAACTGGGACGACGACCGGCGGATCGCCGAGTTGGCCGCGGACGGCATCGTCGCCGAGGTGGTGTTCCCCAACACGGTGCCGCCGTTCTTCCCGACCGGGCAACTGCTCGCCCGTCCGCCGTCGGCACGCTCCTACGCCCGCCGGCTGGCCGGGATCCGGGCGCACAACCGGTGGCTCGCCCAGTGGTGCGGCGGGGCGAACGCGGTGCGTCGGGCCGGGCTGGCCCAGGTGTTCCTGAACGACGTCGAGGACGCGGTCGCCGAGGCGGTGTGGGCCAAGGAGCAGGGGCTCGCGGGCATCCTGATCCCGACCACACCACCGGACGTGAGCGGCATCCTGCCGCTGTACGCGCCGGAGTGGGACCGGCTCTGGGAGGTGTGCCAGGACCTGGAGTTGGCGGTGGTCAACCACGGCGGGTCGGGCAGCCCGGACTACGGCGACCACCCCGCCGCGACGTTCCTGTGGATCGCCGAGGCGACGCTGTTCTCCCGTCGGCCGCTGACCCACATGCTGCTGTCCGGGGCGTTCGCGCGCTTCCCCGGGCTCAAGTTCGCCGTCACCGAGCAGGGCGCGGCCTGGATTCCGCCGCTGCTGCGGCAGTTGGACGGCTACCACGCGCAGATGGCCACCGGTCGCATCGGTGAACTCAAGTACACCGAGGCCGATCGGCTGCCGGAGCCGCCCAGCGCGTACTTCGCCCGCAACTGCTGGGTGGGCGCGAGCTTCCCGTCGCCGACGGAGGCGCTGGCGCGGCACGAGTTGGGCATCGACCGCTACATGTGGGGCGCGGACTACCCGCACGACGAGGGCACCTATCCGTACACGCGGGAGGCGCTGCGCCGGTCCTTCCACGACGCCTCGCCGACCGAGTTGCGCGCGATCCTGGCCGGCAACGCGGCGACGCTGTACGGCTTCGACCTGCCCGCGCTGGACGCGCTGGCGGCCGAGGTCGGCCCGACCCACGCGGAACTCGCCGAGCCCCTGGCCGACCTCCCCGCGGACAGCAACAGCCCGGCGTTCACCCGGCCGTAGCCGCCTCGTCCACCGCCGAACCCTCCTCGATCGGCTCGGCCGCCGTCGACGGTCGCCGGTGGTCGTCGGCAGGCATCAGCGCCCCGGCGGCGCGCCGGACCGAGCGCGGGCAAAGGGGAGTCGCCCCTCGACCTCAGGACGCCACGGCCGGCCGCAGCACCTCCTCGCACCATCGGCGGAATGTGGTCGGCGCGTCGTCGGGAGTGGTCGGCGCGTCGGCGCCGTAGTAGCCCTGGGCGTCCAGCGACTCGGCCATGTCGGCGAGTCCCTGCGCCCAGGCCTCGCCCACCCCGTGGCCGAGCATGGCCGCCTTGTAGTCCGCGCTGCTCGTCCGTTGCGCACGTACCGGCCGGCCCAGCACCTCGGACGCGACCCTCGCCATGCCCTCGGGGGACAAGTCGTCGGGGCCGACCAGCGGCACGTCCCGCGCCCCGGTCCAGGAGTCGTCGAGGAGCAGTCGGGCCGCCGCGTCGGCGATGTCCCGGGTGGCGCAGGTGCGCAGGACGCGGTCCTGGTGGGCGGCCAGGAAGAATGTCCCCGTGTGCCGGATCGCCTCGACCTGGCCCAGCAGGTTCTCCATCAGGAAGGGCGGACACAGCGCCCGGTAGTGCACATCCATGGCGGTGATCGTCTCGTCCATGGCGAGCGAGGCGGAGATCTGTCCGGCGTTCTTCGCCACGCCGCGCCCGAGGGTGGAGACGCCGACGACCCGGCGGATGCCGTGGCCGCCCACCACCTCGCGCAGCGGCTCGGTGAAGTCGCGAAAGTGGCCTTCGACGCTCCCCGCTCCGGGCGTCGGCGGCACCAGCCAAAAGATTCGGTCGGCACCCGCGCACGCCTGCTTCAGCACGGCGGGGTCCGCGTGCGAACCCGTCACCACCTCGACCTGTTCGCGGACGCGTGGGGAGAGGCGGGCGGGGTCACGGGCGATCACCCGGATCGCCGGGATGTCGTTCGGGGCGTCGAGGAGGCGGGCCAGGAGCCCGCCGCCGATTTGTCCGGTCGGGGTGGTGACGACGATCACGAAAACTCCAGGAGAGGTGTTCGAGGGGATGTCCTCGAGCCTGCCGGGTGGAGCGCCCGAACTGAAGGACCGATCCGCTCCCGCTTGTTACCCTCGGGGCAATACCGAACGGAGGGGGAGGACTTGGAATCCCGCCCGCTGCGCTACTTCGTCGCCGTCGCCGAGGAACTGAACTTCGCCCGCGCCGCCGAGCGGTTGGGGATCTCCCCGCCGCCGCTGTCCCGCGCGATCCGGGGGTTGGAGACGGAACTGGGTGTGACCTTGTTCGAGCGGACCACGCACAGTGTGGCGCTGACCCCGGCCGGAGCGGTGCTGCTCGCGGAGGCGAGGCCCGCGCTGGACGCCTTGGACGCGGCCGGGCGGCGCGCTCGGCGCGCGGCCGATACCGAGCCGAAACTGGTGCTCGCGGTCAAGGCCGACGGGGACGGGGGATTGTTGGAGCCGATCCTGGCGCGGTACGGGGCCGAGACGGGGGCCGTGCCGGTCGTCGTCCGACTGTGCGCCTGGCACGAACAGCCGGGGCTCCTGCGCCGGGGCGAGGCCGATGTGGCCCTGGTGTACGAGCCGTTCGACCGCACCGGCCTGGACGCGGAGGTCTTGGTCGCCGAACCGCGGGTGGCCGCCCTCGCCGCCGGCCACCCGCACGCCGGGCGGGAGGAGTTGACCCTCGCCGACCTCGGCCTGCGCCCCGGCGACGTGGACGGGTTCATCGACGAGAGCCGCCGTCAGGGCCGTGACCTCGCCCAGGTGCTCGCGCTCGTGGCACTGGGCGGCCGGATCCCGCTGCTACCCGTCTCCGTCGCCGCCCGCTATCCCCGTCCGGGCGTGGTCTACCGGCCGGTCGCGGACGTCCCACCCGCGGTTCTGGCCATCGCCTGGCCCGGGCAATCGCGCTCGGCGGCCGTGGCGAGTCTCGTTCGAACGGCCGCGTCGGTGGCCGAGCGGGGGGCCGTCGCGTCGTGACGCGGCCCACGTCGCGGGATGCCCGAACGGCCATTGATGGTTGGCGGGGGCCCGACTAGAGTCGCGCAACCGAACTGCCGCGCGTGCCTTCCCGGGAGCGAAAACGATCATGGTGGAACAGAAGAACGACGAGTTCATCGAGCCCTCGCCCGAGGAGATCGTTCTCTTCACCAAGGAGCACGTCTCGCAGATGGAGCAGTCGGACGGCGACGACGTCTGGCTCCTGGCCGGGATGAACCACGTCCTCGTGCACACGGTCGGCCGCAAGAGCGGCAAGCTGCACAAGGTCGCGCTCCCGTTCTGGGCGGACGAGAACGGCCACCGCGTCGTGGTCGGTTCCTTCGCCGGCGCCGCCAAGCACCCGTCCTGGTACGTGAACCTGTCCGACCGCACGGCCAACCCGCAACTGCTGGTCCGCGTCCAGCACGCCACGTACTGGAGCACCGCCGAGATCCTCGACGGCGACGAGTACACCAAGACCTGGGCCGCGCTCACCACCGACCGCGAGTACTACAACAACTACCAGACCCGCACCGACCGCCGGATTCCCTTGGTCCGCCTCCCGGAAACGAGCCTCATCGCCCGCCGCGACTGACGCCCCGTGTCACCCGGCGCACGGCCGGCCTCGCTTGCCCGCCGCGACCGAGGCCTCGGCACGCCCGGTGCGTGGCCGCTTCGATCCCCCGCCGCGACCGAGGCCTCGGTACGCCCGGTGCGTGGCCGTCTTCGATCCCCCGCCGCGACCGAGGCCTCGGCACGCATCGTGCGTGGGTCAGGGGGTCAGTTGTTTCTTCTGCACCTTGCCCATGGCGTTGCGGGGGAGCGTGGGGACGAACAGGACGCGCCGGGGGCGTTTGTGGGCGGACAGGGTCGTCGCGACGTGGTCGATGAGCTGACGCTCCGTCACCTCGGCGCCGGAAACCACGAAGGCGACGATTTCCTGGCCCAGATCGGGGTGCGCGACGCCGATCACCGCCGCCTCCCGGACGGCCGGGTGGGCCAGTAGCGAAGCCTCCACCTCGCCCGCGCCGACCCGGTAGCCGCCGGTCTTGATCAGGTCGGTGCTCGCCCGGCCGACGATGCGATGCCGGCCCTCGGCGTCGATCACCGCGACGTCGCCGGTGCGGAACCAGCCGTCCGGGGTCAGCGTCTCGGCGGTCGCGTCGGGGCGGTTCAGGTAGCCCTGGAACAGGGTCGGCGAATCGATCTGCAACTCGCCGACCGTTTCGCCGTCGTACGGACACGCGGACCCGTCCTCGCCGACCAGTCGGGTGCGTACGCCCGCGATCGGCGATCCGACGAAGCCGGGTCGGCGCTCGCCGTCCGCCCGAGTGCTGATCGTGATCAGCGTCTCGGTCATGCCGTACCGCTCGATCGGCCGGTGCCCGGTGAGTTCGGTCAGCCGCTCGAACACCGGGACGGGCAGCGGCGCGCTCCCGGACACCAGCAACCGCGCGCCCGCGAGCGCGCGTGCCGAGTCCTCGTCCCGCGTGACCCGCGACCACACCGTGGGCACGCCGAAGTACATGCTCCCGCCGGCCCGCGCGTACGCCTCCGGCGTGGGCCGGCCGGTGTGCACCACCCGCGAGCCGACGCGCAGCGCGCCGAGTACGCCCAGCACGAGGCCGTGCACGTGGAACAGCGGCAGGCCGTGGACCAGGACGTCGTCCGGCGTCCACACCCACGCTTCGGTGAGGCCGTCCAGGCCGGCCGCGATCGCCGCGTGCGGGATCAGCACGCCCTTCGGCGGACCCGTGGTGCCGCTCGTGTACAGGATCAGCGCGGTGGTGTCCGGCGCCGGCTCCCGGTGTGTGCTCGCCGAGCGCGCGGTGACGTCCACCGGCATGGTCGCCAACCCGGTGTCGGTCCACGGGCCCGGCGCGAGCAGCAGTACCGCGCCCGAGTCGGACAGGATGTGCGCGCGCTCCAGCGGACCCGAGTCGGGCGGGACCGGGACCACCGGGACGCCCGCGATCAGGCCGGCCAGCGTGGCCACCACGGTGGCCGAACTCGCGTCCGCGCGCAGCGCGACGGCCGGCGCGCCCGCGATGCGATCCGCCAACGCCGTCGCGGCCCCGAACAGCGCCTCGCGTGACATCGCCTCCCCGGCCACCGTGACCGCGTCGAACCGATCCGGCACGGGTGAGTCAAGCGAGACGAGAGCAGACACGAACCAACCTCCAGCCACGACAACCGACCCGCCGATGCTAGTGCGCGCGGGGCCGCGTCAGGCGCCGTCGACCGAACCCGCGCCCCGGCCCGGCGTCCGCGCGCCGCGCGGCACCCGCGACGGCGGGCGATCCCGCGTCGCGCGTCGTCGCGCGCCAAGGGATTCCCCCGGGACAACGGGTGGGTCGGCGCATAGCGTGGGGGTGAGTGGGGCGGGGGAACCGGCTGGGGGGTCGGCCCGTCCCAGGGGCAGGACAATCGGTGGAGCAAGGAGTGGTTGTGCGTCGAAATCGCGCGAGGACACTGAGGATCTCGGCCGTTGCGGCGGTGTGCGTATCGCTCGGCGCGCTGACCGCGTGCGCGAGCGCCGAGAGCCCGCTGTCGACCATCGAGAAGACGTCGCCGACCGCTCCGGTGACCGAGCCGGCGGGCTCCGGACTGGACGAGAACGTCCGCAACGAGGACCTCGACGCGGGCGAACTGGCGCGCCGGGCAAAGCAGTCCGCGACCAACCTCAAGACCGTGCACGTGGTGGCGGACATCGTCTCCGGCGGCAAGGCGATGCGGCTCGACCTGCGCGTGGACCGCGGCAGCGAGGACTTCCAGGGCACCATCCAGGAGAACGACGTCCGGCTGGACGTGCGCCGGGTCGGCTCCGACATGTACGTCAAGGGCGACGAGCGGGCGTACCGCTCGCTGGTCGGCACCGTGGACGGCGAACTCGCCGCCAAGCTGCTCGCCGGCAAATGGCTCAAGGGCGACGTCAACAGCGAGAAACTGCGCGGCGTCCGCAGCATCACCACCGTCGCCGATCCCGGCACGGCCTTGAAGGACTTCCCCGAGGACGGCGTCAAGCTGCCCACCGAGACGATCGACAACCGCAGGATGATTCCGCTCACCGGCCCGCCCGGGAGCACCGGCGGCAAGGTCTACATCGAGGCCCAGGGCGGCAAGCCGTACCCGGTGCTGATCGTGTCCAAGGGTTCGACCAACAGCGGGTCGATCAGCTACGGCGACTTCGACGTCCCGGTCAAGGTGACCGTGCCGCCGGCCGCCGACGTGATCGAGATCCCCGACCGCACGAGCACGTCGGGCACGCCCCGCCCGGGCAGCACGGCCTGACGCCGCTCGCCCGACACCGCCCGCCCGTCGCCGAAGGTCGCCATCACCCCATGGAGCGAGTGATGCGCTCCGTGTGATCGCGCTGCTTCGGCCTGGCGCCGCCGATCGCGCGGAGTGCGCGGCCAACCGTGCGGCAGCGAGCAGCGGAAAAGGTGTGCCGCCGGCCTCGGAGCCCCCGACGGCGCAGCGCGGGCACGCCCTAGGATGCTCTGCGTCAACGCGCCGCGTCCGTCGACGAGGCGCGGCATCGGGGAACCACCGCGGAGGGGAGTTGCGATGACGGTTGTTCTCGCACAGGGGGAGCGCGTCACCATCGGCAAGGGCGAGGCCGGTTCGGTCGCCCGGGTCCGGATGGGACTGGGCTGGGACCCGATCAAGCACGAGGGGCTGCGGCCGGGGCTGCAGGCGCTCACCGGCGTCGACCTGGACGCGTCGTGCCTGCTGTTCGACGCCGATCACCATCTCGTGGACACCGTGTGGCCCAGGCAGTTGGTCTCCAAGGACGGCGCGGTCACGCACACCGGGGACAACACCACCGGGGCCGGCGAGGGTGACGACGAGTCGATCATCGTGGACCTCGCCGCGCTGCCGCTGCGCGTGACGGCGCTGGTCTTCACGGTCAGCGCGTTCACCAGCGACGACTTCTCCCGGGTCGCCAACGCGTTCTGCCGGCTGGTGGACGAGCGCGACGAGAGTGAACTCGTGCGCTACGAACTCTCCACCACCGACTCGCACGACAACGCGCAGATCATGGTCAAGCTCGCGCGCGGCGGTGACGGCTGGGTGCTCACCGCGATCGGCCGCTCGGCCAAGGGCAACACGTTCAGCGACCTGCTGCCCGAGGTCCAGAAGTACCTGTAGGCGTCACCTCGGCGGCAGACCCCGCCGCAGGCGACCGCGGACTACGCCGCGACGACGAGCCCGCGCTCGCGCGCGTAGTCCGCCAACGCCTCGCGCAGCCGGCGCCGACCCCGATGCAGGCGCGACATCACCGTGCCGAGCGGGACGCCCATGAACGCGGCGATGTCCTTGTACGGATAGCCCTCCACATCGGCCAGGTACACCGCGACCCGGAACTCCTCGGGCAACGCCCGCAGTGCGGCCACCACCTGCGAGTCCGGCAGGTGGTCCAACGCCTCGGTCTCCGCCGACCGCAGCCCGGTCGACTCGTGCGTTCCGGCCCGGTAGAGCTGCCAGTCCTCGATCTCCTGCACGCCCGACGCCACCGGTTGCCGCTGTTTCCGGCGGTAGGAGGTGATGAAGGTGTTGGTGAGGATCCGGTACAGCCAGGCCTTCAGGTTCGTTCCGTCGCGGAACTGATGGAAGGACGCGTACGCCTTCGTGAACGTCTCCTGGACCAGGTCCTCGGCGTCCGAGGCGTTGCGGGTCATGCGCAGCGCGGCCGGGTAGAGCGGGTCCAGGAACGGCACGGCGTCACGCTCGAAGCGTTCGCGCCGCGGTCCGGGGGTGGTCAGGAGATCAGTCAAGTCGTCGCTCCCGCTACACGTTGCACGGACCCGTCGGCGCCTGTCGGTCCCCACCGCGCCCGGGTATGTAAATCTCCCCTGCCCATCATGTTCCCGCCGATGCGGGAAACAGCCGGGCCATTGGTCCCTCATCGGTGCGAAATCGGCGCGCGGACCGACCCGCGCGCGAGATCGGCGCGATCGAGCGTGATCGGGACCCGCCGCGATCACGGAACGTCGGGATTCCTTCACACTGTGTCGACCGCGATGTTCCCCGGCCCGGCTCGGAGCCCTATGCTCACGGTGATGGGCGTGTCACAGCTTGGCCACCGCGAGCTTCGCCAGCGTGACCAACTGGTCCTTGGTCGGCGGCGGGTCGCCGCCGCCCGCGTTGAGCGAGAACACCGCCGTCTCGTCGCCGCGACGGGCCGCGATCACCAGCACGCCACCGATCGTGTCGGGCTGTACGTACACCGCCGCGTCGGCCACGCCCGGCACCTTCTCGGTCCGGGTGTCGCCCAGCGTGCCCAGGTAGGCGTCCATTGCCTTGTCCACACCGCCCGAGGTCTTCGAGCGGGTCGCGATCGTGCTGATCACCGGAGCCCCGTCGGCCGCCGCGTAGTCGCAGCCCAGCGGATTCTGCGCGGCCCGCAGCCCCGGCATCGCCAGCGCCTGCGAGACCTGCTCCGCGGTGAGCACCCCACACGCGTCCACCGCCCGCAAATCGCCGCCCGCGCCCGCGCCCGCGCCGGCCGCGGTCGGGCTCGGGCTCTTCGCGCCGTCCGCCTTCGTACCGCCGTCGTCGTTGCACGCGGCCACCGGCAGCACGACGGCCGCGACCGCGACCACCACGCCCATCCGAACCCTCACGGCGCTCCCCATTCCCGGCTCGTCCCCCCGGGACGTCTCCCGGCTCCCGGCATGATCCGACATTTCCCGGTCCGCGGTGCGGTCCCGCACAGATCGTCGCGGCTTCCGCCCGGCGCGACA
The DNA here is from genome assembly GCF_053594475.1 of Embleya sp. NPDC001921. Lineage (NCBI taxonomy): Bacteria > Bacillati > Actinomycetota > Actinomycetes > Kitasatosporales > Streptomycetaceae > Embleya > Embleya sp. NPDC001921. Next base: position 36,588 of record NZ_JBSFEO010000054.1, read on the forward strand.
ATGCCGCCACGTCTCGCGATGCGGGCTGCGATCAAGCTCACACCACCCCCGACGAACCCGGAATTCGCAGGTGGGACCGGGAATTCGGTCGGGTCCGATGTGCCCGGCATGTGGACCGGGCCTGCGGGGCACCTGCACACGTGTCCTAAAGTCACGCAGGTTCGACCCCGATGCCGCCGCTCCACCCAGGGCACGGCACCCTGTCGTCCCGAGGCACCCGTCCGATTTCCCCCGCACCCGGACACCCCGGGCAAGGAGGTACGTAGCTCGTGATCCGTAAGCTGTTGGTGGCCAACCGAGGCGAAATCGCCGTGCGCGCCCTGCGCGCCGCCACCGAGCTCGACATCACCACGGTCGCCGTCTACGCGTACGAGGACCGGCACTCGCTGCATCGCCAGAAGGCGGACGAGAGTTACGAGATCGGCGAGCGGGGTCATCCGCTGCGCGCCTACCTCGACGTCGACACGATCGTCGGCGCGGCGATCGCGTGCGGTGCCGACGCGATCTACCCCGGCTACGGCTTCCTGTCCGAGAACCCGCTGCTCGCCGAGGCGTGCGAGGCCAACGGGATCACCTTCGTCGGCCCCTCGGCCGAGGTGCTCTCGCTCGCGGGAAACAAGGTGCGCGCGCTCGAGGCCGCGAAGGGCGCCGGCCTGCCCACGCTGCAGACCGCGCCGCCGCAGGACGACGTGGACGCGCTGGTGGCCGCCGCGGACACGATCGGCTTCCCGATCTTCGTCAAGGCCGCCGCCGGCGGCGGCGGCCGAGGGCTGCGCAAGGTGGACCGCCGCGAGGACCTGCGCTCCTCGATCGAGACCGCGATGCGCGAGGCGCAGACCGCCTTCGGCGACCCCACCGTCTTCCTGGAAGAGGCGGTGATCCGCCCGCGCCACATCGAGGTACAGATCCTGGCCGGCGCCGACGGCGGCGTCGTGCACCTGTACGAGCGGGACTGCTCGATGCAGCGGCGGCACCAGAAGGTCGTCGAGATCGCGCCCGCGCCCAACCTGGACCCCGAACTGCGGGACCGGATCTGCGCCGACGCGGTGCGCTTCGCGGAGGCCGTGGGCTACCGCAACGCGGGCACCGTGGAGTTCCTGCTCGACGAGCGCGGCCGGTACGTGTTCATCGAGATGAACCCGCGCATCCAGGTCGAGCACACGGTCACCGAGGAGATCACCGGCGTCGACCTGGTGCAGGCCCAGTTGCGGGTCGCCGCCGGCGCGAGCCTGACCGATCTCGGCCTGGTACAGAGCGAGATCCGGATCCAGGGCGCGGCCCTGCAGTGCCGGATCACCACCGAGGACCCCGCGGCCGACTTCCGCCCCGACACCGGCACCGTGTCCGCCTACCGCTCGCCCGGCGGCGCGGGCGTGCGCCTGGACGGCGGTACCTACACCGGCGCCGAGGTGCTGCCCTACTTCGACTCGATGCTGGTCAAGCTGACCTGCCGGGGCCGGACCTTCGGCGACGCGGTCAACCGGGCCCGGCGCGCGGTGGCCGAGTTCCGCATCCGCGGCGTCGCCACCAACATCCCGTTCCTGCAGGCCGTGCTCGACGACCCGGCCTTCCGCCAGGGCCGGATCACCACGTCGTTCATCGACGAGCACCCCGAACTGGTCCGCTCCCGCCCGGGTGCCGACCGCGGCACCCGGCTGCTGGCCTACCTGGCCGACGTCACGGTCAACCGCCCGTACGGCCCGACCCCGAGCATCGCGGTGCCGCGCACCAAGCTGCCCGAGCTGCCCGCCGGCGACCTGCCCGCGGGCAGCCGGGACCGGCTCCTGGAGCTGGGCGCGGCCGGTTTCGCCCGGGCGCTGCGCGAGCAGACCGCGCTGGCGATCACCGACACCACCTTCCGCGACGCGCACCAGTCGCTGCTGGCGACCCGGGTGCGCACCTACGACCTGGCCGCCGCGGCGCCCTACGTCGCTCGGCTGACGCCGGAGCTGCTCAGCGTCGAGGCGTGGGGCGGGGCGACCTACGACGTCGCGCTGCGCTTCCTCAAGGAGGATCCGTGGCACCGCCTGGCGGCGCTGCGCGAGGGCATGCCCAACCTCAACATCCAGATGTTGCTGCGCGGTCGCAACACCGTCGGGTACACGCCGTACCCGGACAAGGTGTGCGTGCGGTTCGTCGAGGAGGCCGCCCGCACGGGCATCGACGTGTTCCGCATCTTCGACGCGCTCAACGACATCGAGGCGATGCGTCCGGCGATCGAGGCCACGCTCGGCACGCACGCGATCGCCGAGGGCACGCTGTGCTACACCGGCGACCTGTCCAACCCGGCCGAGCAGTTGTACACGCTGGACTACTACCTGCGGCTCGCCGAGCAACTGGTCGAGGCCGGCGTACACGTGTTGTGCGTCAAGGACATGGCCGGCCTGCTCCGGGCGCCCGCCGCCCGCACCCTGATCGGGGCGCTGCGCGAGCGCTTCGACCTCCCGGTGCACCTGCACACCCACGACACCGCCGGCGGCCAGTTGGCCACCTACCTCGCCGCCGTCGAGGCCGGGGTCGACGCGATCGACGGCGCCTCGGCCGCGCTGGCCGGGACCACCAGCCAGCCGCCGCTGTCCGCGATCGTGGCCGCGACCGACTACACCGAGCGCGCCACCGGCCTGTCCCTGGACGCGCTGTGCGCGCTGGAGCCCTACTGGGCGGCGGTGCGCGAGGCGTACGCGCCGTTCGAGTCCGGCCTGCCCGCGCCCACCGGCCGGGTCTACCGGCACGAGATCCCCGGCGGCCAGCTCTCCAACCTGCGCCAGCAGGCCATCGCGCTGGGCCTGGGCCACAAGTTCGAGGACATCGAGGACGCCTACGCGGCGTCGAACCGGATCCTGGGCAACATCGTCAAGGTCACCCCGTCCAGCAAGGTGGTCGGCGACCTCGCGCTGCACCTGAGCGCGGTGGGCGCCGACCCGGCCAAGTTCGAGGCCGACCCCGGCGCGTTCGACGTGCCGGACTCGGTGATCGGCTTCCTCCAGGGCGAGTTGGGCACCCCGCCCGGGGGCTGGCCCGAGCCGTTCCGCACCCGTGCCCTCGCGGGCCGCACCGCGAGCGCGGCGCGCACGGTGGAGCTGACCCCGGAGCAGGACGCCGCGCTGGACGGCGACGAACTGCGCGACACGCTCAACCGACTGCTGTTCCCCGGCCCGGCCAAGGACTACGACGAGGCCGAGCGGCTGTACGGCGACGTCTCCGCGGTGCCGACCGTGCCGTTCCTGTACGGCCTGGTCCAGGGCGAGGAACTGGCCATCAAGTTGTCCACGGGGGTCTCGCTCTACCTCGCGGTCGAGGCGGTCGGCGACGCCGACGAGCGCGGCTTCCGCACCGTGTACTGCCGGATGAACGGCCAGCCGCGGGTGCTCTCGGTGCGCGACCGCTCGGTCAAGCCGGCCCGTCCGGAGAGCGAGCGGGCCAACCCGGACAACCCGAAGCACGTGGCCGCGCCGTTCAGCGGTGTGGTCACCCTCCAGGTGGCCGTGGGCGACGAGGTCGAGGCCGGCGGCACGGTGGCGACCATCGAGGCGATGAAGATGGAGGCGTCGATCACCGCGCAGAGCGCGGGCACCGTGGCCCGGCTGGCGATCGGCGCGGTGTCCTCGGTCGAGGCCGGCGACCTGCTGCTCGAACTGGGCTGACCCGGCCCGATCCGCGTCGGAGCGATCCGAGCGGATCGGAGCCGATCGATTTCGAACCAACTCGATCGTTTTCTCGATCGGCCCGAACCACACGAACCACCACCCGAGCATTCGGGTGGTGGTTCGTGGCGCTTTTCGGACACGTTTGGCAGCCGTTTGATTGCTCCATGTCCGGTTTCACTGCGCCGTATGGGCTGCTTTCGCTCGTTTTTTCCGTTTCGTCGGTCCGTCGTTTCCCGAGGTGGGGCCGCATGTCGCGATCCTGACGTCAGGACGTACCCCCGGAGGGCTCTTGATCTTCCTGTGCTTCAGGTCACAGACTCGATGTCGCTCGGGGTTATCGGTGTCCATCCATCCGGATTGGGAGACCCTGCATGGCCGTGCGCCTGAGCACCCTCGACACGACCGCGGAACCCCGCGCCGCCGCACCACCGCCACCGCCGACCGTCGATCTGGACGACCTGCTGGCCCATCCGCACCTGGTCACCCGGCTGCCCACGCCGATGGCCCGGGCGGCGGGCGATCTGATGCTCGCCCGGCTCGCCACGCTGGAACCGGGCACCGTGGACCACTCGTACCTGCGCGGACTGCTCGTCGAGCTGAACCTGCCGATGGTCCGGCACGCCGCCGGGCGCTACCGGCGCCGGGGTGAGCCGGTCGAGGACATCGTCCAGGTCGGCACGATCGGCCTGATCAAGGCGATCGACCGCTACGAGGCGGATCGCGGCAGCAGCTTCATGGCCTACGCGATGCCGACCATCATCGGCGAGATCAAGCGCTTCTTCCGGGACACCTCGTGGTCCGTGCGGGTGCCGCGCCGGCTGCGCGAACTGCGCACCGAACTGCTGCGCGCCACCGACGAACTGACCGCGCTGCACGGCCGCACGCCCACGCCGCGCGAACTCTCCGAGCGGCTGTGCATCACCGAGGAGGAGGTGCTCGAAGGGCTGGACGCCTGCACGGTGTACACCGCGACCTCACTCGACGAGACCGCCTACGGCGACGCGGACGGCCAGGAGACGGTCGGCGACCGGCTCGGCTCCGAGGACCACGCGCTCGATCTGGTCGAGTACCGCGAGGCACTGCGCCCGCTGCTGGCCGAACTGCCGCAGCGCGAGCGCGCCATCCTGGTCATGCGGTTCTACGGCAACCTGACCCAGGCGCAGATCGGTGAGCGGATCGGCATCTCGCAGATGCACGTGTCCCGCCTTCTCGCCCGGACCCTGGCGTCGCTGCGCGAACGGCTGATGATCCCGGGCTGACCACCCGCGCCCGGTCCGACGACCGGGCGCGTTCCCCTTCCCGGTGGCAGCCAGAGGTTTGTTCGCCGGCGGGCCGAGAAGCCGCCAGGCGTAGGCTCGACTCGGGAAGGGGAACGCGCATGAGCGTTCGGCTCGACCGTACGACCGCGCACGACGGCGTCGCCGAGGAGGCGCGGGAGGGTGTCCCGAGCGTCGACGAGGTGCTCCTGGAGCCGATACTGATCGAGGACCTGGCCCCGATGGCGGCGCGCGACCTCGGGGAGCGCATGTTGCGCCGGCTGGCCCGTACCGAACCCGGAACCCGCACGCACAGCGAACTGCGCGGGTGCCTGGTCGCGCTGAACATGCCGCTCGTGCGCCATGCCGCCGGACGCTACCGGCGCCGGGCCGAGCCGATGGAGGACATCGTCCAGGTCGGCACGATCGGTCTGATCAAGGCGATCGACGGCTACGACGGCGGCCGCAAGACCGGCTTTCTGGCGTACGCGATGCCCACCATCGCGGGTGAGATCAAGCGCTTCTTCCGGGACACCTCCTGGGCCGTGCGGGTGCCGCGCCGGCTGCGCGAACTGCGGGGCGAGCTGATGCGGGCCAACGACGCGCTGACCGCCGACCTCGGCCGAGAGCCGTGCGCCGCCGAGTTGGCGCGGCGGCTCGACCTGAGCGAGGCGCAGGTGGCGGAGGGACTCGCGGCGTGCTCGGCGTACAGCGCCTCCTCGCTCGACGAGTCCGCCTACGGCGACGCCGTCACGGTCGGCGAGCGGATGGGGCGGGACGACCACGCGCTCGACCTGGTCGAGTACCGCGAGTCGCTCAAGCCGCTGATCGCCGGCCTCCCGCAGCGCGAGCGCACCATCCTCGCGCTGCGGTTCACCGGCGATCTGACCCAGGCCCAGATCGGCGAACGCCTGGGCATCTCCCAGATGCACGTCTCGCGCCTGCTCACGCACACCCTGAAGGTGCTGCGGGAGGGCCTGGCGACGGGACGCGAGAGCTTCGCGGTGTGAGGCGGGGCGGCCCGCCCGCCGCACTCGCCGGCTGTTCGGCCCGGCGCCCGGCGGGTCAGCGGAAGACGACCTCGAAGGGGCGGCGGAAGTAGGCGAGTTTCTCCGGGGGCAGCGGCACCCGGTCGTCGCGACCCGGGACCAGCGGCGCTATCTGCGAGGCCAGGCAGGACAACGCCCGTTCCTTGCGCGCCTGTTGCACCTCGGTCAGGTCGACGCGCAGGGCCCGGCTCCAGGGCACCCGGCTGTCCTGCGGTCGCGCCCACTGCCACATCCGCAGCGGGAACTCCAGCAGCGCGACGCCGGTCTCGCGGGCCGCGACGTCGGCCGCGCGCCCGGTGCTCTCGTGATCGGCGAGGCCGTCCTCCCGCCAGTTGCCCACGCACAGCGCGAAGTCGGCGACGAGTGGGATCAGGCGGTCCACCACGTCGCGTTCGTGCGTGCTCACCGTACGGTCCGGGACGCGCAGTCGGATCACCTCGACCGGGGCCACCCCGCCGGGATTGCCGACGATCGTGGCGAACGCGCGGTCGGACTCGCGCACCCGGCGGGCGGCGAGCACGGAGCCCGGTAAGCGGCTGCCCGGGTGCGACGCGTCGCCGTCGGTCACGCTGACCACCCGTACCCGCGAACCCTCCGCCACCGCACGGGAGATGAGCCCGCCCACACCCAGGAGCGCGTCCTCCGGGTGCGCCGCGACCACCACGAGACCGCCGGCCAGGACCGGCCAGTCCTCGGGCAGAGCGGTCGGCAACGATTGCCGCTGCCAGTCGGTCTCGCTGGTCCACCCGTGTCCGGGGGTCGGATCGGGTCCGGAGGAGCGTGATCCGCGGAAGGTGGGAAGGCTCATCGTGTCTCCCTGTCGAGAGGCGGAGTCGGGGTGGCGGTCTCCCAAGGGTGTGGTCGGCGCCGGGGTAGGACTTACGAGCATCGGCTACTCGGGCGGGTTCTGGCCATGTGTGACGGAGGAATTACCGAGCCGTCAGCCGGCCGTGGGGACCGCCTCGGTGTCGTCCGTTCGCTTCCGCGCCGGGATGTGCGCGGCTTCGACCGGTTTGCGTCCGGGGATGAACAGCGCCACGAACAGGCCCAGGACGGCTGCTCCGCAACCCAACCACAGCGCGGTCACGAACGCGTCGTGCGAGGGGAATTCGCGCCCGCCCGCGCGCATCGTCATGTTCGCCAGCACGACGCCGATCACCGCGCTGGAGGTCGAGGTGCCGATCGATCGCATCAGCGTGTTCAGGCCGGTCGCCGAGCCGGTCTCGCCGATCGGTACGGCCTGCATGATCAGCGACGGCATCGCCGCGTACGCCAGCGCGACGCCGAGCGCCGAGACCACCGTCATCGCGACGATCTTCCACAGGGCGTCGAGCATGAACACCGAGAGCGCGTAGCCGATCGCGATCACCAGGGTGCCCACCAGCAGCGATACCTTCGGTCCGTAGGCGGCGGACAGCCGCGCTGACAGCGGGGACACCAGCATCATCACGATGCCGGACGGCGCCATGCACAGACCCGCGACGACCATGCTCCTGCCCAACCCGTAACCGGTGTTCTCCGGGTTCATCAGCACCTGCGGGAACACCAGCGACTGGGCGAACATCGCGAAGCCGACCACGACCGAGGCGAGGTTGGTGAACAACACCTGCGGCCTTACCGAGATGCGCAGGTCCACCAGCGGTTGCGCGGTGCGCAGTTCGAGCCATCCCCAGCCGAGCAGTACGACGACCGCGACCGCGAGCAGGCCCAGTGTGGTCGCACCACCCCAGCCCCAGTCGGCGCCCTTGGTGATCACGAGCAGGAGCGCGACCAACCCGACGGACAGGCCCGCGGCGCCGGCGAAGTCGAAGCGGCCCGGCAGGCGGACCGGCGACTCGGGCACCAGGAGCAGCACCAGCACGACGTCCAGCGCGCCGATCGCGCCGGCCGCCCAGAACATCATGTGCCAGTCGGCGTGCTGCGCGATCAGCGCGGCCACCGGCAGCCCGATCGCGCCGCCGATCCCCAGCGTCGCGCTCATCAGCGCGATCGAGGAGCCCAGCTTCGCGGGCGGGAGTTCGTCGCGCATGATGCTGATGCCGAGCGGGATCACGCCGAACGACGCGCCCTGGAGGAGGCGGCCGATCACCATCGGGAGCAGCGAGTCCGACAGCGCGCACAACACGGAGCCGACGACCATCAGGCCCAGGCTGACGATCAGGATCCGGCGCTTGCCGAACATGTCGCCGAGCCTGCCCATCACCGGGGTGCAGACCGCGCCGGAGAGCAGGGTCGCGGTGACCACCCAGGACGCGTTGGCGGGCGAGGTGTCGAGCAGCTCGGGCAACTCGGGCAGCAGCGGCACGACCAGGGTCTGCATGAGCGCCACGACCACGCCGCAGAAGGCCAGCACCGCCACCACCGACCCGGCCCGGTCCACGGGTCCGGGCGGGTGAGCGGGAGCGCCCGCCGGGCTCGGCTCGGATATGCCGCTCGGACCGGTCACGGACTGCCTCCAGGGTTCGCCGGGTGAATGTCGCGGTCGACGTGCCGCGGGTCGACCTGCCGCCGTCGATTCGGCGTGGTCGACCCGGCGTGGTCGACCTGCTGCGATCAACGAATGTGCACGATACACATCATGTGTATCGTGCACATTGCCTGGGGTGAGCGCTAGGGTCGTGGGGACGGCGCATTGGTGTGAAGGCGGGAGTGGACGTGTTGGAAGGGATCGAGCGGGAGCTGATGCTGATCGCTCGGCACCACGTCATGGGCAAGCGGCGGGGTGACGGCATGGAGCGGTCCGCCTACCTGCTGCTGACCCGCCTGGAGGTCGAGGGGCCGATGTCGATCGGACAACTCGCGGAAGCGTTTCGGCTCGACACCTCCACGGTGAATCGCCAGGTGGCCGCGCTGCTGCGGGCCGGCGACGCGGAGCGGATCGCGGACCCGGACGGCGGGCTCGCCCGCAAGCTGCGGATCACCGAGGGCGGCGCGCAGCGGCTCGCGGGGGAGCGGGCAACGCACTGCCACGGTCTGGAGCGTGTCCTGGCGTCCTGGGACGAGGGCGAACGGCGCGAACTGTTCGAGGTGCTGACCCGGTTCAACCGGTCGGTCGAGAACGTCGAGGGACGCGAGTGGCCGAGGAACGAACTCGCGCCGGAGCGTACGGGCGACGTGGCGCACACGGGCGGCGTCGCGCGGGGGTGAGCGCGCGCGGGTGAGCGCGGGCGGGTGAGCGCGGGCGGGGAGGTGCGCGGGTCGCCGAGCCCGGCGTCGGGCACAGGCGCGGGCCGCGGGCATGACGTGCGGCGTGCCGGCTCACCGCTCGGGGGTCGCCGGGCGGTGAGGTGACGAAGGGTCAGGGGCCTTTGTCCGGGCCGGATTCGGGCGCGGATTCGGGGTCGGCCGCCGGAGTGGGGTCGGTCCGCGGATCGGCATCGGGCGCGGAGGCCGGCTCGGCGGTGGGGGCGGCCCCGGGCTCGGCCTCGGATGTGGTCCCGGACCTCGGTGGGGACTTCGGGGTGGCCTCGGGCTCGGACGCCCGCGCCGATGGGGACTTCGGGTCGATGTCGGGCTCGGACGCGTGCGTCGGCGCGGACTTCGGGTCGGTCTTGGCAACGGACTCGCCGTTTGCCGTCGGCGCCGGTACGGACTCGGCCGCCGGCTCCGGTTCCCGGCCTCGGGCCCGGTCCGGGTCCTGGTCCGGTTTCGGCTCCGACCCGGGCTCGGGTGCGGATTCCGGCTCCGGCTTCGCGGCGGCCGTCGGCTCGTCGGCCGCCGCACCCGGCTCGGCCTTGTCCGGCTCCGGTGTGCTCGCCTCCGCCGTGCCCGGCTTCGCGATTGCCGATCCCGCCGGCGGAGCGCCCTCCGTCCGCACCGCGGCCGTGTCCGTCGACTCCGGTTCCGCCGCTGGTCGTTCCGCCGCTCGGCCGTTCGGCACGGGTATCGGCACGGGCGTGGCGGCGGCCGCCGCGGCAGGGGTCGGGGCGGGGTCGGCGAGGTCCTCGTCGTACCCGTCCTCCGCCCCGTCCGGGTCGTCCGCGAACCGGCGGCGGCCCGCGAGCGCGAGCAGGGCGCCGGCCGCGACCAGGATCAGGCCCGCGACCAGGATCGTCGGCTCGTTCCCGCTTGCGCCCGCGATGTCCGCCGCGGTCGACGCCGTGCCTTCGAGGGTCCTCAACGGTGTGATCCGATCCATCGGCGAACAGGTCCGGTCGTCTTACTAGCAGACTCGCCGGACCCGGGGAAACCGGCCTCGACCTGAGAGTTTTCCTGGTCGAAACACGAAGGCGCAAGGATCGCCCCGCGAACAAGGGAGCCGCGATGACTGTCATGGCGACACGTACGGGGCTGGGCTGGGAGCACGGGATCGACGACGTACCGTCCGCCGTCGCGTTGTCGGGTGGATTGTGCGTGGTCGCGGGAGCCGCCGGCGGGGTTCGGCTGCTGGACGCGGCGACCGGGCAACTCCAGGGCCGGATCGTGTTGCCCGGCGGGGTGCACCGCGCCGGATTCTCGCCCGACGGCACCGTGGTCGCGCTCGCCGGCCCCACGGGGTACGCGCTGTGGCGGGTCACCGACGGAGCGCTGCTGATGCGCACACCGGGCCTGCCCGCGCGGTTCGCGTGGTCCGCGGGCAGTCGGTGCGCGGTGTCCTTCGGTGGCGCGGTACGGGTCTACGCGGGCGATACCGGAACCGAGTCGTGGCGCGCCCTGGACGGCCCGGTCCAGGTGGACGACGTGGTCTGGGTGGACTCGGTCGGCGGGCTCGCCGTCGCGCTCGGGGGCGAGGTGCACATGTACGGGCCGCGCGGGCGGACGAACGTGTGGACATACCCGATCCCGGTGCGGGTGCTCGCGGGCGCGCCGGACGGGGCGTGGTTGTGCGCGGCGGGCGACGCGCCGGGTGTGCACATCCGCGGGGCGGGCGGTACGCACGAGGACCTCGGCGCGGTCGGCAGTGCGCCGGTGGCCGGGCTCGCGCTGGATTCGGGCGGACACCGACTCGCCGCCGAGGACTCGGCCGGACTGACCGTGTGGGACCTCGCCGCCCGCGGCGGCCGGGTACGCCCGCGACCGCGCCGGTTGCCCGCCCAACCGCACGCGTGCGCGCCGAGTTGGCGGCCGGGCGGCGGCGGACTGATGGCCACCTCGGGCGGCGACGGCATGCTCGTGGTGTGGGACGTGCGCGCCGGCTCGGCCCGCAAGGCGCCGACCCCGCTGGCCCGGCGGCACGTCTCGGCGCCGGTGACCGCGCTCGCGTGGCACGGGCGGGACGCGCTGCTGTTCGCGGACCGGACCGGGCGGGTCGGCGCCCAGTGGTTCCGGGAGATCGGGACCCGCTGACCGGGCCGGCCGTGCCGACGGCACGATCACTTAGGTTAGCCTCGCCTTACATTCGCTGTGTACGGCCGGGAGGTCCGCCCATGGAACTGCTCGTGGAAGATCTGCACGCCGGTTATCCCGGGCATCGTGCCGTGTCGGGGGTGGATCTGGCGGTGGCCGCCGGCAGTGTCGTCGCGATCGTCGGGCCCAACGGTTGCGGCAAGTCCACCCTGCTGCGCTCGATCGCCCGCCTGCACAAGCCGGATTCGGGTCGGGTCACCGTCGGCGGCGACGACATCTGGCGGCTGAAGCCGCGTCAGGCCGCGCACCGGGTCGGGTTGTTGCCGCAGAACCCGACGGCGCCGGAGGCGGTCACGGTGGCCGGCCTGGTGCGCTACGGCCGGCATCCGCACCAGGGACTGTTCCGCCAGTGGTCGCGCGCGGACGAGCGGGTCTGCCGGGACGCGCTGACCGCGACCGGGGTGCTCGACCTGGCCGATCGGCGCGTGGACCGGCTTTCCGGCGGGCAGCGGCAGCGTTGCTGGGTCGCCATGGTGATCGCGCAGGAGGCACCGGTGATGCTCCTCGACGAACCGACCTCGGCGCTGGACCTGGGGCACGCGGTGGAGGTGCTGGGCCTGGTTCGGCAGGTGGCCGCGGGTGGGCGCACGGTGGTGATGGTGCTGCACGACCTGCCGTCGGCGGCCCGGTACGCGGACGTGCTGGTCGCCATGCGCGACGGCCGGGTGGTCGCCTCCGGGCCGCCCCGGGAGGTCGTCGACGCCGCGCTGGTGCGGGCGTTGTACGACGTGGACGCGGACATCCTGCGCGCGCCGGGCGACGGCACACCCGTCGTGGTGCCCAGGATGGCCGGTGCCGGTGCCGGTGCCGGTGCCGAGGTCGTTTCGGTCGCGGGTGTCGAGCGGGCCGGGATCGGTCCGTCCGGCGGGTGAGGCGACCGGCCGTTGGGCCGCCCGGTCCTCGCCGGGGCCGTGTGTTCGGGTAGGTTGCCCACACGAATGTGACGATGCGTCAGTTGATGAGGTGGGCAATGTTCGGCAGGAAGAATAAGGTCGCGGCGGCGGCCGAGGGCCGCGATGTGGCTGCGCTCGTGCTGCGCGCGACGCTCGGTCCGATGCTCTTCGCGCACGGCTACAACAAGGTCGCCGGCCCCGGCGGTCTCGCGGGCACCACCGGTTGGTTCGAATCGCTCGGGCTCAAGCCCGCCGAGGTGCACGCGCGCCTCGCGGCCGGCACCGAGATGGCGGCCGGCGTCGGCATAGCCCTCGGCGTGGCCAACCCGCTGCCGGCGGCGGCGACGGTGGGCCTGATGAGCGTCGCCGCGGCGACCGACCACAAGGGCAAGGGCTTCTTCGTCTTCAAGGGCGGCTGGGAGTACACCGCGGTCGTCGGCGGGGCCGCGGTCGCGCTGGCCGCGCTGGGCAACGGCAAGTACTCGGTGGACGCGCTGATCGGCCGCAAGAAGTCGGGCCTGCGCCCGGCCCTGTTCGCGGCCGGCGTCGGCGTCGCGAACGCCGCGCTGCTGATGAAGCTCTGCTACAAGCCGGACCCGAAGCCGGACGAGACCGTCGAGGCGTAGGCGCGACGAGGCCGTCCGCCCGTACGCCGGGCGTGGGCGTCGAGCGCAACGCGGACGAGACGGTCGACACGTCACACTTCGGTCGGCCCGGCCCGCACCGATCCACTGGGTGCGGGCCGGGGTGTCCGGGCGAGCGGCTACGTTGGATCCCACTTGGATCCATGGGCGTTGCGCCCTCGTGTGGAGGTTCTTGCTGTGCAGACGTTGCCCGAGTCCTGGCAGCCCGTGCTCGCGGAGGAGTTGGCGAAGCCCTACTACGCCGAGCTGACCGCGTACGTGGACGCGGAACGCAAGGAACACCAGATCTTCCCGCCGGACGAAGAGGTCTTCGCGGCGCTGGAGGCGACGCCGTATGAGGACGTCCGGGTGTTCGTCGTCGGGCAGGACCCGTACCACGACGACAACCAGGCGCACGGCATGTGTTTCTCGGTGCGGCCCGAGGTGCGGATCCCGCCGTCGCTGCGCAACATCTACAAGGAGATGCACGCCGACATCGGCCTGCCCATCCCGGACAACGGTTACCTGATGCCGTGGGCGCGTCAGGGCGTGCTGCTGATGAACACCGTGCTCACCGTGCGTGCGCACGAGGCCGCGTCGCACAAGGGCCGCGGTTGGGAGAAGTTCACCGACGCGGTGATCAAGGCGGTGAACGACCGGGACGAACCGGTGGTGTTCGTGCTGTGGGGCGGGCACGCGAAGAAGAAGGCGGCGCTGATCGACACCGCCAAGCACACCATCGTGCAGGGCGCGCACCCGTCGCCGCTGTCCGCGAAGCTCTTCCACGGCAGCAAGCCGTTCTCCCAGATCGACGCCGCGCTCGAGGCCATGGGGCACAAGCCGATCGACTGGACCATCCCGAACCTGAAGAAGTAGCGCGCGGACGGGGCGCAAGAAAAACGACAACCGACGTTCCGGTTCGGTATCGGCTCGGCCGGTATCGGACCGGAAACGGGCGTCGAAGGGGAATGGCCGGAAATCTCCTTGCATCGGTGCGGAACACCTATCACGTGCCCTTACGGTGTGAGGCTCGCCCTTTCCATGCCTCCGAGGCGGCCCCCGTGTCGACGACCACCGTTTCACCCGCGTCCCCCACCCGAACCCCCTCCCGCACCCCCACCCTCGACCTCACTCCCGGCTACGTCGCGCACCGCGGCCTGCGCGAGGAACTGGCCCGACTGACCGAGGTGACCCGACACCTCGATCCGGTCGACATCCTGCGCGTGCGCGCGGTCGAGGAGCATCTCGCGCTGGTACTGCGCTTCCTGCGCGCGCATCACCGCGAGGAACACATCGTGCTGTACCCGTGGGTGCGCGCCGGCTCGCCGCGCGCCGCCCGCACCGTGACCGCGTTCCAGGTCGACCACTCGGCCCTGGAGGACGCGATGCGCCGCGCCGCCGATGTGAGCGTGCCGCTGCGCGACCGCTCGCCCGCGATCGGGCGGCTGTACGACCTCGTGGCCCGGCACAGCCTGGCCGAGGAGCACCAGTTGTTCCCGCTGATGCGCCGGCACGTACGGGCCACGCCCGACGGGCGGATGCCGACCCGCACGGTGCGGGTCTGGGGCCGCGACCTGCCCGCGTTCGTCGCCTTCCACCTGCACCACGCCACGGACGCCGAGCGGCGGCGGGTGCTGCGCTGGATCCCGCCCGGCGCGGCCCTGCTGTGGCGGGCGGGCTGGCGGCGGGCCTACGAGCGGCGCCGGCGTGCCGCGTACGGAGATTGACGCCGACTCGACGGATCCGACCCGGCAAGTCCCGGGCCGGGTGCGGCCCTTTGCTCAGGAGGGCTGTTCGGCCGAGTCGGCCGGGCGGGTCAGTTCGGCCAGCAACGCGCGGACGTGTTCGATCTCCGGTCCGGTCGGCTGCACGTCCTCCAGCGCCCGCACCAGCGCGTCCAGCGCCCGGGCCGGTGCCGGCTCGGCGAGCGTGGACAGGTCGTGGATCAGCCGCAGCAGCATGATCCGCGGCGCGGCGATCTGCTCGCGGGGCAACGGCTGTTCGTAGTAGCTCTCGGCCAGATCCAGCCACAGGTTCCACAGGTCGGTGCGGGCGATCCGGGGCACCGCCAGGATCGCGTCGGTCAGCGCCCGGATCCGCCCGGCCGTGATCGTGCGCCGGAGCACGGGCGCGGTCGGCAGCCGGGGCGCGGGCGGCGCGGGGGGTTCGGGCGGCACCGGGACCGTGCCGGTGCCGCCGGTGCCGCCGGTGCCGCCGGTGCCGCTCGTGCGCGGGCCCGGGAACGCCGGTGGCGCGGTCGGCCGGGACGGTCCGTGGACGGCCGCCATCAGCTCCTCGCGCGCGTCCTCCTCGGACTTGCCGTACAGCGTCTTGCGCAGCAACGGCCGCAGCACGGACGGGATCGCCTCGCGGTCCAACTCGTGCACCACGAGCGGGATCAGCCGGCGACCGCTGCCGCGCAGCGCGTCCGACATCGCGGTCCACTCGACGGTGGTCCAGCGCTCCGGCACGAAGTACGCCGGGGAGAACAGCGCGATCATGTGTCCCGCGTTGTCCAGCGCGCGACCGACCAGGGTGGTCAGGTTCTCGCCCGTGGCCCAGTCCCACGCGTCCAGTTCGACCTCCAGGCCGTCCTGGAGGAGTTGGCCCGCGACCCACTCCGCCCAGGCGGTGTCCGAACCGGCGTGGCTGATGAAGTAGCGCACCGCGTCGCCCCCGTGCTCCCCGTCGTTCGCCATGGGCACCAGCATCGCGCACCCGCCGGCCGGATTCGGCCCCCCGACCGGACGGGTGGGCGGAACCACCCGTTCAGCCGGGCAGGTTCTCGATCGCCCGGCAGACCTCCTCGACGCCCTGGGTGTTGGGCAACACGTCGTGCAGCGCGCGGCACAGGCACTGCAGCGAATGGATCGGCTCCGGCCCGTTGACCAGGGTGCGGATCATGTGCAGGAGCATCGACCGCGCGTCGGTCATGTGCCGGTGCAGCAACTGGTGTTCGAGGTAGTCCTCGGACAGGTCCAGCCAGATCGACCACGTGTCCGGCGCGCGCAGGCCGCGTACCGCCAGGAACAGGTCGGCGAGGTAGACCACCTGGTTCTGCGGGATGGTCCGGGACAGCTTGGCCATGTTGCCGAAGCGCAGCAGTTCCAGCGTCACCTCCGGCGACACCTCGCCGGAGGCGAACAGTTCGGCGATCCGGGCGATCGCGGCCGGCCGGTCGCCGACGAACGCGGCGATCGCCTCCGCGGTGACCATCTCCAGCTCGAACCCGCGATGCGCGTCGAAGAGCATCAGCACCGAGGAACCCCGGTCCAGCGGCGGCAGATCGACCGTGGTGCCCAGGTGCCGGGCCAGCGGATCGGTGCTGGTGATCAGCACGTGGCCGGGACCGGTCGGGATCATCTCGCCGATCAGTCCGGGCCGGTCCACCTCGTCGAAGACCAGCAACCAGCCCTCCCGCGAGTGCAGTTCGTGCCGGGGGCCGACCTGCTGGTCGACCCGCCGACCCAGGTCGGCCAGTTGGCCGAGCACCCGATGCACGAACGCGACGCCGCTCTCGGCGGACCGGGCGGCACAGTCGAACCACCACACCACGTCGTACAGGTGCCGGTGCCGGTAGGCGTACTCGCGGGCCAGGTGGGTGGTGCCCATGCCCGGCAGGTCGTCCTGCGGGCGCAGCACCACCCGGTGTTCGACCTGCATCAGCGTGCGCAGGTCGGCGAGGGTGCCGTCGCGCCCGTAGAACCGGCCTCTGGCGCCCGGGACATGCCACACCGGCGGATTGTCCGTGGGTGAGCGCGGCGGGGGCGGAGGCGGAATCCTGGGCGGTCGCGCAGGTCTCGGTGGCGGGGGTATCGGGTCCGACACGTTCAGGAGGACCCCGGATTCCGCGCGGGCAACGGCGCGAACCGGTGCACCGCGTCGACGAGCAGATCACGCTGCCGGACCGCGTCCGCCTCGGTCAGGTCGACCGGTCGCACGCCGCGGAACATCGACGGTACCTGGGTGCGACCGATCACGATCGGCAGCAGCCTGCCGCCGGTGTCCGCGTCCCCCAGCGCCTCCTCCCACTCGTCCATGGCCAGCCGTCTGCCCTCGAAGTAGTGCTCGGAGAACAGCGCGAGCACGTGTTCGCCCAGGCCGCGCGCGCGGGCCATCGCCTTGCCGAAGCTCTCGCCCGCGCTCCAGTCCCAGCGGCTCAGCGAGACCCGGTAGTCCTCGAAGGTGAGCACCTCGCTGACCCAGTCCGCCCAGGCCAGGTCGTTGCCCACGTAGCTGATCACCAGGTCGGTGCGGGCCGGGGGGACCGGCTCCAGGATCGGCAATCGGCGCGGCGCCTCGGGCAGCGTGCGCGTCCCGGCCTCGTGGCTGCCGAACATCGGCTCGACCTCGTCCGCCTCGACGACGGTCAGCGGCGCCAGCCGGTGGCGCAACGCCTCGGCGACCCGATCGGCGACCGCGCGCACCGCGCGCACGTACCCCAGGTCGCGGATGCCGCCCAGCCGCAGCATGTCGAACACGCCCGGGCCGCGGCTCGGTCCGGCGATCCCGGCGGGCCACTCGATCGTGCCCACGGCGGCCGGCGGCGGTTGTTCGAGGGTGGTCCAGGGCACGGCGATCAGATTCGGCGGCGCGACGCCGACGATCGACTCGTGTCGACGCAACCGGTCGGTGAACACCGCCCAGTCGCGCCCGCAGTCCAGGTCCTCGAAGTAGTCGTCCGAGCACAGCGCGACCATCGCGCGCGCCTGTGCGGGCGGGTCGCCGTCCGGCACCTGGATCGGCCCGAAGGTCGGCTGCAACCGGATCGCCGCGCGCACCCGGTCCCTCCCGCGCCGCAGTTCGGCCTCGACGTCGTCGTGAAAGCGGGCCGCCCACTTGGGATCGCGGTCGGCGACGTGACTCGTGAAGAAGTCGTAGTCCACCAAGCGACCCCCGGGATCGAGCACCGTACGAAGGACGGCCGAGTGGCACCCACGCGCCGGAACGGCGGGTCTGGCAAGTGCCGTCCCCATGCCGGCCGTTCGTGTGTACGACTCTGCCCACACAGAGCATCGCGCAGGCCGACCCGGCCCGGCTAGTATAGGAAGGCTTGTGTAATCGTGGCGATACGTTCCGCACTCGAATGTACGGGTTTCACCCGGACGGCACGCGCGAGCGGCACACGCCGGCCGTGCGGGGGGAAATCGGACGGCCGAGCGACGCGGGAGAACGGGGGACCTGCGGTGCAAGGAGAGCGCGGTGACGTGGAGTCGGCCCTGCCCGACCTCGACGGGCTCTGTCTCGACGACCTCGACGACCTGCCGGCATCCGTGCTCGCGTCCGCGCTGCGGCGGTTGATCCACGAGTCCGAGGAGCCCTCGGAGGCGGTGGTCGCCGGCTTCCAGAGCGTGGTCGACCCCGTCCCCGTGGAGGCGGCCGGTGCCGCCCACGCGAGCGGGCCCGCCGGCGACGACGATCCCCGGGCGGGCGGGAGCGGCGCCGCCGGGGCTTGAGCACGGGAGGGCCGATGAGCGAAGCGACGCCGTTTCGACAATTCGTGGTCAAGATCGCCTCCCGCTGCGACCTCGCGTGCGATCACTGTTACGTGTACGAACTCCGGGATCGGAGTTGGCGGGACCGCCCCCGGGTGATCGCCGCCGGCACCGTGGACGCGCTCGGCGGCCGGCTGCGCGCGCACGCGCGGCGGTTCGGCCTGCCGGTCCTGGACATCGTGCTGCACGGCGGCGAACCGCTGCTCGCCGGGCCGGAGCGGATCGACGCCATCGCGCGCGACCTGCGCGCCGCGGTGGCGGGCGTGGCCGAACTGCGGTTCACCATGCAGACCAACGGCGTCCGGTTGGACGAGCGCTGCGCCGAGGTGTTGTCGGCGCACCGGATCCGGGTCGGGGTCTCGTTGGACGGCGACGCGCGCGCCCACGACCGACACCGCCGGCACGCCGACGGGCGCGGCAGCCACGCCGAGGCGGTGCGGGCGGTCGCCCTGCTGCGCCGCGAGCGCTACCGGCCCCTGTACGGCGGCCTGTTGTGCACGATCGACCTGCGGAACGATCCGGTGGCCACCTACGAGGAACTGCTCTCGCACGCGCCCCCGATGATCGACCTGCTCCTGCCGCACGCCACCTGGGAGTTCCCACCCCCCGGCGGCGGAGCGGACGAAACCCCCTACGCGCGCTGGCTGATCGCGGTCTTCGACCGCTGGTATCGGGCGCCGGTGCGCGAGACGCGCGTACGGATCCTGGAGGACCTGGTGGATCTGATCCTGGGCCGGTCGGTGCGGAGCGAGATCCTGGGTCTGGGGCCGCCGGGTTCGGTGGTGATCGAGACCGACGGCTCGTTCGAGCGCGAGGACTCGCTCAAGGCCGCCTACGACGGTGCGGCGGCCACCGGCCTGGACGTCTTCCACCACGACCCGGCGACGGTGCTCGCCGCGCCGGCGTACGACCGCGCGGGAGCCGGTGCGGCCGGGCTGAGCGCCGCGTGTCGGCGCTGCCCGGTGGTGCGCACCTGCGGCGGCGGTCTGCGGGCGCATCGGTACCGCCCGGACAACGGCTTCGACAACCCGTCCGTGTACTGCGCCGACCTGCGCGCGCTGATCGACCACGTCGGAGCGCGGGTGCGGGCCGACGTGCGGGCCCTGGTGGCCGGGACGGGGAGGCGCGGATGATCGGCACGCATCGGCTCGGTGGGGCGGCCTTCGACCGACTCGCCGCCGGGCACGGCGACTTCGAGGCGGTGTCCGCGCTGGCCCGGGCGCAGGAGAGCCGCCGACTGCTCCAGGTGTACGCGGTGGTGGCCACCGCCCGCGAGCGGTTGCCGCACGCGCGCACCGCGCACCTCACCGACGCCCTCGACCTGCTCGCGCACGTGCAGCGCACCGCGCCGGACGCGGCCAGGACGGTGCTGATGCATCCCTACACCGGCGCGTGGGCGATGCGCTGCCTGCTGCGGCTGGGTGACGCCGACCCCGACGCGTCGCCCGCCGAGCTGGATCGACTCCTGGGCCACCTGGGGGCGATCGCCGCCGCCGCCGCGCTGCGCGCCGACCCCGAGCACGGCCCGCCCGGCCGGGTCGAACTGCACACCGTCGGCGGCTGGGCCCACCTGCCCACGCTGGGCCGGGTGCGGGTGGCCGGCGACCCGGGGCGGATCGCGCTGACCGGACGGCACTGGTCGACGGGCGGGCGGCCGGTCGCCCGCCGACAGCTCAACCGCAGGTGTTCCGCAACCGCCGCGGGCCTGACCGCGACCTTGGCGATAGAGGACGTCGACCCCTATCGGGACGTGCACCGCTGGCAACCGACCGCCCGGTTGAGCGCACGCCAAGTATCCTTGCTACAAAGGAATTTCGCGTCCGCATGGGGTGAGCTGGCACACTCTCACCGAGCCTACGCGGGTGCCTTGACGGCGGCGCTGTCCACGCTGGTTCCGGTCGTCGGCGGGCCGGGAGTCAGCTTCAGTTCCTCGTCCCGGTACGCGTTCGGCGGCCTGGCGCTCACGCCCGAGGTGGGTCCGACGACGCTGGCCGTCACCCTGGTTCACGAATTCCAGCACAACAAGCTCGGCGCGATACAGGACATCACGAATCTCTCGGTGCGCTCGGCGGTCCGGTATCGGGCGCCCTGGCGGTTGGATCCCCGACCGGTGGGGGCGCTGTTGCAGGGTGCCTACGCGCACCTGGGGATCGCGGATTTCTGGCGGGTTCGCCGGCAGATCGCGGACAGGGAGGAGCAGGATCGGGCACAGGCCGAGTTCGCGGTGCACCGCGCGCACGTCGCCGAGGCGATCGACACGCTGCGCGAGTCGGGCGAACTGACCCCGGACGGCGAACGGGTGGTGCGGGCCATGGCGGGCACCGTCACATCGTGGCGGCACGAGGACGTACCCGCCGAGGCGGCACGACACGCGGCCGAACGGGTGCGATCGGGCCGTCGGGCGTGGGTCGAACGCAATGGCGATCGAGGTGGCGCGGCCTTGGCGGGCGGGCAGTCGGCACGAGTGGAGCGATACGAAACGAGAGATGAACATGAGATTACCTGATGTAACGAGGAGTAACTTCGAGTGATGGACTCGGGTAGCCTGGGAACAACGAGTGACGGTCGGGGAGGGCAATCCACCGCACGTCGCGACCAAGCGCCGACACCAGGGGTCGAGATGACACCAGTCTTCTTCACGAGTCGGTCGTGCGGGGACGAGCGTGCCTATGTCGAGCGCTTCCACGCCGACCTCGAACAGGCGGTCTCCGCTCGCGCGTCCGGTCGCAACGGCGCGCGCGGACTGCTGTCGCCCTGCGGCGATCGTGATCCGGGCGCCCCACCCGACGCGTCGGCCGCGTGTTCGGTTCCCGCCGCCGTGGTGCTGGCGTCGCCCGACTACCTCGCCGATCCCGACGCCATGCGCGAATGGGCGGTGATGGCCGAGCGGGTGCGCGGCCACCGGGTCCGCACCGGCGAACACCTGGACGCGATGGTCACCGTGCGCTGGCGGGCCACCGAGCCCCACCCCGGCGAGCAGCCGACCCCCGACCTGGGCGCCGACGACGACTTCGGTCCGATCTACGCCCGGCAGGGTTTGTTCGACCTGATGCGGCTGGAGGGCCACTCGGCCGACTACCTGCGCCTGATCGCCGAGTTGGCCCGCGTGGTGGTCGAGGTCAACCGCGTCCCGCTGCGCCCGCTGCCGCCGGCCGAGGCGCGCGAACTCTTCCCGACCGTGCGCACCCGGCCGAGCCCCGCCGCGCGGGTCTCGGCCGCCGGCCCCGCGCCGTTCGCGACCGCCGCCCGGACCCTGCCGCCGCACGCGCGCACCGGCGCGGACCTGCCCGCCCGACCCCGTTGGATCACGGCCCGACACAACCCTCGCCGCCCGTTGCTGTGGGGACCCGGTGGCGATGTTGAGGAGCACTGAAACGATGAGCGACAACCCGCCGGGAAGCGTCGTCACGTTCTACTCGTACAAGGGCGGCACCGGGCGCACGATGGCCCTCGCCAACGTCGCCTGGATCCTGGCCTCCCGAGGCAAGCGCGTGCTCGTCGTGGACTGGGATCTCGAATCACCGGGCCTGCACCGCTACTTCCACCCCTACCTGATCGACAAGCGGCTCGAGGACACGCGCGGCGTGCTCGACATGATCCGCGCGTTCGCCAAGGTGGTCGGCTCCGACGCGAGCACGGACGCGATGATCGAGGCGGCCCGGATCGCGGAGAGCCGGGTGGACGGCTGCGCGGTCAAGGTCGACCGGGACTTCCCCGACGGCGGCCTGATCCGCTTCCTGGGTCCGGGCCGGCAGAACCACGAGTACGCCGCCACGCTGGCCGGCTTCAACTGGGCCGACTTCTGCGAGAGCCCGCACGGCATCGGCTTCCTGGACGCCCTGCGCGAGGACATGCGCGCGTCCTACGACTACGCGCTGATCGACAGCCGTACCGGCCTCAACGACATCGCCGGGATCTGCACCACGCTGCTGCCCGACGTCGTGGTGGACGGCTTCACCCTGAACGAACAGGCCATCGACGGCGGCGTCAACGTGGCCCGCTCGATCGCCCGACAGGCCGATCGCCCGCTGCGCATCCTGCCCGTCCCGATGCGCGTCGAGGACGACGAGAAGGACAAGCTCGAAGCCGGCCGCGACCACGCCCGCGAGCGCTTCGCGGAATTCGTCGCGGATCGGTCCGAGGCCGAACGGGCCAAGTACTGGGGCGAGGTGGAGATCCCGTACAAGGCGTTCTACGCCTACGAGGAGACCCTGGCCACCCTGGGCGACCGACCGCTCCAGGAAGGCAGCCTGCTGAGCGCGTACGAGCGGCTGACCGGCGTGCTCACCGACGGCGCGATCAGCCGACTGAACCCGATCGAAGAGGTCGACCGCCGCCGCGAACTGCGCCGCTTCGAGCGCATCCGCTACACCGCCCCGGTGACCGTGCGGATCCTCTACAGCGCCCGGGACCGGATGTGGGTCGACTGGGTGCGGGCCCAACTGACCGCCTCGGGCGCCCAGGTGGTCGGCACCGGTGGTTGCGACACGCCGCTGGAGAAGCTGCGCGACGTGGACAGCATCGTGGTGGTCTCCTCGGCGGACTCGCTGAGCAGCCCGACCTGGAGCGCGATGCGCACGGCGCTGCGCCGGCTCGCGGCGGTCGACCGGATGAGCGTGGTCACGCTGCGGGTGGACGACGTGCTCGACAGCGACCCGGGGGTGGGCGAGACGGTCATGTTGTCCTCGCTGTCCGAGGAGAGCTGCCGGGACGCGCTGCTGACCGCGTTCGGCCGACCCTCCTCGGAGGCGCCGCCCGCGGACGGCCCCAGGTTCCCCGGCACCAAGCCGAAGGTGTCCTACCTGCTGCCCCGGCACTCGGCGTTCACCGGCCGCGACGACATTCTCGAACGCCTGCGCGACCAGCTCGCCAAGGGCGCCACCGCCGTACTGCCCCAGGCGCTGCACGGCCTGGGCGGTGTCGGCAAGACCCAGGTCGCGCTCGAGTACGCGCACCGTTTCGCCGCGGACTACGACGTCATCTGGTGGGTCTCCGCCGAGCAGGCCCAGGGCGTCGCCGCCCAACTCGCCCGGCTCGGCGGCCGACTGGACCTGCCCACCGGCGAGAACGTCGGCGACGCGGCGGCCACGGTGTTGCAGACGCTGCAACACGGCGAGCCGTACGACCGCTGGCTGGTGATCTACGACAACGCCGACGAGCCCGCGTCGCTGGCCGACCTGATGCCCCAGGGCAGCGTCAACGGGCACGTCCTGGTCACCTCGCGCAACGACCTGTGGGCGCGCAGCGCCCGCCCGTTGGAGGTTCCGGTCTTCCGCCGGGACGAGAGCGTCGCGCTGCTCCAGCGCCGGGTGCCCACGCTCACCGAGGCGGACGCGCAGAAGGTGGCCACCGCGCTGGGCGACCTGCCGCTGGCGGTCGAACAGGCCGGTGCCTGGCTCGCCGAGTCGGCGATGCAGGTCGAGGAATACCTGGAGCGGGTCAACACGCGCGTCACCGCGATCCTGGAGGAGGGCCAGCCGCCGGACTACCCGACCACGGCCGCCGCGACCTGGACCGTCTCGCTCGACGAACTCAAGGAGCGCCAGCCGGCCGCGGTGCGCCTGCTGGAGCTGTGCGCCTACCTGTCGCCGGACTCGATCTCGATGCGCCTGCTGCGCTCGCGCGAGGTGCTGCGCGAACTCGCCCAGGTGGACAGCTCGCTCGGCGACACCCTGCTGCTGCCCAGGATCTTCCAGCAGCTCGGCCGGTACGCGCTGGCCCGGGTGGACCGGGGCGCGGACACCATCCAGGTGCACCGGCTGGTCCAGGCCGTACTGCGCGACCAGATGGCGCCGGACGTGAACCGGGCGCGCCGGGAGCGGGCCCTGGAGATCCTGGCCGCGAACGCCCCCGGCGACGTGGACGACCCGGGCAACCAGGAGACGTACGACGAGCTCTACAAGCACCTGGTGCCCTCGCGCGCGCTGGAGAGCGACTCGGAGGCCGTACGCCGCTGGATCGTCGAACAGGTGCGCTTCGCCTGGCGGTCCAACGACTGGGAGTTCGCCCAGTACATCGCCGAGATCGCGTTGGACCGCTGGCGGGCGGCGTTCAGCCGGCACGACGCGCTGACGCTGCGGATGTGCACGCAGTTGGCGAACGTCTACCGCTCCCAGGGGCGCTACCGCAAGGCGTACGACCTGGACCGGTCCACCCTGGAGCTGCAGCGCGAGACGCTGGGCCCCGATCACCCGCACACCCTGATCACCGGGCGCGGCTACGGCGGCGACCTGCGCTCGCTCGGTCGTTTCCAGACCGCGCTGGAATCCGACCGGGACAACTACCGCCGGTTCAGCGAGGTCTTCGGCGAGGACACCAACGACGCCCTGCTCGCGGCCAACAACCTGGGCGTCTCGCTGCGCCTGATGGGCCGGTTGGAGGAGGCGCGCGAGGTGCACCAGGCGGCGTACGACCTGCGTCGGCGCAACCAGGGCGAGGACCACCCGAGGACCTGCTACCTGGCCAACCAGGTCGGCCAGGACCTGCGCGAACTGGGCGACTACCCGGGCTCACGGGCGGTTCTGCAGGCGACGCTGGCCCGCGAGGAGGCGATCGGCCGCACCCGGGACGCGCTGCGCACCTCGAAGAACCTCGCGGTGACCATTCGCCAGACGGGGGACGCGCGCTACGCCCGTTCCCTGGACAGCGACACGCTGGAGAAGTACCGCTCCTACCTCAGCCCCACCCATCCCGACATGCTGGCCTGCGCGGTCAACCTCGCGGCCGACCACCACGCGATGGGCAACGACGACCAGGCGCTCGAACTCGCCCAGGACGCCTACCAGGGCTACCGCGAGCAGTTCGGCGCGCAGCACCCGTTCACCTACGGCTGCGGCAGCAACCTCTCGACCTACCTGCGGGCGATCGGTCGGCACGACGAGGCGATGGCGCTGGGCCGCAGGTGCCACGAGGGGCTGCGCGAATCGCTGGGCGAGGACCACCCGTTCACGCTCGCCGCGGCGCTCAACCACTCGAACAACCTGTATCAGGCGGGCGAGACGAACGAGTGCGCGGAGCTGGACCGGGTGACCTACGAGCGCTACGAGGTGCTGCTCGGCGCGGACCACCCGCACACCCTGGTCGCGGCCTGCAACCGGGTGCAGAGTCTGGGCGAGATCGGTCTGGCGGACGAGTCCCGCGAGTGGTTCGTCCGGGTCGAGCGCGCGTGTCGACGCAAGCTCGGCGACGGACACCCGATCACCCAGGGGCTGCGGGAGCGCCGCCGGCTGGAGACCGACATCGAGGTGCCCACGACCTGATCGGGTGGTGTCCCCGGTGCGCGCGGCCGGCCCGACCGGTGGTCGGGCCGGCCGCGGCGTGCTCAGGCCGGGTGGATCCGGACCGGCATGTCCTTGATGCCGTTGAGGAAGTTGGAGCGCATCCGCCGCGCCGGGCCGAGTGATTCCACCCGCTCGACCCGTTCCGCGAGGGTGCGGAAGATGATCTCCAGTTCGAGCCGGGCCAGGTGCCGGCCGAGGCAGAAGTGCGGCCCGCCGCCCCCGAAGCCGAGCATCGGGTTCGGATCGCGCCCGATGTCCAGGCGGTAGGGGTCGGCGAAGACGTCCTCGTCGTGGTTGGCGGACGCGTAGAAGACCACCACCTTGTCGCCCGCCGCGATCGGCTGCCCGCTCAGTTCGGTGTCCCGTACCGCCGTGCGCTTGAACGCGTTGACCGGGCTGACCCAGCGGACGATCTCGTCGGCGGCGGTGCCGGCCAGGCCGGCCGGGTCGGCGCGCAGCCGCTCCCACTGCTCGGGATGCTCGATCAGGGCCAGCATGCCGCCGGAAATTGCGTTGCGGGTGGTCTCGTTGCCGGCCACGGCGAGGAGCATGAAGAACAGGTCGAACTCGAGCGCGGTCAGCTCCTGACCGTCGCGGTCGGGGCACACCAGCTTGGACACGATGTCGTCCACGGGACACGCGCGCCGGGCCGCGCCCAGCGCGTCCGCGTAGCCGAACATCTCCATCTGCACCTGCTCGGCCTCGCCCGCGTCCTGGCGCAGCTCCGGGTCCGCCTCGCCGACCAGCTTGTTCGACCACTCGAACAGCCGGTGCCGGTCGACCTGGGGTACGCCCATCAGGTCGGCGATCACCACGAGCGGCAGTTCGGCCGCGCACATCGCCACGAAGTCGCCCTCGCCGGTGTCGACGGCGGTCGCCACGATGCGTTCGCACGCTTCGCGAACCTTGGCCTCCAGGGTCAGCGTGCTGCGCGGGGTGAAGCCCTTGTTGACGATGTTGCGCAGTCGGGAGTGCTCGGGCGGATCCATGTTGAGCATCATCAGCCGCTGGGTGTCGAGCATGTCCCCCTCGGGCTCGCCCAGCAGCGACAGCCGCTCGCGCGACGAGAAGATCTCCGGATTCCGGGACACCCGGACCACGTCGGCGTGCCGGGTGACGGCCCAGAAGCCGTCCGGCCGTTCGGGATCGGCGTGGCGGTACACGGGCGCGGTGCGGCGCATTCGGGCGAACGTGGCGTGCGGGATGCCCGCCGCGTAGCTGTCGGGGCTGTAGACGTCGAACGCGGTGGCGTTCGGGACGGCGCTGTCGATCTTTTCGGGCACGGGCTGACCTTCCGGCAGTGGTGCTGACGGGGGGCGCGGGCGCGGTCAGAATTCCACGGCTCGGATGGGTCGGGAAGAGCGATCGGGGCGTTGCGGCGGGAATGTCGCGGCGAACGCGCTCGCGCGGTCGACGCGCGGGGACGGCTCTCGGACGCCCCCGGGTGCCCCGGACGCCCCGGGACGCCCCGGACACGCCGTGGACCGGGCCCTCGACCCGCGCGCGGCCCCGGACCCGCCGTCGACACGCCGGGCACGTGGTCACGGAGCGCGACTCGCCGTGCGAAAGCGTGACGTTTTGCTACTTTATAGACACTTTCTGTTAGTTTTTGTGCCGGTGACAAAAGCACACAAATGCCGCCGTCCCACCGGCACTCGTCTCGCGCTGTCCCGAAATCGGTGCGGCCGTTCCGTCCCCTGCGCTCCCGAGCGCGCCCTCCCGAGGAGTCACCCCCATGGCCTTGTCCATCTCCACCGTCGTCCTGCTCGGCGTCATCGTGTTCATCTTCATCCGCAAGGGCGGCATGCGAATCCCGCACGCGATCGTGTGCGCGTTGCTCGGGTTCTACCTCGCCAGTACCTCGATCGCGCCGAGCATCCACAGCAGCGGGAAGAGCGTCGCGAACCTGCTGAGCAACCTGAACTTCTGATCGCGGCGGTCACCCGAAACCGGCTCGGCGGCAGGTCCGCCGGGCCGGTCTTCGCCGTCCGGGCCCGGCCGAACGGGCGCCGGACCGGACGAGGGCGCGGCTGCCGGACGAGGGCCCGGCGCCGAACGAGGACGGAGTGGAGGCAGGCATGGCGAACCCGGACGCGGTCGTGACGCCGCTGGTGGTCGTGGGCACGGACGGCTCGGAACACGGTGACCGGGCGGTGGCCCGAGCCGCCGAGGCGGCCGCCCGGTGCGGTGCGCGGCTGCGCGTGGTGCACGCGATCCGGGTGCCGATGGCCACCCCCGGGTTCGAGCCGGTGGAACCGAACGAGGACACCCGCCGGGCGGCCGAGGAACTGGTCAAGGACGCGGCGGCGGCGGCGCTGCGGCGCCATCCGGACCTGGTCGTGGAGGCCGGGGTCGGCTTCGGGCTGCCCGGGGACGCGCTGCTCGCGGCGGCCGAGGGCGCGGTGTTGCTGGTCGCCGGATCGCGGGGCCGGGGCGGCTTCGCCGGCCTGCTGCTCGGCTCGGTCTCGCGTTTCCTGACCGCGCGCACGCCGTGCCCGCTGCTGATCGTGCGCGGCGAGCACGGGGCGCCGGCCGGGACCGGTCCGGGCGGGGCGGACGTGCTGCTGGGCGTCCAGGGCGACGGTGACGAGCGGGCGGTACGGGCCGCGTTCGAGGCGGCTCGGGCGTGGGGCCTGCCGGTGCACGCGGTGCACGCGTGGAGTTGGCCCGGCTACGCCGGGCTCGCCGGGCCCAGCGAGGCGGACATGCGCGCGGTCTCCGAAGTGCACGCGACCGCGCTGGCGGGTGCGCTGGGGCAGGCGCGGGCGCGGTTTCCCGAGGTCGAGGTGCGCGCGGACTCGGTGATGGCCGACGCGGCCGGGACGCTGGTGGAGGCCTCGGTGGGCAGTGCGCTGGTCGTGGTCGGGGTCCGGCATCGCCGAGGCCCGCTGCGGCACTGGGTCGGCCACGTCGCGGCCACCGCGATCGAACACGCGCACTGCCCGGTTCTGGTGGTGCCGCTGGAGTGAGCGGGCGAGCCGCCGGGCGGGCGACGTGCGCGATCCGCCGATCGACCCGCGCGCCGGCCGACCTGCGCGCCGCTGCCCGGCCCGCACGCCGCTGCCCCGCACGCCGCCTCCCCGCCGCCCGGCCCGCGCCGACCGCCCGTCCGCCGAACGGCCGCGCGCCCACCGCCCGGCCCGGTCGAGCTCCTCGGGCCGTCGGGCCGCACGCGTGCCGCTCCGCGGCGTCCGCTTTTTCGATCGCCGATTCAATCAGTGATTGAAAATGTCGGCGCTTCGTGGTTTCGTGCCTGCCGTGACAGCGCGATCGCGGGCCCGGCTGCTCGACGAGGCCGAACGGCTCTTTCTCACCCAGGGCTACGACAAGGTCTCCGTCCGGGCGGTGAACGCCGCCGCCGGGATGAATCCGGCCGCCGTGCACTACCACTTCGGCTCCAAACGGGACCTGGTGGTGGCGCTGCTACAGGAGCGCCTCGGGCCGTTGTGGGCCGGACCGCTGGCCGAGTTGGACCGCGCCCGCGCGGCCGGGTGGACGCCCACGGTCGGCGAGGTGGTCACGATCATCGTCGAGCCGTTCGACCGGCTGGCCCGCGAGCCGAACGGGCCGATGTTGCTCCAACTGCTCGCCCGCACCGTGCTCTCCGGGACCGAACTGCCCTGGGACGACCCCTGGTTCCGGCACGGACCCTGGCGCGAACTGCTGGCCGCGGCGCGTCCGGACCTGAGCGCCCGGGAGATCACGGACCGCTGGCGGCTCGCCTTCGACCTGTTGCTCCAGCTCTACGGCCAACCCGTGGCCGACGTGTTCGTGGCGCCGCCCGCCGCCGCGGCCGTCGCCGGCTTCGTCACCGCCGGCCTCGACGCCCCGCGCGCCGCCGACCCGTCCTCGCCCGGTCCGTCCCGGACCGCACGTACAGAACGAGGTGCCCCGTGATACCCGACGTCCTCGCCCCCGCCAAGCTCGGCCCGCTCACGCTGCGCAACCGGATCATCAAGGCCGCGACCTTCGAGGGGGCCACTCCGGACGCGCTGGTCACCGACGACCTGATCGAGTACCACCGCCGCCCGGCCGCGGGCGGCATCGGGATGACCACCGTGGCCTACTGCGCGGTCGCCCCCGAGGGCCGCACCGACCGGCACCAGATCTGGATGCGCCCCGAGGCGGTGCCGGGACTGCGCCGGCTCACCGACGCGGTGCACGCCGAGGGCGCGGCGGTCTCGGCCCAGCTCGGCCATGCCGGCCCGGTGGCCAACGCCAAGTCCAACGGGCGACCCGCGCTGTCCGCGGGGCGGATGTTCAACCCGCTCGGCATGCGCGTCACGCGTGCCGCGACCGAGGCCGACATCGCCCGGATCACCCGCGCGCACGCCGACGCCGCGCTGATCGCGATCGAGTCCGGCTTCGACGCGGTGGAGATCCACCTCGGCCACAACTACTTCGCCAGCGCCTTCCTCAGCCCCAAGCTCAACCGCCGCGAGGACGCCTACGGCGGCTCGCTCGCCAATCGGGCCAAGGTCGCGCGCGGCGTCTGTCGGGCGGTGCGCGACGCGGTGGGTGATCGGATCGCGGTGACCGCCAAGCTCAACATGGAGGACGGCGTCCCGGGCGGCATCCGATTGGAGGAGAGCATCCGTACCGCCCGTTGGCTGGAGGAGGACGGCTCGCTGGACGCGCTGGAGCTGACCGCCGGCAGCTCGCTGCTCAACCCGATGTACCTCTTCCGCGGCGACGCCCCGGTGCCCGAGTTCGCCGCGACCTTCCCGCAGCCGCAGCGGCTCGGGGTCAAGCTGATCGGCAACAGGATCCTGCGCTCGTACCCGTACGAGGAGGCCTATCTGCTGGCCTCCGCACGGCGGTTCCGGGCCGAGCTGAAGCTGCCGCTGATCCTGCTCGGCGGGATCACCAACCGGGACACCATGGACCTCGCGATGACCGAGGGCTTCGAGTTCGTCGCGATGGGCCGCGCGGTGCTGCGCGAGCCGGACCTGATCAACCGGATCGCGGCCGAACGCGAAACCAGGTCGTTGTGCATCCACTGCAACAAGTGCATGCCGACCATCTACAGCCGCACCCGCTGCGTCGTGATCGAACCCCGGGCGTAGGCGTGCCGACGCCGGACGGACCGGGACACGGACCGTCCGGCGCGGCACGTTCGCGCACACGTTCGCGGACACACGTTCGCGGGGCGGGTGCGGCCCGGCCCGGCTGTGCCGGGTCGCGCCGCACCCGCCCCGCGCTCAGGCCAGGTAGCGGCTGATCGAGTCGATCACGCACGCCGGCTTCGCCGCGTCGGCGATCTCGATGGTGATCCGGACGGTCACCTGGATGCCGCCGGTGATGTCGGCCACCGCCACGATCTCCGCGCCGCCGCGTACCCGCGAACCCACCGGGACCGGTGCCGGGAAGCGCACCTTGTCCACGCCGTAGTTCACGCCCATCGAGATGTTGCGCACCTCGAGGATCTGCGGCAGGAAGAGGTTGGACAGCGCCAGGGTCAGGTAGCCGTGCGCGATCGGCGCGCCGAACGGGCCCTCCTTCGCCTTCTCCACGTCCACGTGGATCCACTGGTGGTCGCCGGTCGCGTCGGCGAACAGGTTGATCCGCTCCTGGGTGATCTCCAGCCACTCGCTGTGGCCGAGGTGCTTGCCCACCGAGTCCTTGATCTGCTGGAGGTCGGTGAAGACGGTGGCCGCCATATGCGCTCCCGGTCGTTTCTGATGGTCTGTCAGATCAGCTCTCCCGGGTATACCAGACCGGCCCGCCCGGACGCCGCGCGGGACGCTCAGGCGGTCGGGATCCAGGCCACCTGCCGCACGTCGGCGAGCCGGTCGACGGAGATCCCCGCGTTCGAGACGGTCCACAGCTCGGTGCCGACCACCAGCGAGCGCCGGATGGTCGCGTTCGGGTGCGTGACCCGACCCACCTCGACGATCCGACTGCCCTCGATCCGCAACACCAGCGCGTACGAGCCGACGGCCATCGGGGACTTCTCGCCCGGCGCGATCCGCGGTTGGGCGGAGACGCTGTACGAACCGTTCACCGGCACCACCACGGTGCCGTCCTTGGGCCAGTACAGGAACGCGTGCGCGTCCTGCTCGGCCTGCGAGTTCGCCCCCGGCACCGCGACCTGCGCGACCCGGGTCGGGTTCGCCAACGTGCTCACGTCGAACAGGGACACCTGGGTGCCCAGCCGCCGGCCGGAGTCGGTGGCGTCCTGGCCGACCCCGATCAGCCGTCCGTCGGCGATCGGATGCAGATAGGCCGAGTAGCCGTTGATCTTGAGCTCGCCGACCGCCTTGGGGTTGCGCGGGTCGCTCAGGTCCAGGGTGTACAGCGGGTCGGTCTGCCGGAAGGTGACCACGTACGCGATCGGGCCCGCGAAGCGCACGCCCATGATCCGCTCGGTCCGGCCCAGGCCGCCCACCCGGCCGATCGGGGTCAGCCGGTCGCCGCTGCGGGCCAGCACGGTGACCACCGACTCGCTCGCGGAGCGCGGCGCGATCGGCGGCTGCACGTCCAACGGCGGGTTCGGCCCGGCGTCGGTCGGGTCGCTCGGGGCGATGCCGCGCGGCGGACTGCCCGGGACGCCGCGATCGGGAATCGCGCCGCTCGTGGCGGCGGCGCCGGCGTTGCCCTGCGGCAGCGGCAGATCGCCGGGCGCGCTCCGGGGGATCGTCGGGTCGCCGGCCGACAGCGTGGTGGCCACCCGCAGATTGCCTCCGTGTTCGGACATCGCGTACTCGTTGACCATCGAGCCGGCGACCACACCCGTGCCGACCAGCTTCGGGGTGCCCTTGCCGGAGATGTCGAGCTGGTTGATCGTGGTCGTCGTGGTCGGCGGCCCGCCGCCGACCACCTTCGACTCGCTCGACACGCTTCGTCGGGTGGACGTGGTCGCCAGGTAGAGGTTGGCCTGCGACGCGTACACGTGGTCCACGTCCGCGGCCACCGTCACCGGATCGCCCTTGTCCAGATCGCGGGTCAGGTCGAAGGACAACACGCTCAGCGTCGCGGTGCCGGTGTGCCCGGGATCGCCGGGCTTGGCCTGCGGACGGCTGACCCGGTCGCAGCCGACGAGGTTGCCGGACTCGGTTCGGCCGCCGGCGGCGAGGGTGAACTGCGGCAGCCAGTCCGCGGCGGTCGAGCGCTGGATCAGATCCTTGGCCTTGGCCGGCGACCGGTCCGTGGACAGCTTCAGCCGCGGTTGCGAACGCACCACGATCCGCGCGGTACTGCCGATCTGCCGCCCGTCGACGTAGCCGCCGTCCACCGACAGGTCGCCGATCAGCCGCGGCGCGGCGGTCAGGTCCACGAGCACGAAGCGGGCCTGATTGCCCGGGGCGATGGCGGGCGAGCCGCCCGGATCGCCCGGGATCGGCGCCATCTTGCCCGAACCGCCCTTGGACTTGGGCAGGTTCGTGGTGCCCTTCAGGATGAGCAGGGCCCGGTCGCCGGACAGCAGCAGGTCGCTTGCCCGTGCGCCGGGCACGTCCAGCGTCCCGGTGACCCGGTGCGTGGCCACGTCGACGACGTTCAGCCGCCCGTTCGCCACGGTCAGCACCCGGCGGCCGTCGGTCTTGACCAGGTCGGGCTCGTCGACGCCCTGCTCCTGGGTGTTGGTGGTCGAGTGCTCGGGTGCGGTCGGCGCCGCGTTGTCGGCGGTGAGGCCCTCCGGCGCCGCCGCCCTGGGCGCGGCCGCCGGCGCCTCGGCGTCCGCCACCGCCCCGGGCGGCATCCGGCCGGACTTCGAGTCGTTGTCTCGCTCCTCGGCCACCCTGCGCAGCGCCGCCGCGCGGAAGTCGTCGACCAAGGCGCCGCAGGAGTCGAACGCGGTGAGCCGCATCGGCTCGGCGGACAACGCGGCCGTGCGCACGGGATCCGGCTTCGAACCGCCGGACGAGGTGCAACCGGTGACGACGAGTCCCGCCGTCAGCACGAATATCGGCAGGGCCGTGGCCCCGCGCGTGGAACGGTCGTGGATTCGCATGGCGGTGTGACGGAGCGGGCATCGGAACGGTTCCCACGCCCCGCCCCGGGCAGGTTTGCCGACAAGCCGGTCCCGGCTGCGAAGGGAGTGCCTCGATGACGCTGTGGCCCGGACACCCGTTTCCCCTGGGTGCCTCCTACGACGGAACGGGCGTCAACTTCGCCCTGTACAGCGATGTCGCCACCGGCGTCGACCTGTCCTTGATCGACGGCACCGGACACGAGGAGCGCGTGGCGCTGCGCGAGGTGGACGGTGGCATCTGGCACGGATACCTGCCCGGTCTGCAACCCGGTCAGCGCTACGGCTACCGCGTCCACGGACCGTGGGAGCCGCGCCGGGGGATCCGCTGCAACCCGGCCAAGCTGCTCCTGGACCCGTACGGAAAGGCGTTCGACGGCGACATCCACTGGGGCCAACCGGTGTTCGGGTACCGGTTCGGCGAGCCGGAGCGGATCGACGAGACCGACTCGGCGCCGCACATGATGACCTCGGTCGTGGTCAACCCGTACTTCGACTGGGGCGACGACCACCGACCCGGGCACGAGTACCACGACACGGTGATCTACGAGGCGCACGTCCGAGGGCTGACGATGCGTCATCCCGACATCCCGGAGGAGATCCGCGGCACCTACGCGGGCATGGCGCACCCGAGGATGATCGACTACTTCCGGTCGCTGGGGGTCACCGCGGTCGAGCTGATGCCGGTGCACCAGTTCGTCAACGACGGGCACCTGGTCTCCCGGGGACTGGGCAACCACTGGGGCTACAACACGATCGGCTTCTTCGCGCCGCACGCCGCCTACTCCTCGACCGGCTCGCTGGGCCAACAGGTGCAGGAGTTCCGCTATCTGGTGAAATGCCTGCACCAGGCCGGCATCGAGGTGATCCTCGACGTGGTCTACAACCACACCGCGGAGGGCAACCACCTGGGCCCGACGCTGAGCTTCCGCGGCATCGACAACAGCGCCTACTACCGGCTGTCCGAACAGGATCCGCGCTACTACTGGGACACCACCGGCACCGGCAACTCGCTGCGCATGTCGCACCCGCACGTACTCCAGATGATCATGGACTCGCTGCGCTACTGGGTCACCGACATGCACGTGGACGGCTTCCGCTTCGATCTCGCGGCGGCGTTGGCCCGGCAGTTCTACGAGGTGGACAAGCTCTCCGCGTTCTTCGACCTGGTCCAGCAGGACCCGGTGGTCAGCCGGGTCAAGCTGATCGCCGAGCCCTGGGACGTCGGCGACGAGGGCTACCAGGTGGGCAACTTCCCGCCGCTGTGGACCGAATGGAACGGCCGCTACCGCGACACCGTGCGCGACCTGTGGCGGGGCGAACCCGGCGTGCTGCCGGACTTCGCCGCCCGGCTCACCGGCTCCGGCGACATGTACCGCCACGACGGCCGGCGACCGACCGCGTCGGTCAACTTCGTCACCGCGCACGACGGCTTCACGCTGCACGACCTGGTCTCCTACGAGCACAAGCACAACGAGGCCAACGGCGAGGACGGCCGGGACGGGGAGAACCACAACCGTTCCTGGAACTGCGGCGTCGAGGGCGAGAGCACCGACATCGAGATCCTCGCGCTGCGGGAGAAGACCAAGCGCAACATGGCCGCGACGCTGCTGCTGTCCCAGGGCGTGCCGATGCTGCTGCACGGCGACGAGATCGCCCGCACCCAGGGCGGCAACAACAACGCCTACTGCCAGGACAACGAGGTCTCCTGGGTCGACTGGGAACGCGGCCGGGAGCACTGGGTGTTCCTGGAATGGGTGCAGATGCTGATCCGGCTGCGCCGCGAGCATCCGGTGTTCCGCCGCCGGCGCTTCCTGCGCGGGGTGCCGGTGGACGGCGCGACACTGGCCGACATCGTGTGGTTCGCGCCGAGCGGCCGGCCGATGACCGAGGCGGACTGGCAGGCCGGGTTCAACAAGGCGATCTCGGTCTTCCTCAACGGCGACGCGATCGCCGAGCCCGGCCCGCGCGGCGAACCCATCCGGGACGACTCGTTCTTCCTGTTGATCAACGCGCACGAGGGAGACCTGCACTTCACCCTGCCGCCGGCCGAGTTCGGTGCGGCGTGGGGGACGGTCCTGGACAGCGCGACGGTGGTGCTCGACCGGGACCGGCCCGCGGCCAAGGCGGGCAGCTCCGTACACCTGGAGGCACGCTCGCTGCGGCTGCTGCGCCGGCTGTTCTGACCGGACGCGACAGGGCACGGGACACGACGGGCTCATCCCTGCGGCTGTTGTCTCGGGGTCGGGCCAAGGGTTATCCCTGATGGACCACGCTTCATCGACAGCGCATGCTGTATGGAGCCGTGTGCAGAGCGAGAGGAGCCGCGCATGCACCCGAACTCCGGTCCTCATCCACCCCATTGGTACGGCATGCCCGCGCACATGCGGGTCGGCGACGCCGATCGCGAACGAACGATCGAACACCTGAAGTACGCGTACGGCGAAGGCAGGCTGAACGCCGACGAGTTCGAGGAACGGGTGGCCTCGGCGCTGGCCGGGCGCACCAGGGCGGACCTCGAGGCGCTGCTCGACGACCTGTTGATGCCGATGCAGATGCCGATGCCGCCGATGCCTCGGACGAAGATCGGACCACCACCGCAGTGGTGGCTGAACCGACCACCGGGGCCGCCCGAGCGGCCGGGTTCGGAGCGGGGCTGGGGCGCGGCCGCGCACTGGAGCGGCTTCTGCGCGCCCGTGGTCGGCCCGTACCTGATCCGCAGGACGGTGGGTGCCCGTTCGGAGTTCGTCCGGGACAACGCCCGGGCGGCGCTGAACTTCCAGTTGACCTGCCTGCTGTCGTTCGTGCTGGCCCCGCTCCTGGCGCTGCTCGGCGATTTCGGCGGCCTGCTGATCGGCGCCATGTACTCGGCCATCGCGGTCTGCGCCATCATCGCCGGCGCGCGGGCCGCGGGTGGCGACGTGATGCGGTACCCGATCAGCCTGCGGGTGGTGAAATGAGCAGATTCGGGCGGGTCGAGGCGGTTTCCTGGGAAATGTCCTAGGCGCCGGCGGGGTTGGCCCGGCGGGTGGGGCGGCTGCTGCGGCCGAGTCGGCTCGGCCGGGTCCAGAGCAGGAGTTCGCCGCCGGGCGGGGAGACCACGCCGCCGCGCGCGGGGTCGCCGGCGAACCACACGTCGCCGCCGTCGCACTTGTGCAGGTGCCACCAGCGGTGCGACATGGACACCACGGTCAGCGCGTACTGCGTGCCCTCGCCGGCCCGATCGCCGATCACCAGCGGCGGTCCCCACGCGCCGTCGCCGTCGGCCGGGTCGCGAAAGCGGCACGAGCAGTTCACCCACGGGTGGCGCGAGAGGGTACGGCGCATCCGACGGGCCAGCACCAGCGCGCCGGTCCCGCTCACCAGGGCGGCCAGGCCCACCACGAGCGGGACCATGCCCCAGCCGCCCCACGCCCCGTCACCGCCGTCGCCGGCCGTGGACAGGATCGCGAACCACGCTCCGGTGCTCGCCAGACCGATCACCGTCGTCGCGACGGCGCGGAGCCGATAGACCCGCAGTGCCCGGGCCGTCGCGTGCAAGGAGAGGGCTACGTCCTCCCACCGCTCGCTACCCATGGCAGCACCCTAAGCAGGCGCGGGCGGCAATGGTGAACCGGTGCGTGTCGGGCGCGTCCACCAAGTGTGTGAACACGTGCGTGGACCGGGTCCCGGCGCGGCGCCGCCGCTACCCGGAGTGGGTGGCGGCAGCGCCGCGCCGGGCGGACTTTCGGTCCGTCGGGCGGACTTCAGTACGTCAGGCCGTGTCCGAACGGGAACACCGGGTCCTTGCCGTCCCGGGGCACGTCCGAGCGCTGGGCGCGTACGTCGGCCATCGAGCGCGGCAGCTCGAACGGCAGCCTGCCCTCGGGGCGTACCCGACCGAACAGCGCGTCCAGAAGCGGCGCGTCGGCGCAACCGTAGTTCGCCACCAGGGCGGCGGACTTCGCGGCGATCTCCGGAATCACCGCCGGGCGCTCCAGGTAGATGTCCACCACGGTGGGCACCGTCGCGCACAGGTCCAGGATCGGGGTCAGCTCGGCCTCGGTGAACTCCAGCGAGCCCGCGTGGAAGAACTGCTCGAAGCCGCCCTCGCGCGGTTCGAACGGGGTCTTGATCCGCATGATCGCCACGTCCGCCTCCTCGGGCGTGGCCACCACGGTGGCGTAGCCGGCCGCCACCTCGGGGTCCAGGCCGTCGACGTACACGCGCGTGCCCTCGGTCAGCGGCAGCACCGGACCGTTCCCCGGTACCGGCTTGTTCCCCAGCACCGTGATCGACCTGCTCTGCGCGTGCAGCCCGGCCGCGATACCGGCTTCGGTGCCCACCAGCGCGGCGGTGGCGGCGGGGTCCACGAACGGGTGGTCGAACAGGCCGAGGACGAACTTCTCGCGCAGCAGGCGCCGAACCGACACGTCCAGCCGCTCCTGGTCGAGCCGGCCCGCCCGGACCAGCGCGACCACCTGCTCGGGGATGTCCTCGCCGCCGAACTGGTCGCAGCCGGCCTCGATCACCCGCAACACCCGGTCCGGAATCGACAACTGCTCGACACCCCAGGCCCGTGCGGGCATGGTCTGGCCCATGATGTTCCCGTCGGAGATCAGGCCCCAGTCGGTGCACACGATGCCGTCGAAGCCCAGCCGTTCGCGCAACAGGCCGGTGATGATGCCCTTGTTGAAGCCGAACGCGACGGCTTCGTGCTCGGTCTCGATCGGCATGCCGTAGTACGGCATCATCTGCGACGTCCCGGCGGCGAGCGCCTTCTCGAACGGCTCCAGGTGGTAGTCGAAGTTGTCGCCCGGGTAGACCTGCTCGCGCCCGTACGGGAAGTGCGGGTCCTCGCCGTCGAGCTGGGGGCCGCCGCCGGGGAAGTGCTTGGTCATGCAGGCCACGGACTCGGTGTTCAACGTCTCGCCCTGCGCGCCCCGGATGTAGGCGGCGACCAGCTTGCCGGTCAGTTCGGCGTCCTCGCCGAACGTGCCGTTGATCCGCGACCAGCGCGGTTCGGTGGCGAGGTCGATCTGCGGGTGCAGGGCGAGCCGGATGCCGACCGCGAGGTACTCGCGGCGCATCAGATCGGCGAACTCGCGCACCAGCTCCTCGTCGCCGATCGCGGCCAGGCCGAGCGTCTCGGGGTACTGCGAGAAGCCCTCGGCGTACGCGGCGGTGCCCGGGTTGTCGGTGAAGTGGTGCCGAGGGTCGGTGGACAGCGTGACCGGGATGCCCAGCCGGGTCTGCAGCGCCAGCTCCTGGATCCGGTTGTGCCACTGCGCGATGTGCTCGGGCGGGCCGCCGCCGAGCAGGTTGAAGTGGTTCATCCCCTTCTCGAGGATCATCTCCCGCACCGTGTGGTCGAACGGCAGGAAGCCCTTGTCGTCCAGCAGCCTGCCCTGCGGGCCCATCACCGCGATGGTCTGGAACATCAGACCGGCCTTCTCCTCGACCGTCATCC
The DNA here is from genome assembly GCF_053594475.1 of Embleya sp. NPDC001921. Lineage (NCBI taxonomy): Bacteria > Bacillati > Actinomycetota > Actinomycetes > Kitasatosporales > Streptomycetaceae > Embleya > Embleya sp. NPDC001921. Next base: position 75,595 of record NZ_JBSFEO010000054.1, read on the forward strand.
GGCCGAGCAGGTCCGCGACCCGCTCCTCGATCGGCAAAGACGCGTCCTCATAGGGGCAGGTCGCGGCGCGGAAGCGGGTGCGCGCGGTGATCTCGGCCGGGGTGTTCTCGGTCGCGGTGGTCTCGGTCATGGATCCTCCGTCAAAAACCTAGTGGTCAGTAGGTTTTCTAACACGGCACGCCCCGCCGACTCCAGTGATTCGCCCGGAGGATCCGGATCCGCTTCGTCACACGATGATCGTTTCGGGGGCGCTCGATGATCGTTCGCATCGGCGGCGGGCCCGGCACGGGGAGCGCGAACGCTCCGTACAATGGGCCGAATGTGCGCCAGGGGCCCGGGCGTGACCGGGTGCCAGGATGTGACGGCGCCTTCGACGGTTCGGAGCGGATCGGTCGGCATACCGGGATCCGGCGCATTCACACCACACGGGTACGAGGGGCGGACGCAGGTTGGACACCGTGCGGGGCTTGCTCGACTCGCTGCGGGATTTCCTCGACCACGGCGCGTGGACGAACTGGCCGCTGCCGGCCTCGGTGGCGATCTTCACCGTCGTGTGCGCGCTGGGCGTGGCCGCGCTCGTGCCCAAGTCGCTGTTCGCGCCGGTCGCGGGAGCCCTGTTCGGCGCGATCGGCGGCACGGTGGTCACCCTGGTCGGCGCCACCCTGGGCGCGGTGATCAGCCTGTACCTGGGACGCCGGCTCGGCCGGGAGCGGATCAGCGGCTGGCTGCACAAGCGCGAGGCGCTGGCCGAACTCGATCGCAGGCTCTCCCGCAACGGCTTGGTGCCGATCACCGTCCTGCGGATGATCCCGGTGATCCCGTCCTCGGTGGTCAGCTACGGCGCGGCGGCGACCGGGATACGCACCGGCCACTTCGTGATCGGGACGGCGCTCGGCATGCTGCCGATGACGCTGGTCCAGTGCGCGGCGGGCGCGTCGGTCCGGCACGGCCTGTCCACGCCCGTCGTGGTCAGCGTGTTCGTCGGCTGCGTTTCGCTCGCGTTGGCCATGGTGGCCGTGCGGCGCCGCGGCGGGGAGTCCGCGCGGGTGGCCCCGCAGGCGTCGGACGGCGCCGAATAGCGGGGCGGGGCTCGCCGGCCTCAAGTCGGCGACTCGGCCGGAAGCCTGGTCGGACACCTCGTCGGATGCCGCCAGGGGCAGCGGGGCCGGCGCCGGGTCGGGTGGCGGTCCGGTGCCCGGTCGGGTGCCGCGTCGCCGTTCCGACGAGAGTTCGATGGCCCGCCTACGCTGGACGCATGCGGGTCGAGGCGGGGGATCACGAGAAGCGCGGTGAGCGCGGGGAGCGCCGGGAGCGCGAGAAACAGGGAGAGCAAGGGAAGCCGGGAGGGCGATCGGGGGCGCGGTCGGGAGGCGAACGGGCGCGGATCGTCGGCGTGGACGCCGCCCGCGCGCTCGCCGTCCTGGGCATGTTCGCGTCGCACGTCGGACCCGACCCGTACGACGGCGGTGTGGACACGCTCGTCCAGGGCGCCACCGGCCGGGCCTCCGCGCTGTTCGCGTTCCTGGCCGGCGTCTCGCTGGTGCTGATGTCCGGCCGAGCGCCGCTGCGCGGGCTGAACCGCGACTCCTCGGCCGCGGTCACCCGGGTGCTGATCCGGGCCGTGCTGCTGATCCCGCTCGGCATGTGGCTGGCCGACCTGGACACCGGCGTGCTGGTCATCCTGGCCTTCTACGGCCTCTACTTCCTGTTCGCGTGGCCCGCGCTGTGGTTGAGCACCCGCGCGCTCGTGTTCCTCGCCGCCAGCTGGGCGGTGTTCGGGCCGATGCTCTCGTACGCGCTGCGTTCGATCGGCGGCACCGACGGCATCGCGTACGGGGCCCCCGGATTCGACGACTGGCACGGTCCCGGCGACCTGTTCGAGACGCTGTTCCTGACCGGCAGCTACCCGGCGCTCACGTGGCTGCCGTTCGTGTTCGCCGGGATGGCGGTCGGCCGGCTGCGCCTGGCCGACCGGGGCGTGCAGCGCGCGTTCGTCGGGATCGGCACCGGGCTCGCCCTGCTCGGGTACGGCGGATCCTGGCTCGTGGTCGAGCTGTTCACCGGCGATCGGCTCGCGCGGGTAGCGGAGCCGTACGGCGTGTACGAGGTGCTCCACAGCCGGGTCGGCTCGGTCCCGGCGAACGACCCGGCGTGGCTGACCGTCGCCGAGGGCCACACCGGCACGCCGTTCGAGATCGTCGGCGCGATCGGCGTCGCCCTCGCCGTGCTCGGCCTCACGCTGTCGGTCTGCCGCGCCTGGATCGGCCGGATCGTCCTCGACCCGCTGATCGCCGTCGGCGCGATGGGGCTCACCGTGTACACCGCCCACCTGATCGTGATCGACCGCTGGTTCCCGCTCACCGGAGGACAGGACTGGCAGCGGCTGATCGGCTTCTTCGTCTGCACGCTGCTGCTGTGCTGGACCTGGCGGCACACGCTGCGCAAGGGCCCGATGGAGGCGGCCCTGCACGTGCTCTCCGCGCTCCCCGCACGGTGGGTGCGAGGAGCGGGTCGGCCGGTACGGCCGGACCCGGCGGGTCGAGGAGGCGCCTCGGACCGGCCGGTCCGGTCGGAAGCGGAGCGGGACGACGTCGATCGCGTGGAGCGGTCAGGTCAGTAGGCCCTGGGCCTTGGCGCGGGTGAGCCAGCCCGGGTACTCGTTGGTCATCATCTCGTAGAGCTGATCGTCCGGGACCTTCGCCGGATCCTGCACCGAGAAGAAGTCGGCGTTGTCGACGTAGCGCCCGGTCAGGTCGTCCAGCTCCTCCAGGAACGAGAAGCCGCCCGGCCGACCCAGGCCCATGAACTGCCAGAAGATCGGCTCGAAGCTGGAGTGGGTCATCTGCTCGCGGGTCGCCTCGCGTGAGGTGGTCTGGCCGTCGGTGACGAACATGACGTAGACGGGCAGGTCGGCGGCCAACGGCCGGTGACGCGCCTTGCTGGAGCCGAAGTAGTGCTTGCGGACCAGCCGCATCGCGCCGGCGTAGTCGGTCGAGCCCTCCAGACCCGGGCTCCGGCGGATCCGCTCGGCCCAGCCCTGGTACTCGCCCAGCCCGAGCTGGCCGATCGCGTGGCCCCGGGAGCCGAACAGGAACACGTCCACGGCCGCGTTGTCGTCGAAGCGCAGGCCGAGCGAGAGCACCCGTTCGGCGAGCGCCTGCACCTTGCCCTGCTTGAACAGATTCAGCATCGAGTAGGAGATGTCCAGGCACAGCGCGACCCGCGCGGTGTGCTCGCCGAGGCCGCGCTTCTCCAGGCTCACGGCGGCCTGCTTGGTCAGGTTGAGGAGCTGCGGGTGGCCCTCGTCGGCGAGCCGCTTCTCCATATTGACCAGGTTCTGCTTCTTCAGGCTGACCGGAGGGGCCGGGGGCGCCGCGGGCGCTGCGGGCGGGGGCGCACTCGGCCGGGCGGGAACCGCGGGAGCCGCGGGAGCCGCGGGAGCCGCGGAGGCCGCGGGCGGGGCGTCGTCGGCGGCGACCTCGATGCCGAAGTCGGTGGCCAGCCCGGTCAGTCCGGACGCGTACCCCTGGCCGACCGCGCGGAACTTCCAGACGCCGCCCCGCAGGTAGAACTCGCCGAACAGGAACGCCGTCTCGGTGGACGCCTCGTCGATGTCGAACTCGGCGATCGGACCGCCCTGCGCGGACACCACGTGCAGCGCCAGACCCGGCACCTGCCCGAACGTACCGCCATCGGCCGACGCGCCGATCACCACCCGCTCGACGTCCGGCGGCATCGCGGCCAGGTTCACCTGGATCGTGTCGGTGACGACCCCGTCGGCGGCGGGCCGCTTGCCCTCGTGTCGAACCGCGCCGGCCGCGTCGGAGGGCTGGTTGTAGAAGACGAAATCCGTCTCCGCGCGCACCTTGCCGGCGGCGTTCAGCAACAGCGCCGACGCGTCCACGTCGGGCGCTCCCGCCGCGCGCCAGGTCAGGACCGCACGGAGTTCGGCGGTCGGTACCGGAGTGTTCCCACCTTTGCTTATCTTCGCCATGGCGCCCATCTTGCCCCCCACACCCGGCGAGCGTTCGCCCCCGGTCCGGCCAACCGTCACGACCCACCCCCCGCGACCACGACGACACGGCCGCGGGGGGGGGGGGGGGGGGGGGGCCCGCCCCCCCCCGCCCCCCCCCCGCCGGCGCGGGGCGGGGGGCTCCCCGGCCTGGCGTCGGCGCG